>JAPPND010000004.1 GCA_028818795.1 Gammaproteobacteria bacterium | reverse complement strand
TCTGCGGGAGCCGGGGGAGGGTAACCACCCTCGGCCACCCGGCCCGTCCCGCTGCCGAGGCGGTGTGATTTCACGGGTCGCAGATTCCCATGGGTCAGAGCCAGGCAGAGCGCCGTTCGCGGGGCACTATTGCGCCATCAGGATGGATATCCGGCCCGGCTCCCCAGCCGACGGATGTTGGATCACGAGGTCCTCCTTGCCATCCTTGTCGAGGTCCGCGAGCCGGGCATTGAGTTCGTTCCCGGGGAGGTCGACGGCTACCTTGATGGGCCGCCTGGCCACCGGGTCTTTGCCCGGTGTGCCGAGGAAGACGTTGAGTTCGTCCCATCGCTCGCCGGTCAAGAGGTCCGAACGACCGTCACCGTTGACGTCGCCGACAAGCACCGTCGGAAACATCGGTCCCCGCTTGTCCAGTGGCGCGAAACGCGTACGCACCGTTCGGGTCCAGTCGGGCCGAACCGGGTACTGCCGGTCACGCAGCCCGTAGAGGGCGAGTTCCATCGAGATCGAGTTGGCGGCCATCGCCCGAACCATGCCGCCGAGGCTTGTGTTGACGGCGGCCAGCCCCATGTCGGTCGCCCCGTCGTTGTCGAAATCCAAGTACATCTGCGAGGCGTAGCCCCATGCCGTGCCGCCTGCCGATCTGCCGGGCGCCGTGGCCGAGGTGTCGGGTTCGGCCGCGAAGGACGTGCCGCCCGGCGTCGGACGGCCGAAGTGGACGTGGTAGCGGCCGGCCAAGCGTAGCGGGCTCCGACCGGAAAGGGTGAACGTCACGAGGTCGGCGACACCGTCGGCGTCTAGGTCTTCGAATCCATTCAGGATAGTCAGCTCCTTCCGATCGGCGAATCCAAGCAGCATCGACGCCACGCCGGTGTCGCCGTATTGGAAGGCGAGGGAGTAGGGTCCGTCGAAGTCGAACGGCACGTCGGTCTCGAACTTGGCGGGCGGTCCCGAGAATCCGCCCGCGTCGTCTTGGAGGTAGACGAGGAAGTGGTCGTTGTTCCAGAACGCGAGGTCTTGACGTCCGTCCCGGTCGAAGTCCAGTCGATGGACCCGGCGCAGATACCAGGGCGTGTTCTGCGGCGTGATTCCCACCTCGCCGTAGGTCCGCTTGTCGCCGTATGCCTTCGCGTCGAGAAACGGTTCCGGGACGCCGATCTTCACAGGGTCTGCAAACGAACCATCGCTCGATTGAAGGGCGAGCCAGAAGCCATCCATGTCGGGTAGACACAGATCGTCGCGCCCGTCGCCGTTCAGGTCGCGCATCACGTCGAGGTGCGGAATGCCGGCGCCTTCGGGTGCGTGGAAGTCGGTCGTCGCATCGACGAGGAGATGCTCCGTCCGCGTGTCCAGGTCGAGCCGGTGCACACCCGTGGACCGATAGGTGACGAAGCGGTCGTCGCCGTCGATTCGGGCGACGTCCACGAACAGCACGCCCGGCTTGAGCGCAACTTGCGTTTTCTGGATCCATTGGCTGCCGTCGAAGGTGAGCAGGTGAACGTGCCGCTGTCCCGTCCCGTCCACGCGAACGACCGCCAGCGGCGCCTGGCCGTCGAACGATCCGAACAGGAGCGTCTGGTGCTTCGCCGGCGAGGTGACGACTTCGTAGTGCTCGAACGGTTCGCCGACATTGTCGACGGCGGTGGTCGCCGTGCAGCCCGTTACCAAGGTGGTGAGCGCGGACACCGCAATCAAGCAACGCATGTTCATACCTCCCGCTTGTCGACTGAGCGGAGATTCCCGGGTCTGCCCACGCTATGCAACCGAAGCATGGTCTGTCCCAACCAGTGCGCCTCAAGGTACTGTCAAACGATACCGATTGGCTAGGCCGTTCTCGGTGCCACCGCGAGGTGAGACGCTTTGAGGCCCACTTTTCGCAAAAAACGGGACGGGACAAGCCCGTCCCCTACGACGGTTCGTGTTGCGGCTCGTCGTGGGGCGGGCGAGCGTCAAAGCCCATGAGATGGGTGCGGATGGCAGCGACGTCGATTTCCACGATGCGAAGTCGATCGTCGAGCTTATCGATCTTCGCGGTGAGCTCGTGACGCAAGCTGGCCATTTCCCCTCGCAACTCCTTCCGCAAGCCGGCGATTTCCCCGTGCAACTCGTGCCGCAAGCCGCTGATTTCCGCTCGAAATTCCTGCCGCAACTCCGTTCGCATCGCATACATCTCGTCGCGAAGGCGATGGATGTCGTCGCTGAGCCGTGAATGGGACGTCTGAACCATGGCCGCTATGGACGCTAGGCCCGTCAAGACGGCGATGGTGCGCCCGTCGAGCCAAGATGGAAGAGACAAGGTACGCCGCTGCGGCACCCTTGCAGTTGCTGTTTCGGTACCCGGTTGCGATTTGTCGCCGCTGGCCATCGTCTCGACTTCCCGATGTGGTTGCGGTGGTACTCTGCCTGACCGCAACGGCGCTTTATGCAGGACGATAGCACCAAATGGTGTGCGATATCTCTGAAAACGGACCGCTGCTTCGCGACCTGCTACCCCATTGGTCTACGGGGCTGCGGGCTCTTTCAGGCTTGCCAATTGCGCCGTGAGCACGTTCGCGATGCCGCTTTCCGGGTCCGTGACCTCGGCGAGGGCCCTTTCGAGAACGGCCATGGACTCGGCATTCCGGCCACTCTGCTCGAGGGATCTCGCGTAGGTCATCGCCGCGAACGGGTCCGATGGATCGAGTTCGTAGCCTTTCTCGGCGTATTCGTGGGCAAGCAACCGGTACTCCTCCGCGTCGGCGCGTTGGAAATTATTGCTGGCGGACGTGTATACCCGAGCGCGATTGGCGCCCGGCTTGGCAAGGCGGGCCTCGACGGCTTGCTTGAGTTCGGCCCAGCGACCCGTTTGCGCGAGGTACCCGTTGCGGAAGTTCTCCTCCTGGAATTCCCGCAGCAACGGGCTGTCGGGTTCGAGGTCGCGCTGGAACTCGGCCGCACGACGCAGGGGCCCATCGAGCATGTCGAGCTGTCCGAGATAGGCGTCGTCGCCAGCGTTGGCAAGGCCCTGGACTGTGTAGTAGTTGGACTCCAGCACGAACGCCGCGACGGCGTTCTCGGGTGCGACCGCGGCGAAGGCGTCGTAGTTGTCGATGACGAACTCGACCGCCGGATCGCCGCGCACGACCTTGCCCTTGTAGGCGCCGATGACCGCGAAGTCATCGGCGTTGACGAGGGTTTCCTTGTCCCGGCTCGCGAAGTATTCGTCGAATACCGGTGCCATCCGTTCCCGGTGCGCGACCATTGCCTCGACATCGCCGTGTAGCTTCGCGCCTGCGACCTGCGCCGTCTCCAGGAACGCGCGGACAAAGGCGGGATCGCGTTCCCCGGCGTCGTACTTCGCGGCCATTTCCCCGAATCCACTCGACGCCTCTCCCGTGGCTTCCTTGGCCAGTTGGATCAACTGTTCGACCTCGAGCCCCGCCACGCCGCGCCCGAGCTCGGACCCGTCGGGGTTCAGGAACAGCAAGGTGGGATAGGCGCTGATGTCGTAGCGATCGCCGATCTCGGGGCCGTTCACATCCTCGTCTTCGGCGTCGAGCTTGATGTTGACGAAACGGGCGTTGAAATAGTCGCCGACCGCATCCTTGGGAAAGACGTTGGCGTCCATCAGTTTGCAGGGTCCGCACCACTCGGTGTAGACATCCACGAAGACAAGCTGGCCGTTCTCTTCGGCTGCCTTGAACGCGTCGTCCCAACTGCCTTCGAAGAACTCGATCCCCGCGGCCAGTGGTGACAGCGCCGCCACCGTCGCGATGCCCCCTAACATGGTTCTGATCATCGGTATTCTCCTAGAACGGCAGGTCGTAGGCCTTCTTGACCTGCAGGTAGACGATTCGGCCTCGGGTGTCGACACGCCGGGGATCCCAAGGAGTCCCGGCCCCGTTGAAGAAGGGGAAATCCGCATCGAACAGGTTTCTGCTGCCGGCGTGTATCTGCCAGCCCGAGTCTCCGAACTCGTACGAGCCGGTGAGATCGAAGGTCAGGTAGCTGTCGACGTCGTGGGGAGCGGAAAACGAGGTGTTGTAGTAGCTGCTCGAGTAGTTGGCATTGACGTTCACGGTCAGATCGCCACGGGCGAGGTTGACGAATCCGCGACCCTTGATGCGCTCCGGCCCGGCCGGCGTGCCGTGCAGATGCATTGGGTCCGCACCCGGCAGCGTGGTGTCGCGCAGGAAATCGGTATAGGTGCCGTCCAGCCCAACCCGGACCGCGCCCAGGGCCGTGTCGAAGCGGTAGCTAACGTTTAAGTCGACCGAGCGGCTTTGCCGGCTGGCGATGTTGACGGGTAGCAGGTTGAGGCGTGCGATGGATCCATCGGGTGCCCGTTCGACCATACCGGGAATCTCGAACAAGAGTTCCGGGCTCTGGAATCCGATGAGGGTGCCGCTCCCGACGCGGTCCGAGATGTCGATGTCGACGTAGGTCGCCGCCACCGAGAGCCCCTCGAGCAAGCCGCCGGGTCCCAGTCGAAACCGGCGGACAGATTGTCGGCGACTTCCGGGGTCAAGTCGGGATTTCCGGTGAAATAGGCATCCGGGAACTGCAACCCGGCCCCCGGGTGTTCGGAGTCCACGACCCGGACGAAGTTGAACGGACCGTTCGTGGACGAGAAGAGGTTGCGCGTAAGCGGCGGGACGAAGGATTCGCCCCAGGATGCCCGGATCTTCAAAGACTCGACGGGATGCCAGGCGAGATCCACCTTGGGGGAGGTGTGGCTAAAGGACTTCCCGCGCGACGGGGCGTCCGGGCCATCGAATGGACCGGAGAAAGCATAGTCGTCGGCGCGGACCGCGAGCTTCGCGCCAAGCGAGTGCACGCCGGGGATTGTGTTGTGTTCCGCCACGATCGGAAAGCTCCACTCGCCGAACACCGACGTGGCTTCGCGCTCGGGCTTCAAGACGATGATCAGCGTTCTGCGCGACGGGTCCGTCGTGTAGTCGAGGGTCTCCGTGCGGATCTCGACACCGAGCGCAAGCTGCGATCTGCCCCCCGGCAGATCGAACAGGCCGCCGTCCAAAGTGAGCAGGTGGCCGCGCTGGCTCGCGGTGTTCGTGTTGGCGCCCCCGGGGCCGTCCCCGGTAACGAGTTCGTCAACCCCGCAAGGGTCTCCGCCTCAAAGACGTAGCCGACCGTGACCGCGAAAGGCGGGAACGGCGGCACGTCGTTGTAGGGGTTGGTGTGTGGGACCGTGAAGACGCCCGCGAGCGGGGTTCCCGTGGTGTGGGAATTCTCTCGGCGTAGTTCAGTTCGCCGTAGAGTTCGACGGTGCCGCCTCTGAGCGCTTGGCTGACCTGGAGGTATGCGGTCAAGGTGTCGGAAACGGCGGTCGCGCCGTTCAGCGCGGAGTCGTACGGCGTCACGTCCGCGGGCGAGAGGCGTGCGGCGACTCCTTGCGTTCCGTCATCCCCCGCAGGCAGCGATCCCAAGGTGATGAACTGGAAGAAGCTCCCCGGGAAGCCGTACCCGACCTTGCCGGGCTGTGTGGCAAACGTGCCCCGCTGGTCCGCCCCGCCTAGCGGTCTGAAATCGAGCGTGGTCAAGCCTGCCTTTTGGCGGTTCACGGCCTCGTTCTCCTGGTAGCCGACCACTGCCATCGCCTGGCCACCGTCCCAGGTCAAACCGAGGGTCTGATCGAACCTCAGGACATCGCCGTCGTTGGCACCGATGTCCTGGCGCACGCTGGTCTCGCCGCCCACGAAGTTCGAACGCAGGATGAAGTTGATGACGCCGGCCTGGGCATCCGCGCCGTAGATGGCGGACGCGCCGTCGGCCAGCACCTCGATCCGTTCCACGGCGTTGAACGGGATGCCGTTCAGGTTGACCGTCCCGTCGCCGAAGGTGGACGACTGAACCCACCGTCGACCGTTGACCAGCACCAGCGAACCGCGCCCGAGCGCCCGAAGGTCGACGGACGACTGGCCGATCGTGCCCACCGAGTTCAGCGAGTTGTCGAGCGTGGCGGCCGCGTTGACCTCGCTGAAGTTCTGCGGCAGCGAGCGCACGGCATCCTCGATCAAGGCGATGCCCCGCGCCGCCATCTCCTCGCGGGTGATGACATGCACCGGCGCGCCGCTGATCTGACGGTCCAACCGCGTCCCGGTGACCACGAGCGTCTCGACGTCGTCGGTCTCGTCGTCGCCATTGCCCCGTTCGCCTCGGCAGCATAGGTCGGTCCCGCCACGAGGATCGCGGCCAGAGCAGTTCCGACCCATCCAATCCGCAGTTGCTTCAGCCGTTGCGTGTGGTCTCGGTCATTCATCGCGGTTTCTCCATCGAAGAACGACGAGGCCCACACTACGCCAACCACGACACGTCTCGCGTCCCCAGAACTGGGGAGACTCGAAGGGCGCCCTACCGCGTTTGCCAACACGGGACGGGACAAGCCCGTCCCACCGTCGCCAGGTCGCCAGG
>JAPPND010000226.1 GCA_028818795.1 Gammaproteobacteria bacterium | reverse complement strand
TGGGCAAGCGGGCGGAGCCTCGGTGAACTACAATAGACCGCGAGCGTCAAACGGCCATCGGCAAGGGGGCATGGTCCATGACCACGAATGGTGCAAATCGAATGGGGTGGGCGCGGATCGCCGTGGCCGTGGGTGCTGCGGCCGCAGCCGGGTACGCGGTTGCCGGTGCGGAAACCACGGTTGAGGCGGTGGGTCTCGAAGGCTACGAAGGCGAGCTCATCGAGTTCGGCTACCCCGATCCACGGCAAGCGGGCGGATTCGAGGTGCTCGACCTGGCCTTGATCGAGAACGGCAAGGCAACGATGCGCGCGGAGCTCGACGCGCCCCTGGGGGCCGAGTTCGTCGTGGTCGTTGACGACGGTCCCCGGGCGCGGGGCATCGTCGAGCCAGGCGGTCGCCACGAACTCGTGGCCGACGGATCAGTCCTCGGGTTCTCCGGCGGGGACTACCAAGCCCTCATCGGCTCCGTGCAGGAAACGCCGGACGATCAGGAAGTCGATCGACTGCGCGGCATATACGACAAGCACGAAGACCCGCATGCACGGGTGCTGGCGCTGCGCCATGGGTGGAAGGATCGCACCGGTGCGTGGCGGGACACGGAGGATCCCGAACAGATCGCCGTTCTGGCCGAGCTTGAAGCGATACTCGGCGAGAATTTGAGCATCGAGCTCATCAACGCGCTCATCGACAGCCGCGACGAGGCTGCCGCGAAGGCGATCAAGGATTTCACCGCCCTGAACCTGGCCGGCGAGGAAGTCCGGCTGCGCGATGTCCTGCGCGAGAACAAGTACACCCTGGTCGAGTTCTGGGCGTCGTGGTGCGGTCCCTGCATCGGCGAGATTCCGCATCTCCAGGAGGCCTACGAACGCTTCCGAAGCAACGGTTTCGAGATCCTCGCCGTCAATCTGGACGACGATCCCGAGAACTGGCGCGTTGCCTCGGAGGACGACTACGACATCAACTGGCTGAACGTCTCGGACAACCAGGCGTTCGGCAGTCCGGTCGCCAAGCTGTACCGGGTCAAGGCGATTCCCGCCAACTTCCTGGTGTCCACCGAGGGCAAGACGGTGGCCAGGCACCTGCGCGGCACGAACGTGTCGGAGACCTTGGCCGGTCTGCTCGGCGAATAGCCAACCCTGCGGTCAGAGGGGCGTGGCTCGAAGCCGCCGCCTAGCGCCGCTCCTCGGAATCTGCTGGGCGCTCGGCGGCGCGTCGCCGTTCGCAGTCCATGCCGCCTCGCCGTTGGCGGAGGTCATCCAGGCCAGCCGCGAGTCGGCACGTTTAGATGTCGATGCGATCCGCGGTGTCTACGACGACGCCATCGTCGGCGACGGCGGGATCGAACGGACGCTCAAACGGCTCGCCGTATTCGCGGCCGCCCGGAACCGATCCTCGGAACAGCGGGCCAACATCCACCTGGTGATCGCGCACATCCATTGGCGCCACGGGGATCGTGCCGCTTCCCTGGCTGCCATCGAGACCGCGATGGATCACCGCGAAACCACGGACGGTCTGCTCCTCATGGCACGTCTCTTAGACGTGGCGGGGGATGTCGAGGCGGCCGTCACCTTCTACGAGCGTGCCCTGGCTGCAACGAAGCGAAAAGAAGAAGCGGAGTTCATCCGCATTCGCCTCACCATGGCCGAGGCCCGGGCGCGCAACGTCGAGGCCCTGATCGATTTGGCGCGCGAGCGCGATCAATCGTTCAAGAACCGGGCGGCGATCGCGCTGGCCGTTCTCGGGCATCCCGACCTGGGCAGCGAGATCTACCGGGCCGTGAAGGATGACCCGGGCCGGGCGTACCGGGAGCACCTGCGCCTCGCGCAGTGGGCGCTGGCGTCGGGCGCGCATCCCGTGGCCCAGCGCGAAGCTTGGCGTGCGTTCGAGGCGGCCGGATTGCAGATCGACGCCCGCTACGCCTTGATGCTGCTTGTCGAATCCCATCGGGATGAGGGCACCCTGGCCGAGCTTGTCGATGGTCTGGACGAGCGCGGGGCGCGGGGAACGGCCATGCTCGACGAACTGCGGGTCGACCTCCTCATCGAGACGCAGCGCTACGGCGACGCGGTCGCGTTCTACGAATCGGTTGCGGGCCACGGCAGCGGCGTCGACGTAGAAGCGCGGCAGCGGCTCATCAAGCTCTACGAGTCCGCCGGCAGGCCGGAAGACATGGTCCGCGAATACCGCCGGCTGATGTCGGCCGAGCCGGACGTCGTGGACTGGTACGCCGGCTTGGCCTCGCACTACGTGGGCCTCGCCCGCCACGACGATGCCCTCGACGTGTGGCGGCTGTTCGAGGGCGCCAACGCGAACCGTGCGCAGGCCGTTGTCGCCGCCGGCGAACAGATGATCGGCATGGGATTCCTCGAGGAGGCCGTTGCGATGGTCGAGCGGCAGATGGCGGCGACCGGGGAACACGTCGAGGGGCTGCTGTTCCTGTTCGATGCACGCTTCGAACGGGGCCGAGACGACGATGCGCAGGCGATCCTCGAGCGCATGAGAGCGCTTCTGCCCCCGGAGGACGACGCCGTGCGCGATCTCGCGGACGCCTACGAACAAATGAACCGCCCGGAGCAGGCGCTCGAGATCATGGATGCGCTCGAGTCCACGCAGGACGGCTTGGGCTACAACGAGCGCATGCGCCTGGCTTGGCTCTACAGCCTTGCCGACCGGAAGCAGGATGCCCTTGAGGCCTGGCGCGCCCTTTGGGTCAGCGTCGACAGCCCGGCCCGGCGCAGTCTCGCCGAGGACCAGCTTCTGCTCCTGGCGGCGGAGTCGAACACCCTGGCGGACATCGTCGTGGAACTGGAAGAGAAGCTCTATGCGGGTCGGGCGGACCGCAACGAGATGGATCTCTTGGTACGCGTCTACACCGAAGTGGGCGATACGCTGTCGGCGACCGAGGTCGTCGAGGAATACGCGAGATCCGCCCGGGTGGACCCCGTGGAGCGGCTTCGACAGCTTGCCAACGTCTACCGGCTGCAGAACGACTACCCGGGCTACGACCGGGTGCTCCGCCAGCTGGTCCACCAGGACCCGGACAACGAATCGGAGCATGTGCAGAACCTCGTCCTGAACCTGCTCGCCCACGATCTGGCCGAGGACAGCGACGAACGCTACGGCGAGATTCAACGCTGGCTCGCAAGATTGCACGCCCTCGACGCCGCGCGGGTCAGCGGCGAGTTCGAAGCGGGCGTCCTGTCGCTCGGCGGTTTCGATGCAGAAGCGATCGAGAGCTACCGTCGGGCGCTGGTCCGCAACCCGGACAACAGCGACAACCTGCTTTTGATGGCGGATCGCATGAAGAGCGCCGGGCGCGCCGACGAAGCCGTGACGATGCTGCAGTACGCGGCCGAGCACGCCGCAGACGACAACGCCTTCGTCGTCGCCGTGGATGGCATCATCAACATGATCGGCGCTCGTTCCTTCGGCGAGGCGCTGACTCCCGAGATGCGCGGCATCTTCCAGTGGTCGCAGCGCGTGATCCTGGAACGCATCACGGCGCACGACGGCAAGTTCTACCTCTACCAGTTGCTGGCGGACATCGCCCAGGAGACGGAGGACACCGAGGGAGTCTTCCTTGCGCTGGAGAACTCCCTCCCGCTAGCCGGCATCCGGCGGCCCGCCATCCTTCGGGAGCTTGTCACGTTGGCAACGCCGAGCACGGGTTTCGCCGGGTTCGACACGGGCCGCGGCAACCCCGAGCGACGACTGATTCACGGTCGACGCCTGATCGGACTCCGCCAGGCCCTCCCGCCGGACGTGTACATCAATCTGGGCAAGGCGTTGCTCGAAAAGGACGATGTCGCGGGTGCGGAGAAGGCCCTCGACAGGATCGAAGACATCACCGGCCTGATCGACATCGACAAGACGAAGGCGGATCTTCTCTACGACGCCGGGCATCCCGAACGCGCGTTGGAAAACTACGCCCGGGCACTGTCGGTGAACCGGGATGATCTGACCCTGCTGGCGAGGAACGCCATGCTGCAGGAGGTCCGCGGTCACTTCGACGTGGCGAATGAGATGTACCTGCGCGGTCTCGGAAACCTGCTGCGGGGCGAGGCGCTGACCCGGCCGGGCAGGCGCGCCTCGAATCCCGGTTCGACAATGATCGGTTTCGCCGGTCGGTCCAATCTCGGCACGAGTCGCGACTACCAGACCTACTTCGAGTTCCTAACGCAGGGCCTGCTCGGTACCTGGCCGCAAGCTGCCGAAACCGCGAAGGAACGGCTCGGCGCCGTCGAGGCGATGTTCGACCAAGCGTTGCAGGAGATCCTCGATATGGAGGACATCGCGGACAAGGGCGTCGGGGAGTTTCCGCGCCTTGATCGAACCGCGCAATTCGCTAACCGCCTAGCGGGGGCCGTCGGCGCCCGGGAACTGGCCGGGCGCATCGACTCGGCTATCGCCAAGGTCTTTCCCGAGGACGACGAGAAACCGTCGCCGTCGACCGCGGCGGAGGGTTCTCTTTTGCAGCGCCAGCTCGAGAAGGCGAAACGTAGCGGCAACTTCCGCAATGCAGTGCAATTGGCGCGTTTCGTCGGGGACGAGGAAGTTCTCGTCGAGGTGCTCCGCGACCGGATCGCGGAGGGCAGCTACGCCGATGCCCTGGTCAATGCGTGGTTTCTGCTCGACGTATCGGCGTTCCGTCGGCTCGTCATGCCGGTTGCGACGACATTGAAGGACGATGCGAGCGCGTTCCTGGCTTTTCTCGGCGACTCGCCGCACTTGGTTCCCGCCATGGAGGAGACACTCGGAAGGGAGTTCGCTTCCGTGGCGGATTTGATCGAGTTGATCGGCCAAGGCGACGCCTCGCAGAGCCCCGCCCCCTTCAGCGGTTACCGGGTACTACCGGGCGTCTGGCGGTATGTGAAGACCAAGGGCACGCTTGACGAACAGATCGCCTTCTTGGCCAGTCTCGCCCGTCGAGACGGCGACAATCGGATCCGGCCTCCCGACGTTGCGCTTGCTGTCTCTGACGTACTCGCGGTCGAGCTTTCGATCGAACAGCGGACCGCTGCGACACAAGCGGCAACCGCCTACCTGGCGACGCAGCAACTCTCGTCCCCCTACATGCTTGGCAACCTGATGCAGTTTCTGCTGCTCGACATCCATCCCAGCAACGCCGAGGTGGTCTACGCCATGGCCGAGCACCTCGAGGGTGGTTCATCGACGGAGATCGACCTCGTTGCGGTGATGAAGGACATCCACGAGGGAACCCCGCAAGGTCGCTTCGAGGGACTCCTCGAACTCTCGAAGGCCGGACTCTGGCGCTCGGGCATGGCCTACAGCAGGGCCATTGGGCATTGGTTCGACGACGAACGCGAGCGCATCCTCGCCGCCGTCGAACGGGTCGAGGCGGTCCCGCCGGAGACGGCAAGCCTGGCGTACGAGCTGACCTTTACGAGCTTCGGCCCGGTGCCACGGGAGCAGCTCAAGCGGAAGGCGGTACTCGCCCCCAAGTTCGCGGCCCTCGACCCCGAGGGTGATCGCTACCGTCTCGACGGCATCAACGCACTGCTCAGTCTTGGAGACTGGTCTGCGGCCGAGCAAGCGCTCCACGACTTCTACCGGGAGAACCCCGGGGACGAGTTCCTGCGCGCTGCGCTCTACTTTCGATTCCTTGCCCAGGGCAGGTTCGGCGCGGCCCTTGCGCTGGTTACCGATGGCGGACCGGACTTGCGCGACCAAGCCGTCGTCGACGACTTGCTCGACAAGATGTCGCGGAGCGGCGGTGTCAGTTCCGGGTTGTTTCGGCGGTTTTATCCCGGTCCAATCGCGAGTCCCTACAATCCCTACACGCCAGTCGTGCAACGCAATATCGACCGGTTGAGGGAGGCCGGACTTGCGCATACGGACCCCGCGAAGTCATCGAACGACTCTCGAGCCTCGGAGGAGACGACCGCCTTGCCCGATACCATCGAGAACACCGGCGAGTCGTTGCGGGCGGTTTGGCGCGGAATGACGGCCCCGGGCGGAGACGGGGACCGTCGCTACTACCCGCCGAGTCCCGGCAGCGTGCTGTCGCTGCCGCTCGCCGAGCGAGAACGGAATGCTTGGCGCTACGGGCCTTCTGCCCCAACTGGCGCGATCTCGGCCCTCTTCGGGTCGAGTCGAGTCGAGGATGATAGGCGCATGCTGTTCGATGTGCTGGTGGAGATGCCAGAAGTTGGGCGCGAACTGGAACGCTATGTCCCGGCGCTGCCCGAGTCCGAGCGACGCAACCAGACCCGGTGCTACGAACTGCTCGCCGATGCTCTGGATGCCCGTGCCTCGACTGCGGCTCGGCTCGACGATTTGTCGTTCCGGCTGCACGACGGCGCGATCAGCCAGCACGACTTCACGCTTTGGATGACCCTCCGGCACCGCGAGGAGGAGGGCCTGTCCGCAGCCGAACTGGCGACCTTCGCCCGGCGTGTGGGCGAGATCGA
>JAPPND010000050.1 GCA_028818795.1 Gammaproteobacteria bacterium | reverse complement strand
GTAGACCGGGGCGCGTCCTGCGGGGACATCGCCGCCTGCGGGCACTACAACTCCCGCTCCCGGATCGACAACGTCGAGTGGGTCATCGTCCCGAACCCGCCTGCGGGCGTGTACCGCCTGAAGGTGTTGCCGAACCGCATCTACGGACCGGCGCCGCGCGCGGGCCTGGCATGGACGGTGATCCGCGGCGACTCGTCCCCAGCCCTCAGCGTAGCCGTCGATAGCGACGAAATCGAAGCAGCACCCGGTGGGTCGTTCGACGTGGACGTGACGCTCGAATCCGCGGCCTACGTGGCGGCCGGCGCCAACCTTCGCGTCGAGTGCCGGACGGCAGTGGGTTCGATCGCCTGCGACGAACTCTCCTACACCGCCGACGACAGCACCGTGTACCGCGAGGACGGGCTCGAGCGATCGCTAGTGCGGGACGGGGCCACCATCGTCGTGGGCGAGATCGGCCCGGACGAGCAGCAGTCGGTCTCGACTTCGCAAGCGCCGCGCCGACGTTCGGCGGCTTCGGATTCGGCAACGTTGCATTCAACGACCTGACCGTGGAGCACGGCGAACCCGCAGCGTCGGGTGTCCGAACCGGTGGTGGAGCTGGCAAGCCCCCGCTGACGGACGCTACACCTGGCTCGTCAACCGCATCGCTGGTTTCATCGCCGACGAGGCGCCGCTGCAGATGGCGGTCTTCGCCGGTCACGACCTCGCCTCGCTGGAAGTGGTCGCGATGGACGAGGGGGACGAGACGATGGAACTGCAGATGGCGTTCGACGCCCGCGCCGACAAAGCCTATCGGGTTGCCATCGGGCTCCCCCGGGATGCCGCGCAGGTTTCGATTCCGTCGGCCTTGCTCTTGATGCAGTGGGGGCCGACGCCCGAGAACGACGATTTCGCCAATGCCGTTGCGCTTGCCGGCATGAGCGGATCCGTGCGCGGATCCAATGAATTCGCGACCAACGAGAAGGGCGAGCGCACCGGCTCGCTGGGCGACTCTTCACTGTGGTGGACGTTCGAGCCGGCGGAAAGCGGCTGGATCCGCTTCGAGCTGGACGGCCCGCGCGGTTCGAAACTCGCCATCTACCGGATCGGTGCCGACGGAGAAATGGTACTCGTCCGGACAAGCCAGGACCTCGGCGCCTTCGCCGCGACAATACACGCCGAGGCGGGTGTGCGGTACGTGCTGCGCCTCGGGACCTACTACCGGGACGCCGACGGCTTTGGCGGCGCACAACGCGGGGACTTCGAGCTCTCCTGGGGACCGTCGGATCCGCCCGCCCTGCTGCGCTATGTCGACAGCGTCGCGGATGGCACGATCGCCGGCGACGGCTCGGTAGTCGAACTCGAAACGCTCGGCAACCAGGCCTTCAACGCCGATGGCACTGAACTCTACGTGGCGTCGGCGGCGGGCATCCTGGTCTTCGACAGGGATCCGGCCACCGGGGAAGTGAATTTGACCGATACGCTCGAGGACTACCCGGTCATAGACGGCTTTTTCAATCCGCCCACGCAGATGATATGGGACGAAGCCGGTGCCGCCTTGCTGGTCGCCGGATGCGACGAGTGGCTCAAGTTCACGGCGTCGGCGGACGGTGGGATCGAGCACGCCGGCAGCATCGACGGCGCGCCGTGTCCCCTCGGCGATGTCTTGGTCGAGGGAGACTTCGTGCACCACGTGATGAAGCCGTGGCTGATCGAGACGTTCCAATTCGACGAGGGACACGACGCCTTGAGTTCCGCGGGCGTCAACATGATCCCCGACGTTTCCCGGGCGGCGATGACCGCGGATGGCGAGAACATCTACGCCATCGCTAACGATGCGGGCGAGTACTCGCTGATCGCGATGGAGCGGGATACCGAAACCGGCGACCTACGAATCTCCACCATCATCGAGAACGGCAGCGTCACCGGCGGCGAAGACGGCACCGTGGTGCAAGGGCTCTCGGACGTACGGGGGTTGACGGTCCACGGGTCGCATCTGTTCCTCTCGGTCGGCAGCAACGGCGCCGATACCCTCGCGTTCGACCTCGTAGACCGCGCCAATCCGGCTTTCCTGGGGAACCAGCCGTCGTTCCGCGGCGGCTTCGGATCCTGCCAGCATCCGCTGGCGCGGCACGACGCCACGGCGGTGGATGTGGCGTGCGGCGGCGGCGAGATCTTTACGGTGCAGGTCGGCGCGGACGACTCCTTGTTCGGCTCGGACCTCGCCAGGGGCAACGGCAGCGACTCGTTCGGCAACGCGATTCCCGGCAACGACGAGGTCCTGTCGTTCGGCGAGAGTCCCGATGGCCGCCATCTCTACGTGGCGGGTTCGGTCTTCTTCTTCGAGTTCGATCCCGCAGTCGGTTTCGTGTTCGGGTACCGGGATCAGTTGCTGGTGTTCGAACGCGTGTCCGGAGGCTGACCGCAGGGCACCAACGCCGCAGCGACAATGCCCGCCGCCGTCGGGCGGCGGGCCGCTACATTCTCGGGAATGCGGGATGGGACACGCTAGCCCGCTCGGTCCTTCCCGTTGCGTCACACGGTGCCGTCCCGATGAGGCACCATAGCCACCATGCACGTCGGCATCATCGAGTCCTTCTTCATCATCTTCACCGGGGCCGCCGCCCTGGCCGCCGTCGCGCTCTATACGCGGCAGCCCCTCATCGTGGCCTACATCGCGATCGGCTGCCTTGTGGGCCCCCACGGCATCGCCCTCGTGTCGGACGACCGGCTGCTCGCCGAGATCGGCGAAATCGGCATCATTTTCCTTCTGTTTCTGGTCGGCCTCGACCTGCCGCCCGCGAAGCTCAAGGACATGATCGGCGAGTCCGTGTTGACCGCCTTGGCCAGCACGGCGGTATTCTACGCCCTGGGTTTCGGCGTGATGGTCGCCTTTGGTTTCACCCTTGTCGAAGCCTTGGTCGCGGGCACCGCCTGCGTATTCTCAAGCACGATCCTCGGCATCAAGCTGTTGCCGACGACGGTGCTGCACCACCGTCACATTGGCGAGATCGTCATCAGCCTGCTCTTGATACAGGATCTCCTTGCCATCATCGCGCTCTTGATTCTTGCCGGTTTCGACGCCCAAGGCGGAGTCCTGTCGACGACTCTCACCGTGCTCGTCGCCCTGCCGGTCGTCGCCCTGGTGGCCTACCTCGGCGTGCGTTTCTTCGTGGTGCCCCTGCTGGCGCGCTTCGACGTCTTCCAGGAATTCACGTTCCTGTTGGCCGTGGGCTGGTGCCTAGGGATCGCCAGCCTGTCCCAAGCGCTCTACCTGTCCTGGGAGATCGGCGCCTTCGTCGCCGGGGTGTCGCTCGCCAATTCGCCCATCGCGCAATACATCACCGAGAACCTGCGACCGCTAAGAGACTTCTTCCTCGTCCTGTTCTTCTTCGCCGTGGGCGCTGCCATCAATCCGTCCCTGCTTCTCGATGTGTGGCTCCCCACGCTGGTACTCGCTGTTGTGCTGGTTGCCACCAAACCGCCCGTGTTCCGGGCTCTGCTGCGCTGGCAGAAGGAATCCGATCGGGTGTCCCGGGAGGTCGGCTACCGGCTTGGGCAGGCGAGCGAGTTCTCCCTGCTGCTGGTCTTCGTCGCGGGCACCGCCTTGCTGTCCGCCGAGGCCGCCCACGTGGTGCAGGGTGCCACCGTGCTCACCTTGCTGCTGTCGAGCTACCTCGTGGTGTTCCGTTATCCTAGCCCCATCGCGGTATCGGAGACCCTGCGCCGGGATTGACGCGCCCCGGCGGGCGCGTTGCAGTCGCCGCTACTGGCTGCCCGTGGTGCCGGTGTAGCGCCAGTGCCAGGGTTCGTAGGACACGCCTTGGGGATTGTCCCTGGGGAAGGAGATCTCGAACCCGAACCGATGTGCGTTTTCCTTCAGCCAAGCGAACGCGGGCGTGTTCTCGAAAGTCGGTTCAACGTCGGTCTCCGGACTCTCGAGCGCACCGATGTCGAGGGCAAGCCCGGTGTGGTGCTCCGAATATCCCGGCGGGGCGACCCAGCGAGCTGCCGATTGCCTGCTCCCGTATTTGCCCACGGCCCGGGAGAAAAGGCCTTCCTGGTAGCCACGGGTTCGATAGCCCGAGATCGGCACTAGCTCCACGCCGGCAAGCCGGGCGGAGGCCTGCATCGCCCGGAACGCTCGGGCGGCTTCCGAACGCAGTTGCACCACCCGGCCGGTGTCCCGGTACCGCCCCGCGTCGGCCAAGGGCTGCTCGGTCTCCTCGTAGGCCAGGTGACCGAAGAGGCTGTCCGGGGGCAGAGACTCCTCCGAGCCGGTTTGGGACTCTTCGCGTTTCTCCACCAAGGGGTTCTCCGCCGGCACCGCATCGCAAGACGCCAAAAGCAAGGACAACGCAAGCAGCGCATTCGGTGAGATGCGCATCAGGCGTTCGGATCCACGAGTCCGCGGCCCACCATGTCACCGGCCAAGATTCGATCGATCGCATCGGAGAGCGTATTCAGGGCGAGGGGCTCCACCAATTGCTCCAGTCCGTCGAGCTTCCAGGATCCGGCAAGCTTCGACCAGATCCTTGCCTTCTCCGCCAGGGGTAGCTCGACCGAATCGATGCCGAGCAAGTTGACGTGGCGGAGGATGAACGGAAACACCGTGGCGGGAATCTCCGCCGAGGCGACCAATCCGCAAGCTGCGGCACTTGCGCCGTATCGCAACGACTTCACCGCGTTGACGAGGATCGGGCCGCCGACGGTGTCGACCACCCCGCCCCAGGTCTCGCGTCCGAGAAGCCGTTCGGCCCCGACAAGCAGATCCTCCCTGGCGAGGATCGCACTGGCGCCGAGGTTTCGCAGATAGTCATGTCGTTCCGCCTTCCCGGTACCGGCGTGGACCTCGTAGCCGAGCTTGGCGAGCAGCTTGACGGCGACCGAGCCCACGCCGCCGGTCGAGCCGGTAACAAGCACGGGCCCCCCGTCGGGGGTCATCCCGGTCCGCTCCAGCTTGTCGATGCAAAGCGCGGCAGTGAATCCGGCGGTACCGAGGATCATGCTCGAGCGGACGTCCAGGCCGTCGGGCATTCGCACGGCCCAAGCCGAGGGAACGCGAATCCGTTGGCCAAAGCCGCCCGGCGTGTTCATCCCGAGATCGAAGCCAATCACGATGACCTCGGTGCCCGGCGGCAGGTGCTCGGAGGCGGACGTGAGCACCGTTCCGGCTGCGTCGATACCGGGCGTGTGGGGAAAGTTGCGCGTTACGCCGGGATTGCCCGTCGCCGACAAGGCGTCCTTGTAGTTGAGCGACGAGTAGGCGACATCGATCAGCAACTCGCCTTCGGGCAAGTCGCCGACGTCGCGCTCGACAACGCTCCGCGTGTACCGACGATCCCCTGTCCTGTCCACCCGGAATGCGCGAAATCCCCCGGTCATCTCAATCCCCCCATTGTTCGATCCACGAGCCGGTCGATCAGCTTCCCAACGGCAAGCGTCGTCTGACCGAACAGTCGCTCGATCGGCTTCTTCGGCTGCACCCAGGTCACTTCCAGGATGTCCGCCTCGTCGCACGCCGCAGCCAGGTACTCGTCGCTGGTGACGAGTTCATCGACCAGCGAGCGGTCCAGGGCCCGCTGGCCGAACCACGCTTCGCCCGTGGAAACCGTCTCGAGGTCGAGGCCGGGGCGGTAGTTGCCGATGAATTCCTGGAACAGGGCATGGACATCATGCAGTTCGTCCCGGAGCTTCTCCCTACCCTCGTCGGTGTTTTCGCCGAGCACGTCCAACGTGCGTTTGTAGCGGCCGGCCGTCAGCACTTCGACATCCACGTCGTGTTTCTTGAGCAGGCGATGCACGTTGGGGATCTGTGCGACGACGCCGATGGAACCCACCACCGCGAAGGGCGCCGCCAGGATCCGATCCGCCACGGCGGCCATCATGTAGCCTCCGCTGGCGGCGATCTTGTCCACCGCAACGGTCAGCGTGACGCCCTTGCCGCGAATCCGAGCGAGCTGCGACGCAGCCAGGCCATAGCCGTGCACCATGCCGCCGGCGCTGTCCACTCGTACCAGGACCTCGTCTTCGTCCTTGGCCGTGCCCAGAACCGCCGATATCTCCCGGCGTAGGGAATCGACCCCGCTGGCGGCCATGTCGCCCTCGAAGCTCAATACGAAGACGCGCCGTCGCGCTTCGTCGTGCTTCTGCTTCTTGCGGGCTTTTGCATCGCGCTTGCGCTGTTTCTTCGCGGCAGACCGGGGCAGTCCGGCATCTTCGATCGCCCGGCGCATGTCGTGCAGGAGTTCGTTCAGCCGGATGACCTGGATGTGCCCCATGGGTGGCCCACGCATCGCGCGTTGGGCCGCTGCGGTCGTGACGGCGGAAAGGATGATGAGAACGGCAACCACGATCGTGGCCGTCTTGGCGAAAAAGCCGAGATAGTCGAACAGGAATTCCAAGTGCGGGTGATCCCGGGGTGGAAGGGCGGGGATTCTATCCATTACCGCCGCCGCGGTCACAAGTGGATTTTCAGCCATTTCGCACACCGCTTCGGGGCGATTTCGCTCATGCCGGAATCCCCGAGCGGTGCAGTATGCGTCCTCGCACTCG
>JAPPND010000089.1 GCA_028818795.1 Gammaproteobacteria bacterium | reverse complement strand
TGGCCGACTACCGGCGCACGGTGATCGGGGCGTTCAACGACGTGGAGGTGGCGCTGGCGGACATCGACCTGCTCGGCGCCTTGAGCGAGGTTCTCCTCGAGGACGTGACGCTCGCCGAGGAGTCGCTGCGCATCACCGAGGCCCGCTACCGCGAAGGCGTGCAGGAGTTCGAGGCGCTGCTCGGCGCCCAGGACGCGCTCTACGCCGCCCGCAACGCGGTGCTCGACAACAAGCTCGCCACGCTGCTCGCCGCGGTCGACCTCTACACGGCCCTCGGCGGGGGCTGGCGCCACGCGGAATAGGCCGTGGCCGGTTCCGGGCCGCCGCTGATCGAACTTGCCGGCGTCCAGAACCTCGACGAGAAACCGAGGGCTGGGCGCTTGGGCGCTGGGCTGGCGCTCTGGCGGGCTCTGGCGCTGGGCCCGTTGACATAATGGGGCGAGTGTGGGACGGTTTCGAGGGCTGGCTTGGAGACTACGGGGATTGTCCTATGCGCAGAGTCCGACTTTGGATGACTTCGCTTTTTTCTGTTGCTTAGCGTTAGCGCTATGGGTCACTACGATGTCTTTCAAGATCCTTGCTGCAAGAACCACGTCACGTTCGTCATGAGTTTGCAGACGGTAGCGCTCTTAGGCCTTTTCGGAGCGCAAGGCTATACATCGCAGCACACGCCTGCGGCAGGGTGCCAAACACCGCCCCCCTACTATCCGTAGCAACCATCCGAACTGTCAGGTCTGATGGCCCTCATGCCCGGGTTTCCGGTCATGCTGGCGATGGTCGGCGGGTTGTCCGTTTCGGGCTGCGGCGATCGAGGCCAGCCCGCAGGTGGTACCGATGCCGCCGCGACCGAGCGCGAGATCGTCGTTCTCGGCATGGATGCCCTATTGGACGAGAGCATCGCGTCGGACATAGCCGACGGCATTGCGAACGTCAAGCGTGTGTCCATGACATACGCGACGCCTATGGATGTCCGTTACGGCGATAAGCAGATCCGTGCCGTCGTTTTCGTTGATGACCGCATGCCGCCGCGGGCGGAAATGTCTGGACAGGTCGTCTGGCCGCTTGATGGCGGCGAGTACATCACTTCGGCCGACGCCGCCGCAGGAGCCCGAGTAGCCGTCATCGGTGGACCGGTTCGGGACCATTTGTTCGGCGTGGCTGGCACGGCCGTGGGCGAGGAGATACTGGTACGCGGCGAGCCCTTCCGCGTGAGTGGCGTACTCGCCCCACATCCCCCGTTCGAGAACGTCGGTACACCGGATCCCGGGCAGCTGGCGAAGACGGTGTCGACTCGGGTCTACGTGCCGTTCCCGATCGGCGTCGATCTGCTCTTCGGCGGGGCGGTGCGACCGTTCAGCCTGCGTGTGTCCGTCGAGGAGACGAGCCGAATCGACGGGACCGCGTCAGCCGTGCGGGTGTTGCTGGACGAACGGCACGGCGAGGGTTTCGCCGTCGAGACACATCCAGTTCCCCCTCCACCGTTGGGTTCCTGAGGCATGACGGGTTGACGGCTCTCCCGGCCCTTCCTCTCATCAGAACCTCCCGAATCGCGCCATAGTCATCGCCGTATTGCGCCAGCTAGTGCATGCCCCAAGACTCATCGAACTGGACGGAGTGGGCCGGGTATTCCAGACCGACGAGGGCGAGGGCGTTCACGCGCTGCGTGACATCTCCCTAGTGATCGATCCGGGCGAGTTCGTCTGGATTACCGGGCCTTCGGGATCCGGCAAGTCGACTTTGCTCCAGATCATCGGCTGCCTTGATGAACCCACCGAAGGGGTCTATCGCTACGCGGGTTCGGCGGTGGCGTCTCTCGACGACGACGGCATAGCGAGCGTCCGTCGCGACGAATTCGGATTCGTCTTTCAGGACCATAGCCTGCTGGAGTCGGCAACTGCGTGCGAGAACGTGGAACTGCCGGCAATCTACCGGGCCATCGACTCCAGGTCGAGACGGCGGCGGGCTCGGGCACTGCTGGAGAGGCTGGGCGTGGGAAAACGTGCCGAGCATCTGCCCGCCGAGCTTTCCGGCGGTGAGCAGCAACGGGTGGCCATCGCGCGAGCGTTGATGAACGGTGCTACGACCATCCTCGCCGACGAACCAACCGGTGCGCTGGACTCCCAAACGGGAGACGAGGTCATTGCGTTGCTTGCCGGTCTGGCTGGACGCGGTCACGCGGTGGTCCTCGCGTCCCACGATCCAGCCGTGGCGAATCTTGCAACGCGGTGTGTCGAACTGCGGGACGGTCGTGTCGTGTCCGACGCGCCGTCGGGCGATCGGGCAACGTCGATGGCTTCCCTGCCGCGCGTTTGACCGGGCCCGACCGGCCAATGCGTTCCGGGCAATCGCCACATCCACCGGTGCAGCGGTTCGGTCGCTGTTGCGCACGTGGCTCCGTTTCGCCTGCGGTGTGCTGGGAGTGACGCTAGGGATCGCTTCCTCGGTGATTGCGCTGGCCCTTGTCCACGGTACGCACACGGTGAGCGAGCAGGCCATGGGCCGCATGGGGTCGGATCGTATCCAGGTCTCCGATCCGACCGCGCTGATGTCGGCGTCGGCGTCGGACTTGTCGGTCGACGACGCCCGCGCCATCGAGGACGAACTGCCGAACGTGCGCGAGGCCGCTCCCTCCAGCCACCACAACGCGACGGTGCGGCACGGCGAGAGCTTGGCAGAAGACGTCGGCGTCTACGCAGAGGGAACCGACGCGTTGCCGCACTTCATGTTCGAGGCGTACTCGGTCGAACGGGGAACCTACCTGTCCAAGTCCGACGACGACAACCGTGCCCAGGTGGCTGTGATCGGCGCGGGACTGCGCAAGCGGCTGTTTCCGCCGACAGCGGATCCGGTGGGCGAGACCATCATGATCGAAGGTGTCGCGTTCAGCGTGAAAGGCGTACTTGGGCCGCACCGCATCGCGGAGGGACCGATTTACGCGCCTGAGCGTGCTCTCGACCTGCAGACCTTCGTCTACATTCCCTACCAGTCTGCGGCGAGTGTCTTTCCGGCGAACACGAACTTGGTGATAAGGGCTTTCCTCGCCGATCCGGAGCGCGCTGACGAAACCGCAGGCGACATCGGCGATCTTCTTTTTCGACGTCACGGTCGGACATTCAGCCTGTATCTGCATCGCCAACGCCTCGAAGCGTATCGGGACATGGTTAGACTCGACTACGCGGTGTTCACCGGCGTCGGCGTGGTCGCGTTGACCGTCTGCGGCTTAGGTATCCTGGCGACCATGTTCATGTCCGTTGTGCAACGCAGGCGGGAGATCGCGATTCGCAGGGTCGTCGGTGCGCGACGACGCGACATCGTCCGGCAGTTTCTGGTCGAAGCCTCGGTGATCGGGATTGCCGGCGCGGCGGTGGGTACGCCCATCGCGTTCGGGGCCGGCCCGGCGATCGGCGCGGTATTCGACTTGCCGGTCGCCTTCGCAGCCTGGTATGTGCCCACTGCGCTCGGACTCGGGGTCGTGACGGCATTGGCATCGGCCCTGCTGCCCGCGTATCGAGCCGCAGGTACCAACCCCGGCGTCGCGCTAGCGGGAGATTGACCGAATCGGACGGTGCCGGAAGGAGCATCTTGCCGCGATCGGCCTGCCCAACCCTACGATGCTTCCGATGCTTCCCCTCTCGGCTTGCCTATCCCGACGATCCATCCTACGGTTTGGGGTGGCGGACGGTGCTGTCCTGACTAGATTCCCCAGGTGGCCCTGATGACCACAGGCAGGTCGCATTTCGAACAGCGGAACGGATCGCTCCTCGACGCCTCCCGTACTTGTCAGGCGTAGCGGTGGCCTCCACCGTGCCGCCGCTGATCGAACTCGCCGGCGTCGGCCGGGTGTACCGCCGCGCGGGCGCACGGGGGCGGGGGGTCGCCACGCGGGCGCTGTCCGACGTGTCGCTCTGCATCGAACGCGGCGAGTTCGTCGCCGTCATGGGTCCCTCCGGGTCCGGCAAGTCGACGCTGATGAACATCCTCGGCTGCCTGGACCGGTCGACCGCCGGGACGTACCGGTTCGGGGGCCGGAACGTGGGCCGGCTGCGCGCGGACGAGCTGGCCGCGCTGCGCCGGGAGTCGTTCGGGTTCGTGTTCCAGTCCTACAACCTGATCGGCTCGGCGACGGCGCGGGAGAACGTCGAACTGCCGTCGGCCTACGCCGGGCTGCGGCGGATGCAGCGCGCCGACCGGGCGGAGCGGCTGCTCCGGACCTTCGGCCTGGGCGGGCGCCTCGGGCATCGGCCGCGAGCGCTGTCCGGCGGCGAGCAGCAGCGCGTGGCGATCGCCCGGGCGCTGATGAACGGCGGGCAGGTGATCCTGGCGGACGAGCCGACGGGCGCGCTCGACTCGAAGAACGGCGAGGACGTGCTGGGCGTTCTCGCCGATCTGGCGGCGAGCGGCCACACGGTGGTCGTCATCACCCACGACCCCGAGGTCGCGGCCTGGGCGGAACGCCGCATCGAACTGCTGGACGGACGCGTGGTCGCGGACCGGAAGACGCCCGTTCGCCGGCGGACCGCGGCGAGTGGCAGGATCGTACGGGGCGAAGGCATCGCGTCGGCCAGCGCGGGTCAGCCGTCGTCGCTCGCCAACGCCGCCGAGTGGCTTCAGAGCACGTTCGCTTCGCTGCGCGCCAACCTGCTGCGCGGAAGCCGGCTGCGGACCGCGCTCACGGTGTTGAGCGTGACGGTCGGCGTGTGGTCGGTGGTGGCGATGCTGAGCGTCGTGCAGGGCGGCTACAAGGCCGGCGTGGAGGCCGTTTCGCGGGCCGGCGCCGATTCGATGTGGATCCGTCCCGGCTCGCCGTTCCCGGATCGCCGGTCGACACCCGTCCGGTTGTCGGCGGGCGATGCCGAGGCGATCGCCGGCTTGGACAACGTGCGCGGTGTGGAGCCCGGTCTCGGCGGCCGGCTGACGCTGCGCCGCGGCGACCGGCAGACCGAGGCGACCGTGAGCGCCGCGACCCCGGACAGGCTCGCCGTCCGCGGCTGGACGCTGGCGCGGGGCGTGTTCCTGTCGGAACGCGACAGCGCCGGCAACGAACCGGTGGTCGTCGTCGGCGCGGGGATCCGGGACGACCTGTTCCCGACGGACGCCGCCGTCGGCGAGCACATCCTGCTCGGCGGGACGCCGTTTCTGGTCAAGGGCGTGCTGGTCCGGTTCGCGGGGCGCGGCAGCGTGGCCGCGGACTACCGCGACAGAGAGGTGCTGGTGCCGCTCGGCACCGCCCAGGCGCTGCTCTTCGGCCGCGGGGACCTCGATTCCATCACGGTCTACGCGGCGGATCCCAAACGGCTCGGCGAGACCGCCCGCGCCGTCGGCGACCTGCTCGCCCGCCGCCACGGCCACCGGGGCTTCATGCTGGACGCCGACATCGGCCTGCGGATCGGGTTCACGACGGTGGAGCGGCTGCTGTCGGCGCTGATCGGCGCCGTGGGCGCGATCTCGCTGTTCGTCGGCGGCATGGGGGTGACCTCGGTGATGCTGGTGTCGGTCGCCGAACGCACCCGCGAGATCGGCATCCGCATGGCGACCGGCGCCCGGCGGCGCGACATCCTGCGCCAGTTCCTCCTGGAGGCCGTGGCGGTCACCTTCGCGGGCGGCGTGCTGGGGACCGTGCTGGGGTTCGCGAGCCGGTTCGCGTTCGAGGCGTTCGACGTGCCGGCGGGCTTGTCTCCTTGGTTCGTGTTCGCGGCGTTGGGCTGTGCCGTGGGTACGGGACTCGCTGCGGGCATCGTGCCCGCTCGCCGGGCGGCGGGACTTGACCCGGTCGCGGCGTTGGCGCGGTGAGCTGGACCGATCGACGCCGACATGCCTGACGAAGGCTGCTGCGGCTCTCATGGGCTGGTTCGTGCCGGTCGCCGTCCTCTGCCACGCAATAGCTACGGGTCTGGTCGCGGGCGTCGTACCCGCGTACCGACGGTGCCGGCTGACCCCGTCGCCACGCCGGCCGGCGACTAGCAGCGTCCGAGAATCGGGCTAAGTCCGTGGGGTAGGGCGGGCCTGGTCTGACGCTGGCATCGTCCAGTTGTCGATGGCCAAGCGAGAAATACCTTCGAAGTCTTGCTCGTTGTTCGTAACTATCGTCAGGCCAAGCGAGATGGCGTGTGCGGCGATCTGCCGGTCGTACGCCCCGCGTCTCGCCGGCGCTTCCGACTGCACTTGGCCGAATGCGCGTGCGGCGGCTTCGTCGAAGGGGACGACGGCGATCGCGTCAAAGACAGCCGCTGCTTGTTGCCGCGCGGCACCCGGGTTAGTGCTCTTGGCGAAGCCCGCCTCAAGCTCCCCCAAGGTGATGGCGGACATGACGAGATCGCCGGTTTCGCATTCGTCGAGTCGCTGATCGAGGTGCCTATTGCCGCCCTTGATGGCATAGATGCAAATGTTCGTGTCGAGCATGTACTTCATGTGAATGCGGCAACGCTACCGTTTGCGATCCGTGGAATCCCAGTCGCGCGTTTCCATCGGGGGCTGCTCTCGGCGAAGGTCCTCGAAGTACGGCCCAAGCTCGCGAAACGCCCCCCCGAGACCGGTCAGCCTCCGCTTGGCGCGGCGAATGACCAACTCGTCGCCTTGGCGTTCTATCTCGACTTGGATCTTGTCGCTTTCGAAGGCGAAAGCCCGTGGAATCCTCACGGCTTGGCT
>JAPPND010000195.1 GCA_028818795.1 Gammaproteobacteria bacterium | reverse complement strand
GCCCCCCCAGCACCCAGGCGATCGGGTAGCCCGAGAAGACGAGCCCGATGAACGCCACGATCATCAAGAGCGCGAGAACTTCGGCACCGGTCATGGCGGCCCGTCCGTCAGGTAGGCCCAAAGGCGCGTCAGCCGGGAGGCAACGGCGAGGAGCAGCAGCAGGAACGCCACCGGCAGCACGCCCTTCAACAACCAGCGGAACGGCAATCCGCCGGGTGACGAGGAGACCTCCGAGGCGTTCCAGCTATGGGCGACGA
The DNA here is from genome assembly GCA_028818795.1 of Gammaproteobacteria bacterium. Lineage (GTDB taxonomy): Bacteria > Pseudomonadota > Gammaproteobacteria > Pseudomonadales > Azotimanducaceae > VXYL01. The sequence goes on along the minus strand of JAPPND010000195.1, from coordinate 6,402 downwards.
ACGGAAACGAGAACCACAGCACCACCGCGATGAACGGCAGCAGCAGCAAGAAGGTGCTGTAGAACTCGATCCAGACCTGCAGACGCGGCCGGAGTCTCACCGATACCAGGTCGATGCGGATGTGGGCATCGACCCGGTAGGCGTAGGCGATGGCGATCAGGAACGCGAACGCGTTCAAGTGCCACTGCAGTTCCTCCAGTTCGATACGACCCTCCTGGAAGACGTAGCGCAGGGTGACGTTGACCACGATCACGGCGAGCAGCACGACCCAAAGCCAACTGGCCGCACGACCGACCACGCTGAGGGCGTGGTCGACGACCCGGGAGAAGCGGGTCTCCGGCAGCTCGATTCCGGTCAAGCTCAGAAGTCCTTCGGCAAGTAAGCCAGACGACGCCACTCGCGGTAGACTGCCTGGTAGGCGCGCTGGGAATCGAGCACCGCCTTGAAGTCGGCATCCGCAGCCGCCTCCTCGTCGAGCACCTCCTGTGCTGCGCTTTGCAGGATCCGCAACACCTCTTCCGGGAAATAGCTGGCCGATACCCCGAGTTCCGAGAACTCCGCCACGACGGGTGCCTGCTGGTACTCGGACAGCCCGAGGCTGCGCCCAACCGAGCCCATGCAGACCGTCTCGAGGAGGCCTTGGTCCGCCGGCGGCAAGCCCTCCCATACATCGAGGTTGACCACGAAATGGGTGGCGCTGAACGGCTGATGCCAGCCCGGATAGTAGTTGTACTTGGCGATCCGGGAGAAGCCGAGCGCTTGGTCGGTGATCGGCTGCGCGAACTCGGTCGCGTCGATGACGCCCGTATCCAGTGCTTGGAAGATCTCGCCCGCCGGCAGCATCGTCACCGACGCGCCGACGCGCTGCATGACCTTGCCCCCTAGGCCCGCGAAGCGAATCTTGAGCCCTGCGAGGTCGTCCGTGGAATTGAGCGGCGTTCGGAACCAACCGGCGGTCTCGGGCCCCGAGATGCCGCACAGGAGCGGCTTGATGTCGTGCCGCGCGTAGATGCCCTCGGCGAGTTCCCTGCCGCCGCCGAAATGCCACCAGCCGATATACGCCCAGGGCTCCAGCCCGAACGGGGTCGCGCCGAACAGCGCCGACGACGGGATCTTGCCCTGGTCGTAGCCGAGCCACGTATACCCGGCCTGCACCTTGCGGTCGCGGACGGCATCGGTCACCGCGAACGCCGGAACGATCTCTCCCGGATCGTAGAGGTCGATTCTCACGCCGCCGCCGCTGGCGCGGTCGAGCGCTAAAGCGAACCAGCTGGGCGTCTCCCCGGCCCCCGGCAGATTGCGCGGCGCGCTCAACGGCACGCGCCAGTGGATGCGCACCGGGACACCCTCGTCCGAGGTCGTCGCCACGACTGTCCTGCCGCCGCCCGGCGGTCGAAGTGCCAGGCTCAACAGCACTCCGGCAATCAAGGCAACCGCGGCGAATACCAGCGCCGCCCGTTTGGAGATCACGGTTTGCGCTCCCCGGTTGAATGCCTCACCGAATCGCCACGGGGTTGATGATCATCTGCACCGCCCCCTTGATCTTGGCGTGACCGAGCACGAACAGGAACTCGAACGCTTCGTCGCGTACCAGCGGCCCGGTGTTCATGACCTCCAGGATGTAGATGCCGTTCTCCATGAGCAGGGTTACGTGGCCCTGGAACGGCCGGTCCGGGTTCTCGGGCGGGACGACATCAAGTCCCCAGGTATCCGCGCCGGCCGCGACGACGTTGCGACTCGCCAGGTAGTCGGCCACATCCTCCGCCATACCCGGCTCCCCGGCTACCCACGCTTGGGGATCCGAGGCGAGCATGCCTTCCGTCCAGCCCGTATGGAACAGCACCACGTCGCCTTCGCGGATCGGCGTGCCTTGTTTTCTCTCGACCGCCTGCACGTCCGCCGTCGTGAAGAACTGGCCCGCCTGCATGACCTCGACGCCCGCATGGCCCGCCATGTCCAGCACCACGCCACGAGCGACGATGGGCGGAATCTTGTCGATGCCGAGCTTGGTGAGTCCCGTTATCTCGGCGAAGTCCTCGGCGCGGTTGCAGTTGTAGTAGACGCCGCCGGGTGCGCCCAAGTGGCCGAGGCCATCGATCTGCGAGCCGATCCCGAGCCACGTCTGCACCAAGTCGTCGTTGTAGGCCATGTTCGGGAACGCCGCCCTGCCCTGCTGCTGACCCGGCTGGACCACCTGCAACGCAAAGCCCCGGGGCGGAAAGGCCGGCGTCGTCGCGTCGATGGTGATGCCGAGGCTGTAGGTCTTGCCGGTCTTGATGAGCTTGGACGCCGCGAGCACGCTCTCGGCCGTGATCAGGTTGGCGCTGCCGATCTCGTCGGCCTCGCCCCATTTGGACGTCTCGCAGTCCTTCTCCGCCGCGGTGGCCGACAGTCCGCAGACCGCCAATGCCAATACCGAGATTCTCGACGTGTTCATGCCTGGTCCTCCCCAAGACTCTCGGTTCATTGTGTCAGCACCGGCGACGAATGTCGCCGTGGGCTGCTAGTACCAGAGGGCCTTGTCAACCACGTTGCGCAGGGGTTCGCCGGCAAGGAACCGCCGCGCGTTGTCGGCTAGCAGCGCATAACGCCGTTCCGGAATGTCGGCAGCCTCCGCGACGGCGACGTGCGGCGTGATCAGCACGTTTTCCATCCGCCAAAGGGGGTGGTCGGCGGGCAAGGGTTCAACCTCGAAGACATCGAGGCCCGCACCCGCGATTTCGCCTGCGGCCAGCGCCGCCGTCAGGTCCTCGAGCTTGGCGGTCATGCCGCGGCCGATGTTGATGAAATAGGCCGTCGGCTTCATTCGACCAAAGCGGTCGGCGTTCCACATGAATTCGGTCGCCGGCGTATGCGGCGCGGTGGTGACCACGAAATCCGCCGTCGGCAGGAGGTCGTCGAGGGCCGTCGGCGCGTGGATCGCCGCCGGACAGTCGTGCTCGGGTCGCGGATCGACGCCGACCACCGTGGCGCCGAGCGCCGCGCACAGGCGCGCCGTCTCCGCGCCGATGCCGCCAACCCCGTTGATCAGCACGGTCGATCCAGCGATGTTGACGTAGCCATGCTTGCGGGCGCGGGGATCCCAACGTCCGGCCCTCTGGGCATCCATGTAGTAAGGCAGACCCCGGGACAAGGCCAGCATCAGCATGAGGATATGGTGGGCGATGTGGTCCGAGTAGATGCCCCGCGGATTGGTGACCACCACCAGATGATCGACCAGGTCCCGGTAGTAGTAACCGGGAAACGGCCCGGCGAACGGGTTCTGCAGCCAGCGCAGGTTCTGTGCCAAGGGAAGCATCGTCGGTGACACCCAACCGTACGCGGCGTCCACATCGGCCAGAGTTTTTCGTACGGCGGCATCGTCCTCCAACACGGCTACATCGAAGCCGGGTACATCCATTGCTAGGCGCTCGGCCCACGAGCGCATGTCGGCGTTGACCGGCGGCAACATGGCGAACAGTGGCTTCCGGCCCAAGCCCGGGTTTTCTGTCATCTCGGACTCCTTCGCAACCGAATGCACTATGCCAAGACACGTCGCTGTTTGCTCGATCGGGAACCGCTCCATCCTCCTCCGCGCGGAGGGTTCGGGGGCGTGTGCCCAATCGGTCGCTTTCTGTCTATGCTTACGCGCTTCGCCCAGCCGACGCCCCACGCTAGGAGGAAGACCCGGATGCTCGAACGGTTCAAGGTTCCCGAGGACATCGCGGTACGCGTGCCCCACTCGACCATGCGCCAAGTCGTGGAGAGCATCTTCACCGCCCTCGGCATGACCGATTCGGATGCCGCGAAGTGCGCGGATCCGTTGATCTACGCAGACGTGCGCGGCATCGACTCCCACGGCGTCAGCAACATGATGCGGGCCTATGTCGCCGGCCTGAAGGGCGGCTACATCAACCCGACACCCACCATGAGGCGGGTGCGGGACTTCCCTGCTGCGGTCTCGGTGGACGGCGATCGGGGCCTGGGCCTGGGGCAAGGCAAGGAACTGATGCAACTCGCCTGCGAGCGAGCCAAGGACAACGGCGTCGCGGTTGTGACGGCCTTCAACAGCGGTCATTACGGCGCGGCGGCCTACTACGCCCACCTCGCCCTCGAATACGACATGGTCGGCATGTCCATGACATCCGGCGGTCTTCAGGTGGCACCTACCCAGGGGGCCGAACCGCTGCTGGGCCTGAACCCACTAGGCATCGCGGCCCCGTCGAAGAACGAGCCGCCGTTCATATTCGACGCCTCGATGAGTTCCGTCGCCGGCAACAAGATCCAGCTCTTACGGCGCCTCGGCAACAAGGTCCTGCCCGGTTGGATCACCGACGCCGACGGCGCGCCGGTCATGGACGAGGTCGACGTGCCGGACCGCTACTTGATGCTGCCCCTGGGCGGAACCCGGGACATCGGCTCGCACAAGGGCTTCGGCCTGTCGATGCTCGTCGAGATTCTCTGCAAGGCGCTGCCGGGAACGGGAGCCGGTCCGCATCGGCGCCAAGGCTCCGGGCACTACTTCATGGCCTACAACGTCGCTGCGTTCGCCGATGTCGATGTGTTCAAGGCGGACATGGATGCCTATCTGCGATCGATCCTCGACTGCAAACCGGCACCGGGCGAGTCGCGGGTCGTCTACGCGGGCTTCCCCGAACACGAAGCCGAGATCGACCGGCGCGCGAACGGCATCCCCTACCACCCGCAAGTGATCCAGTGGTTCAACGGCGTCATGGAGCAACTGGAGATTTCCTCGCCGTTGTAGCGGCGGTCGCCGATGACCGGAAGACGGCCGCTGGGGCTCCGCGCAGAGCCCCCTTGGCGGCACCAATCTCTCGGCGATAGCGGCGTTCAGTTCATGTTCGGCGAACAACGCCAGACAATGAGCCCGCAGTGCTCACAAGAACAAGACAATAGGAACCGACGCCACAGGCGTCAAAGAGGCGGCACCACGGCAGTTCACCCGTTTTTTGGCGGGTGCCGGCGGTCGTCCCGGTGCCTGGGAGTCCTCCGCAACTCATTTTCATTCACACGATGAATGATTATCATTCGACTCATGAATGATTTCATTCCACGGGCCGTTCAGCCGCAACTCGATGCCCACCTCGAGGTGATGCCCGTCGTCGTCGTGGCCGGGGCCCGTCAGACCGGCAAGAGCACACTTGCCCAACGCTTTGCCCCGGGTCCGCGCCGGTTCATCTCGCTCGACGATCTCGACGCGTTCGATGCCGCCGAACGCGACCCCGACAGCCTGCTCGGTGGCCCAGACCCGGTTACGCTCGACGAGATTCAACGGGCACCCGATCTTCTGCGGGCTATCAAGCGACACGTCGACAACGACCGAACGCCCGGTCGGTTTCTGCTCACCGGATCCGCGAACCTGGCACTCATGGCGCGCGTTTCGGAGTCGCTGGCGGGCCGGGCAAGCTATCTGACGCTCTGGCCGATGACACGACGCGAGCAGCTTGGCCTAGGGCGAACCGGCATTTGGGAGGATCTGCTGTCCATACCCGATTCCGCTTGGCAGGAGATCGTGGCCGGACACGCAGCGTACCCCGAGGCCTGGCGAGCCGCCGTGCGTCGGGGAGGCTTCCCGGACCCCGCCGCGCACATCGAGACCGATGCCGGGCGGTCCATCTGGTACGACGGCTACATCCAAACCTACCTTGAGCGAGACCTCGCAACTCTGTCGTCGGTCGCCTCTTTGGTCGACTTCCGACGGCTGGTCCGTACCGCCTGCCTGCGCATCGGCCAGATCGTCAATCAGACCGAGATGGGAAGAGACGCGTCGATCCCGCAACCAACCGTCCACCGTTACCTCAACCTGCTCGAGGTGTCCTACCTGTTGCTACGGCTTCCCGCATACGCCGTCAACAAGACGAAACGGCTCGTCAAGTCGCCGAAGCTGTTTTGGTGTGACACCGGCCTGGCACTGCGGATCGCGGCCACCGATCCCGCCCCGGCACACCTCGAAAACCTGGTGCTGTGCGACCTGCTCGCCTGGCGGGACAGCCGGTCCGACCCCGCCGAGGTCACGTACTGGCGCACGACCACCGGCGACGAGGTGGACTTCGTGGTCGAGACACCCGACGCGTTGCTGCCGATCGAGGTCAAGGCAACCGCCAATCCCCGCCTGCGCGACACCGTGCGGCTACGCACATTCCGCAAGGAATACCCCAAAGCGCGGGCCGGGTTACTGCTGCACGACGGCGAGACCGTCGAGTGGCTTGCCCCGGATGTGCTGGCGGCACCCTGGTGGCGCGTGATCTAAAAACGCAATCGCCTAGCACAGCACAAGGCCTACAAACAAGAGATTCCTGACAACCCGCAGGGCAATCGCATTTGAGGTTGCGGGTTTGACAACGTACCGGGACGGGTCGACGATCCGGCACCGGACTTCCACGGACGGAGGTACGGATGCTG
>JAPPND010000052.1 GCA_028818795.1 Gammaproteobacteria bacterium | reverse complement strand
GCGACGGGGACGCGGCTCGGAAAGGCCCGGTGGTACGTGGTGCGGATCGTCAATCTGGCGTCACTGATCGGCAAGCTTGGCCCGATGTTGCACGCGCGGCTGATGGCTTCGCCCCTGTCGGCATGGCGCGGCGCGCTGACTGTCGTCCTTCAGGACCAGGCGGCAACCGAACGCCTGACCATCGACTTCGGGGACGATGGAATAACGATTGACGACGCACCCACGGTGCAATCGGACCATGCGATCGTTGGCGATCAAGCCATCGCCCAGCTATTGCTCGGCTGCGAAACCGCCGACGAGATCGTGGCCGTTAACGGCATCGACGTGCGCGGGGATGCAAGGCGTCTGCTGTCCATTCTGTTTCCGGTGCAGTACCCCCAGATGGAGAACCAAGCGTTGTGAGAATGCGAGTTTCGCACAGTCGCAGAACTGCCCCGATACTCGATGACACCTCCAACCTCCAAGCGTTGACCATGGTGCTACGGAGTAGTACCGTGGCTCGCAGGAGGTTTCCGTGACGGTCAAGTCCTCAATCTCTCTCACCGATGAGCAGCACGCCTTCGCTAGGGCACTCGTTGAGGCTGGCAGATACGCGAGCTTGAGTGCCGTCTTGCAGAGAGGCGTCGACCTGCTGCGTCAGCGAACGGATGCCGAAGAGCTGGATGTTGCTGCACTAAGGGAGTTGCTTTCTCGGCGGCGCGAAGGCGCGTTCGTCAGCGGCGAATGCATGGACGCAAGGCTGGCCGAGATGATACGCAACAAACGCCGTGCGCATGGCCTTCCGCCTTGAGTTTTCCGACGACGCCGAGCGCGACTTCGATCTGATATTCGATCACCTCCTGCGAAGCTACCTCGACTTCGGGGAAAGCGTGCCAAGCGCGTTCGAACGGGCCGGAACGAGAGTCCTGGAGCTCCGTGCGGCGGTCGAACGCATCTCAGTCGCACCGTTTCGAGGCGAACGTCACAACGACATCCTCCCTGGCTTGAGGCATCTGGCCCTCGGACGCGGGATCTACTGGTTCGACGTCGACGAGGCGACCCAAGTGGTCCGCGTCCTAGCAGTATTCCTCGGCGGACAGGATCACGTCCGTCACATGATGACTCGGCTCCTAAGAGACTAACGAGTGATCGAGCGCTAACGAACTCCTTGCAACGCCTTCTCTTTGAAAGCCGTCGCGCCCGCGGCCACCCAAGATCCGGTGGACGTGAAGAAACACCGGACGCCGATCTCTGCAAAGTGCTGAACGTTGTCGTTCATGCACAGCGTACCGGCGGTCCGGCCGGCGGCGACGATGCGGCGTAGCGAGTCCTCGATCTTCTCCTGCACGTCGGGGTGGCCGACATTGCCGATGTGGCCCATCGACGCCGCGAAGTCCGACGGCGCGACGAAGAACACGCCGATGCCGTCGACTTCGAGGATTTCGTCGAGATTCCGCCACGCCTCGATGTCCTCGATGAGCGCGATCAGGAGCGTTTCGTCGTTGGCGCGGGCGAGGTAGTCGCCGACGCCGTAGCCCTGGCGGCTGATGAACAGTCCGCGCTTGCCGAGCGGCGGGAACTTGCCGCCCGCAACCACGTTCTCGGCGTCGGCGCGGGTGTCGACATGGGGCACGACGATGGCCTGGGCGCCCCGATCCAATGTTCGGTAGATGAGGCCCTGGTCGTTGCGGTTGACGCGTACCAGGGAGGTCATTCCCCAGATGTCGCAGGCCCGGGTCAGGTTCCCGAGATCAGCGGCGTCGACGCCACCGTGCTCGCCTTCGAGCCAGATGCCGTCGAAGCCGATCGGGCCGAGGGCGTCGATATCGTCCGCATGCGTGACGCCGCCGACGACGAACGCTGGTTCGCCAGCCTCGAGTTTGCCGCGAACCCGGTTGGGGCGTAGTTCCATGGGATTCCTCTTGTCGTAGACGGCTCGGCGGCGTCAGGCTACCACTGGATCCAACGACCGTGCGCGTTGCGTAGTACGGACAGCAACCGGGTTGAACGGCCACCTTCCAGGCGGGCTACCACAAGGCGCTCGCCCTCCGACGAGACGTGGAATAGCGGACGTGCCTGGGCTGCCGAGCGCAGCAGGCCGGTGAAGGACTCTCGCGCAAGCACGGGAAACTGGTTCAGCGCGTGGCAATGGAACACGCAAAGCGCCGCATCGGCCGGGGCTTCGGCGACGAGCTCCGGCAGCCACTCGAGCGCATCCCCCGCCTCCACGCGCGGCGGTTGCTTGAGCCACACCTCCCGTGCGCTTGCGAGCAGTGCGGTTCGATCCGCATGCTCAGGCCAGATCAATGCTTCGAGCCATCGGTATTGCTCGTCGTCCGCGAGGTCGATCGGATTGAGATCCACGCCCGCAGAAAAGGACACTGCAGGGAAACTTGACGGCAACGGCGGCATCTCGCCCCGGCTTTCGCACGCAATAACCACGGGAGATCGACCGGAACCGAAGGCGGCACCGTTGGAGTAGCGGTAGTCGAACCGGTTCCACAACAGGTTCAGTCCCGCCCCGGCTCCGATGTCGATCAAGGCGAGATCCCGACCCGTCTCGCGGGCGATGACGCAGAACGCCGGCATCAGGTGCGAACAGCGGCCCACCTCGTTGGTCTGCACGTTCCGCGTTCGAACGAGTTCCGCGATCCGGTGCGCGTGTAGCCGGCAGAACGCGTCGAACTCGTGGACCAAGTCCGCAACGGGTGCTGCACCCTCGGCTACGCGCCGGTAATGATGCCCAAGCGGCGTATCCGGCGTGTCGGCGGCAACGTGCTTGACGGCGGCAAACAGCAAATTCGGGATCGGTTGCCCGGGTTGACATTCGCGGGCCAGGGCGAGCAAAGGCTCGCGAACGGCGACGTGTCGGGAGATAAGGGCGTACGTCGGTGAATTGACGCTCATGCCGGAACCCCGGGGCGCGCATTCGAGGTCGGCAAACGCGTTGAACCGCGCCGCCAGCGCGGAGTCCGTGCGCCGTTGCCGGTTCAGGTCGACGTGCCCGCGCCCCGGGATCCCGGCGTCCGTCGCGGCACTCGCGTTCGTCACGGCATGTACGGCGTCGGACTCGGTCCCAACTGCGTCTCGAGCATGGGCTGGGCCATCTGCACGAACTCCGAGACCATCGGCCGGCTGTCCCGCGGATCGATGATGTCCTCGATGTTGAACGCTTCCGCCGTCCGGAAGGGGGACGACAGCGCCTCAAGCTTCGCCTCGATTTCGGCCTGCTTGGCCTCCGGATCGTCGGATTCGGCGATAACCCGGCGATAGGCCGCCGAGACGCCGCCCGAGATGTGCATCGAGCCCCAGTGGCCGGAGGGCCATGCGACACGCTTGAACATGCCGCTCGGGCGGTCGTGGCACTGCCCAGCAACACCGTACAACTGGCGGATGATGATGGTGATCCAAGGCATCCGCGTGCGCAGCGTCGCGCACAGCATCTTCGCACCTGCGCGCACGATGCCCTGGCGCTGCTGCTCCGGGCCGACCATGAACCCCGGCTCGTCGGCGAAGTAGATCATCGGCAGATGGAAGGTGTCGCAAAGTTGAAGGAAGCGGATGACCTTGACGCCCGCTGACACATCCATGGAGCCGCCGATCCGCTTCGGATTGTTGATCATCACGCCCACCGGGTAGCCGTCGACACGGGCCAGGCCAACGATGCGGGAGCGGCCGTAGAACGGGGTGATTTCGAAGAACGACTCCTTATCGACCACGGCGTCGATGATCTTGTAGGCGTCGTAGATGCGGCGCTTCTCCCGCGGAACGGCCGACAGCAGGTACTCGTCCCGGCGATTCGGATCGTCGCCGGTATCGACCCGCGGCGGCATCTGCCAGACGTTGTCCGGGAGGTAGCTCAAGAACCGCTTCACCATCTCGAAGGCTTCGGCTTCCGTGTCCGCAAGGTTGTCTATTACGCCGCTGCCGTAGACCTGCGTTCGTTCGTCGCCCAAGTCCTCCTTGCTGATGTCGATGCCCAGCGCCGCCTTAACCACGGGTGGGCCGCCGGGGAACACCTGGCTGGTGCCCTTGACCATGACGTTGAAGTGGGCGAGGCAGGCGTCGACGGCAGGCAGCCCCGCAACGGAACCGAGTACCGCGGCCACGACCGGCACCTGGCAGAGCAGATTCTCGACCCCCGGCGTCACCGGGTTGGTGGGGATGTAGGTGCGCCCGATCTGCTCGAAGGTCTTGACGCTGCCACCCGTGGCATCTAGCAGACGGATGAAGGGCAGCTTCCAATCCAGGGCCATCTTCTGGGCATGGCCGCCCTTGTTGCCGATGCCGCCGTCCGACGCGCCGCCGCGCACCGTGAAGTCGCCCGCGGTCAGCACGGCCTTGCGACCGTTCAGGTCGCCGAGGCCGATGATCATGTTGGACGGGCGAACGTGGACGAGCTTGTCGTTCTCGTAGGTGGCCGCGCCGGCGAATTGGCCGATCTCCTGGAACGATCCTTCGTCGGTTATGAGATCAATGCGTTCCCGAACGGTCAGCTTGCCGCGCCGGCGCTGCTCAGCGATGCCGGCCTCGCCGCCCATCTCCTCGGCGAACGCCCGCCGGCGTTTCATTTCCTCGATTTCCGGCTGCCAGACCATCACGCGTCCTCCCCTGATCAAGACCGCGCACTTTAACTCATGGGAACAAGACCGACCGTCCGTCACCCCGCAGGTCAGCAAATGGATGGAAACGGATGGACAAACGGATGAATTAGGCGCATGCTCTATTGGATGGAAACGGATGACCACATGGATGGGCGGTTTCGACCATCCGAACCTCGCCTTGACAACAAGCTGCTCCAACTCGTCGCCCAGATCGACGAATTCAAAGGCGCGTGGCAGGCGATCGGACGTCTCGCGCCGGATCGGCTGGCCGGCCTTCGCCGCGTCGCCACGATAGAGGGCGTTGGCTCGTCCACCCGCATCGAAGGCGCAACGCTCGGCGATGGTGAAGTCGCGCGTTTGCTCGCCAACATCGAAATCCGCTCCTTCGCGACCCGGGACGAACAGGAGGTCGTGGGCTACGCGGATGCTATGCAGACCGTCTTCGTCAATTGGGAATCCATCGAGCTAACGGAAAACCACATCAAGCAGATCCATCTCGAACTGTTGCGCTACTCCACGAAGGACGCGCGCCATCGCGGCGAATACAAGACGCACCCCAACCATGTCGAAGCATTCGACGCGGACGGAAGGAGTCTAGGTGTCGTGTTCGAGACGGCGACACCATTCGAAACTCCCATGCGGATGGCCGACCTTGTTGGCTGGACGCGCCAGAGACTCGACCGGCAGGATCTTCACCCCCTGCTGGCGATCGGGGTGTTCGTTGCCACGTTGCTCGCCATCCATCCCTTTCAGGATGGCAACGGGCGGCTGTCCCGGATCCTCACAACCCTGCTATTGCTCCGCAGCGGCTATGCATACGTGCCCTACAGTTCGCTGGAGAGCGTGATTGAACGGAACAAGGACGGCTACTGCCTCGCTCTCCGCCAGACCCAACGCTCGCTTGGAACCGCGACACCGGACTGGCAACCCTGGCTTTCGTATTTCCTGACGGCATTGCAGCAGCAAAAGGACCTCCTAAGTCGGAAGATCGATCGCGAACGGCTTCTTCTAGGCAATCTTCCCGACCTTTCCGCCCGGATCCTCGAGATAGCCCGAGAACGCGGCCGAGTCACTGTCGCCGATGCCGCCAAGGCCACCGGCACGAGTCGCAATACTGTCAAGGACCACGTCAGACGCTTAATGACGGCGGGCCACCTCACAAGACACGGCGCCGGACGGGGAACGTGGTACGCGCCAAGCTGATCGGCTTGCGAAATCGCGTAGGCTTGCGCATGACGGGCTGTACGCCAAGGCAGACCTGACGGCAACCGAGCGCGAGGCGTGGCGCAAAAGCGGTCAAGGCAATCGACAATGACTGAACGCAACATCGCCGCCGAAGTTCTCGGCGGTCTCCACGAGATCCGCGAGCACCGTGCCGGCAGGCGAACGCTTAGAACCGCCCACGTGGAAGCGCGGCCCCTTCCCACACTCACCCCAGAGGCGATCCGCGATATCCGCAACCACCTCGACGTCTCTAGGGCAGTCTTCGCGCACATGATCCGGGTTCCCGTCCGAACCGTGGAGCGTTGGGAGCAGGGCAGATCAAGCCCGCCCCAATCGATCGCAGCCTTGATTCTCATGGCGCGGAAGTACCCCGATACTTTCGAGCGCTTGGCCGCTTTGTAGCTGGCCGAAGGTCCATCGCATGACTATTGCGACGAGGGACGAACACGACTTCGCCGCATCCGGCGTGCCCGTCGTGAACCCTTGGACTTGACTGCTCCAGATCAGGTAGAGCGAAAGAGCCAGCCGCCGGGTGTCACGACGCACGTAACTTCGCCAGGCGCGAGGTTCACTCCACTAAAGTCATCCGCCCGTGTCGCCGCGGGCCAAGACAGCCGCCGCGCGTGTGCCGTTCTCGGTCGGGATGCCACGGATTAGGGACTCGGCATCGACCGCCCCGTCACCTTTCCGTCTTGACCGCGCCACCGCCTGTTGCATCGCCCGACTGAGAGCGCGCGTCGGTCGAGGCGGACCACCCACGTTGGCGTGTTCGCCACGAAGGCGTCGAGTTCGCTACGTATGCGGTGCCGCTCGGCAGGTGACACCAGTAGCTCCGATACGACGGGGCTGTTCACTAG
>JAPPND010000189.1 GCA_028818795.1 Gammaproteobacteria bacterium | reverse complement strand
CGAGCAGTTCGTCCGACAGGGACGACGTGTCGCGTTCGCCCGCGTCGACGTCCACTAGGCGGGTTCCCTGGTTGCCGTCGGAGACGACTTTCTGCTCCTTGGTGCCGATCATGGTTTCCTTGGCGGCAAGCGTGGATTTCTCGACGATGAACGTGTCCGGCGTGACCTGACCGCCCACCACCGCCTCGCCGAGGCCGAAGCTGGCATTGACGATCATCTCGCCGCGCTCGCCGGTTGCCGGATTCGCCGTGAACAGGATGCCGGCCACGTCGGCGGGCACCATGATCTGCACGACCACCGCCATGGCCACGGCGTCGGACTCGATGCCCATCTCGTTGCGGTAGCTGATCGCCTGCGCCGTCCACAGCGAAGCCCAGCAGGTGCGCACTGCGTCGAGGAGCGCTTCGCGACCGCGGACGTTGAGGTAGGTTTCCTGCTGCCCGGCGAAGGACAGCCCCGGCAGGTCTTCGGCGTTCGCGGAAGAGCGCACCGCCACGGCGGGATCGTCACCCGGTAGCGCCCGGTAGGCCGCCTCGAGGTCGGCTTTCAGCGTGTTGGATAGCTCGCAGCCGGTGATGAGCGCCCGGATCGATCGCGACGCCGACTCGAAGGACGCGCGAGAATCGACAATCTCCGGGCGGGCGAGCTCGAGGATGCGCGAACCGAGTCCGTTGGTGGCCACGAAGTCCCTGTAGGCGGCCGTCGACAACAGGAAGCCGCCCGGGACATCGAACCCCGCGCGGGTCATCTGGGCGAGGGAACGGCCCTTGCCGCCGACGGATTCCAAGGCGTCGTTGGCGGTGTTGATCGGGGTGATGACGGCAGAGTTGTCTGACATTGAAGGAGTCCTTGTTTAGCGTTCTTTCGACCTGACGGACGTCCTCTGTGATCGACTTCACCCGACGGCATTCGAACGAGCCATCCTATCAAACCCGGACTGCGGTCCAACCGGCCCGAGTTTCTGTTTCTGGGCCTGCGAATGCGGCGCGACAGACCGGGTGCGTGCTAGAGTTGGCCGGCACCAGGGTACGGCGGTGTCGTGCCGCCGCAGGAGGTAGGTCGCGTGTCCAACGTCATCGTCTTCATGTCCGACGAGCACAATCCGCGCTACTCGTCGCCCTACGGCCACCCCTTCGTGGATACCCCGAACATGCAGTGGCTGGCCGACAACGGCACGGTCTTCGAGCACGCCTACTGCCCGTCGCCGCTGTGCGTGCCGAGCCGCTCGGCGTTCCTGACCGGCAAGCGCGTCCATGCGGTCGGGGCCTACGGCAACAACCGGCTGGGCATCCCGCCGGAAACCCACGGCCTCGGGGCGGTGCTCGGCGATCAAGGCGTGCACACCGTGTTCATCGGCAAGGTCCATGCCTATCGGCCAGTGGCGGAACTGGGTTTCTCGGAGACGATCGAAGCGCACGACTTGGGATGGGGTTTCGACAAGGGGCAGCAGCGGCGACCGCTAGCGGTGCGCGAAGGCGCGGCGGCACGTTTCGAACGCTACGGTCCCCACGATCCGCCGTGGAAGAACGACGTCGTGTACATGGACGCCGCCGTCGACTGGCTTCTGACCCGGGCACCCCTTGTCGACGGCCCGTGGGTCCTCTACGTCAACCTCGTGAAGCCCCACTTTCCCCACTACTGCACCGAAGAACTGTGGGACAGGTACCGCGATCACGGTGATCTGCCGGAGCACGGCATCGAGGCGGAGACCGCGCAGCATCCCTACGCGGGCGACCTGCGTAAACACTTCGAACTCGACCGCATCCAGGAGCACGATGTCCGCGGGCTGCGCCGGGGCTACTACGCCTGCGTAACCTTCATCGATCAGCAACTCGGTCGGCTGTTGTCGGCCCTGGTGGAAGCGGATCTGGCGAGCACCACGAACCTGGTCTACACCTCGGACCACGGCGAGATGCTCGGCAAGTTCGGGCTGTGGTGGAAATGCAACCTGCTGGAGGACGCGTCCCGGATCCCGTGCATCGCGGCCGGTCCCGACTTCGAGTCCGGCGCGCGTGTGGCGACGCCCGTCGATCTCCACGACCTGCAGGCCAGCGTGTTCTCGCTGACGGGTTCCGAGCATCCGGAGACCTGGCATGGCGCTCCCTTGGAACAGATGCCGCCGCAAGACCCTGATCGGGTCGTCTTCTCCGAGTACCACGGTCATGGCACCCGGGCCGGTTCGTTCATGGTCCGCCGCGGCGACTGGAAGCTGATCCACAACATCGAGGCCGAGGATCAGCTATTCGATCTCGGCAACGACCCGGAGGAACTCGACAACCGCGTTGCGGCGGATCCGGCGAAGGCCGAGGAACTCTTCTCGACGCTGGCGGGCGTCTGCGACCCCCAAGCCGAAAATCGTGGCGCGGAGGCGTCCTTCGAACGGCAGATGGTCTTGGATCGGCAAGCGCCAGCTTCCGACTAACGTCGCCGAGGCCGCATGGCTTGGCCCGTCGCACGAGAATGCGGCAGCATTCTCGATCGCGCCGAAGGGCGCGCCGGGACGGGACAAGCCCGTCCCCTTCGGCTGGAGGCGGTGCCTTGCGGGTTTATTCCATCCAAGGATATCGATAGGCGAAGGCGTCCGCCTTCGTCGCGTGGTCGCGCTGACCGCGTCCGGTGATGGGTAGCCTGCTGCCGTCCAGCCGAGGGTCGACGTAGCTCGCGAACCAGTCGTCGAGTTCCCGGCGCAACGACCGGATGCGTTCGGTGTGGCCGGGACGGCTGAACAGATTCTCCCGCTCGTCCGGTTCGTCGGCGACGTTGTAGAGTTCGTGCGGTCCCGCGGGGTAGCGCCAGACTAGCTTCCACTCCTGGGAGCGAATCATCCGCACGGGTCCGTACTCGTCGAACACGTAGATGCTCTTGCGTTCGTTGATCGACCGGCCGGCAAGGAGCGGCGCGAAGGAATGGCCGGGGAGACCACCGGGTACGCGCCCCCCCTCGCCGAGGTAGTCCAAGAGCGTCGGCAGCCAGTCGTATTGGCTGAGCAGATCCGTGTTCACCTGGCCCGCGGGAACGTGGCCCGGCCGCCGGATCAGGCAGGGGATCTTGACGCTGGTGTCGAACATGTTCTGCGGCCAGGTGGCGTTGCCCTTGCCGTAGAGGCCGTGGTGGCCCATGTTCATGCCGTTGTCGCTCATGAAGACGACCAGCGTGTTGTCCGCCGCGCCGTGGTCGTCGAGCCAGTCCAGCAACCTTCCCAGGTTGCGGTCCATCCCGTCGAGCGCGGCGAAATAGCCGGCGAGATTCCGCCTGCGCCGCTCGCTGTCGACCGGGTTCGCGTAGAAGCCCGCCGGCAACGGTTCGTCCGCCGGAACCGAGCGGAAGGGACAGTTCTCGTAGTAGTCGTCCCAGAGCGCGGCGGGATGGAACTCGCGTCCCCACGGCGCATGGGGCGCCGTGAAGTGAACCGCCAAGCAGAACGGCGTGTCCGGGTCGACGTGGTCGAGGAAACGCAGCGCGTTGTCGACGAAAAGATCCGAGGCGTAGCTGCCTTCGCGCTTGGTGAGTTCGCCATCCTCCACCACCGGCACCCGGTAGTAGTTCGTTCCGCCGTAGGGCATCGGGTTCCACGTCTCGAAGCCGGCACGTGGCGTCAGGCTGTCACCCAAGTGCCACTTGCCGGATAGGCAGGTGTCGTAGCCGAGCCGGGTGAGCAGCTCGGCGTAGGTCGCCATGCCCGCCAGGAACTCCACGTCGTCAGCCGGTACCCGGTGGCCGAGTCCCGCAGGGCTGGTGTCGGACTGCCAGTGCAGGAAGTCGTGCACGCCGTGCTGGGACGGGATGCGGCCGGTCAGGATCGACGCGCGGGCCGGCGAACAGACCGGCGACGTGCAGAAGAAACTGTCGAAGCGGATGCCTTCCCGTGCGAGCCGGTCGAGATTCGGCGAACGGATCTCCGTGTTGCCGGCGCAGCCCATCGCCCAGGCGCCCTGGTCGTCGGTCAGGACGAACAGAACATTGGGGCGGTGGGGGTCGCGACTGGCCATCGGCTTAGCCTACTCCCAAGGACTCCGGTAGGCGAACGCCCCCTCCTTCGTGGCGTAGTCCAGTTGGCCGCGCCCAGTGACGGGTAGCCTCGAACCGTCGAACGTCGGATCCACGTAGCTCGCGAACCAGTCGTCGAGTTCCCGGCGCAACGACCGGATTCGGTCGCCGTGCCCAGGCCGGCTGAACAGGTTTTGCTGTTCCTCCGGATCGTCGGCGACGTTGTAGAGTTCGTGCGGTCCGGCGGGATAGCGCCAGACCAGCTTCCACTCCTGCGAGCGGATCATTCGCACAGGTCCGTATTCGTCGAACACGTAGACGCTCTTGCGTTCGTCGATCGACCGGCCGGCAAGCCGTGGCGCGAAGGACCGCCCCGGCAGACCGTCGGGCACGCGATCCGCCGCGTCGAGGTATTCCAGGAGGGTGGGCAGCCAGTCGTACTGACTGAGGAGATCTGTGTTCACCCGGCCCGCGGGCAGGTGGCCCGGCCGCCGGATCAGGCAGGGGACCTTGACGCTGGTGTCGAACATGTTCTGCGGCCAGGTGGCGTTGCCCTTTCCGTAGAGGCCGTGATGCCCCATGTTCATGCCGTTGTCGCTCATGAATACGACGAGCGTGTTGTCCGCGAGACGGTGTTCGTCGAGTCGATCGAGGAGTCGGCCGACGTTGCGGTCCATGCCCTCGATGGCCGCGAAGTACCCGGCCAGGTTTCGTTTTCGCTCTTCGGCGCCGACGGGCTGTGCGTAGAAGCCGACGGGCAACGTGGCGCCGGCTGCGGGCGTCGACTCGAACGGGCAGTTCCCGTAGTAGTCGTCCCACAATGCGGCCGGATGGTGCTCGCGTCCCCACGGGCGATGCGGCGCCGTGTAGTGGACGGCCAGGCAGAAAGGCCTGTCCGTATCGACGTCTTCGTCGAGGAAGCGAAGCGCGTTGTCCGTGAACACCTCGGATGCGTAGCTGCCTTCGTGCCTGGTGAGCGCGCCAGCTTCCACCACGGGCACGGTGTAGTAGTTGGTCTGGCCGTAGGGCATCGGGTTCCAGGTCTCGAACCCCGCGCGCGGCGTCAGGCCGTCGCCCAAGTGCCACTTGCCGGAGAGGCAGGTGTTGTAGCCGAGGCCGGCGAGTATCTCGGCGTACGTCGACATGCCGTCGAGAAACACCACGCTGTCTGCGGGAATTTCTCGACCATGGCCGGACAACGTTTCCGGTTGGAAGTGCAGGAAATCATGCACCCCGTGCTGGGACGGAATGCGCCCTGTCAGGATCGACGCCCGTGCGGGCGAACAAACCGGCGACGTGCAGAAGAAATTGTCGAAGCGGATGCCTTCCCGCGCCAGGCGGTCGAGATTCGGCGAGCGGATCTCCGTGTTGCCGGCGCACAAGTACGCGTCGTGACACGGTCTGCGCTGCAATGCGACGGTATGCACGGCACTATCGGGATATATATTCCTATTTATCAGTATGTTAAATGCGTTATCGGTGGTGCAGGGCCGTGCCTATCAGGGTCAGGAAGTGCCAATCGGTGACACCTTTTTTCGTGGGACTGATTGGAGTTCTACGACGTACTGATGTATGCTCCGGCGCACACGCCCAGACGGATCCGGTCCCATGCCGAAACTCCTCCGCAACGCCCTCTCCGCGCAGCAAGTGCGCCACGCCGGTCCCGGCAGCCACGTCGACGGCAACGGCCTGATGCTGCGCGTGCGCGATTCCGGCTCCCGCTCCTGGGTGCAGCGCCTGATGGTGCACGGCCGGCGTATCGACATCGGCCTCGGCAGCGCGGAGCTCGTCAGCCTCGCCGACGCGCGCCGGATCGCGGCGGACAACCGCGCCGTGGCGCGCACCGGCGGCGACCCGCGCCGCGCCCGCGCGGTGACGTTCGCGGAGGCGCAGGAGGGGGCGTTCGCGGAGAAGGCCGAGATCTGGAAGGGCGGCGCGGCGTCGAAGACGGCGCAGGACTGGCGGGCGTGTATGGCGGTCTACGTGCTGCCGCAGCTCGGCAAGATGCATGTCGCGGCCGTGGCGTCGGCCGACATCAAGCGCGTGCTGCGGCCGCTGGCGATGGCGGGCAAGCATGCGGTGATGCGCGCTGCGGCGGGCCGCATCGCGGCGGTGCTGGAGTGGGCGGAGGTGGAGAACCTGCGCGACCTCGCGGGCAGCGGCCGGGCGGCCGTGGAGGTGGTGACGCGTTCGCTGCCGAAGGCCGCGGCGGTGCGCCACCACCGGGCGCTGCACTTCTCGGACGTGCCTGCGGCGCTGGCCAGGGTGGACGGCCATCCGCGCATCCGGCCCCGCGTGCAGCGGGCGATCCGGTTCATCGCGCTGACCGCGGCGCGCGGCGCCGAGGTGCGCCGGGCCGCGTGGGGCGAGTTCGACGTCGACGCGGCGGTGTGGACGGTGCCCGGGGAGCACATGAAGCGCGCCCGCGCGCACCGGGTGCCGCTGTCCACCGGCGCGCTGGCCGTGCTGGAGGAGGCGCGCGGGGAGGCCGCGCGGCGGCTGGCCTTTCCCAGCCCGAAGGGCACGGAGATGCGCGGGACGATGCTGGTGGACAGTCTCAACGCGGCCGGCATCGGGACGACCGCCCACGGCTTCCGTTCGAGCTTCAAGGACTGGGCCCGCCACGAGGGGGTGGACGAGCTGCTCTCGGAGTTCGCGCTGGCGCACGTCGAGGGCTCGAAGACGGTGGCCGCCTACG
>JAPPND010000202.1 GCA_028818795.1 Gammaproteobacteria bacterium | reverse complement strand
GGATCTGCGGGAGCCGGGGGAGGGTAACCACCCTCGGCCACCCGGCCCGTCCCGACCCAGACGCCAGGGTGACACCCGCCCGCGGGCGACCACAAGGGTCGCCACTACGAGCCTGCGCCGCACGGAATCGTAGGGGGACGCGCCTGTCGCGTCCCGCCTGCAAGGTTCCCCGCGCTATTGACGGTAGGTCGACAAGAAATCGGCGATGCGGGCGATGGCGTCGGCGAGCTCCTCCGCACGGGGCAGAAAAACGAGCCGGAAATGGTTCGGGGTATCGATGTTGAAGGCGCTGCCCTGCACCACGAGGATCTTCTGCTTGCGGAGCAGATCGAGTACGAAACGCTCGTCGTCGACGATGTTGTACCGGTCCCGGTCCAGTCTCGGAAACGCGTACAGCGCACCACCCGGCTCGACGCAGCTGACGCCCTCGATCTGGTTGAGCATCGAGTGGGCGACCCGGCGTTGTTCGTAGAGGCTGCCGCCGGGTGCGACGTATTCGGTAATGCTCTGGTAGCCGCCGAGTGCGCCTTGGATCGCGTGCTGCGTCGGGACGTTGGCGCACAGCCGCATCGATGCCAGCATTTCGAGTCCCTCGATGTAGTCCCGTGCACGCTCGGTGGGGCCGCTGACCACTAGCCAGCCGGTACGGAACCCGGCAACGCGATAGGCCTTGGAAAGACCATTGAAGGTAGCGGTCAGGACGTCCTGGGAAAGCGACGCCAGGGGATGGTGCACGGCACCGTCGTAGACGATCTTCGAGTAGATCTCGTCGGCGAACAGGACCAGGTTGCGCCGGCGCGCCCAGTCGGTGATGGCTTCGAGGGTGGCCCTGGGATAGACGGCCCCGGTGGGATTGTTCGGGTTGATGACGACGACACCCCGGGTCCGCTTGGTGGTCTTGGCGCGGATGTCGTCGAGGTCGGGCTGCCAACCAGCGCTCTCCTCGCACCGGTAGTGGACCGGGACACCGCCCGACAGCTTGACGACTGCGGTCCACAACGGATAGTCCGGCGCCGGGAGGAGTACCTCGTCACCGTCGTTCAGAAGGGCCTGCATGCTCATGGCGATGAGTTCGCTGACCCCGTTGCCGATGATGATGTCATCGACGTCGACATCGGCGATTCCCTGGCGCTGGCAGTCCTGCATGACGGCCTTGCGCGCCGAGTAGAGGCCCTTGGACTCGCAGTACCCCTGGGACGCAGGGACGTTGTGGATGACGTCGCGGAGCAGTTCTTCCGGCGCCTCGAAGCCGAACGGCGCCGGGTTGCCGATGTTGAGCTTCAGAATGCGGTGGCCCTCTTCCTCCAGACGGTTGGCCTCGGCCAGCACCGGTCCGCGGATCTCGTAGCAAACGTCCGCCAGCTTGGTGGATTTGACGATGGGATCCCGCCGCGGCGCGAACGGTGCCACGACGGCTTGGTTGGTTTTCATGGTGCTCGTCCTAAGCGTAGAATCCGCGAAGCTCGGCAATGGTACAGGATTGGACAATGGGCAAGGCAGTCGGTGCCGTGGCTTCCGAAGGGCAGCAGCCCGCACCGGAGAAGGTCGTCAAATCGGATGCCGAGTGGCGCGACGAACTGACTCGCGAGCAGTTCCAAGTCGCCCGTCGGGCCGGGACCGAACGGGCCTTCACCGGCGAGTACTGGGACACCAAGACGAAGGGGACGTACAACTGCCGGTGTTGCGGGACGGCGCTGTTCGACTCGGACACCAAGTACGACTCCGGCACCGGGTGGCCGAGTTTCTACGAGCCGGTGGCGGACGATGCGGTCGAAACGAAAAGCGACCGGTCGTTCTTCATGGTTCGCACGGAAGTACTCTGCGCCCGGTGCGATGCACATCTCGGCCATGTCTTCCCGGACGGTCCGGTGCCCACCGGACTGCGCTACTGCCTCAACTCGGCGTCGCTAAAGCTCGAACCGGAAGACGGCTAGAACCCGACCGCCGCTCCTTCCTTGCGGTGGTCAGACGCGCCGCAATAGCCGCCGTCGGGCAGGCAGTAGACTAGCTGCGCGCCGCCGAACAGCCGATGATCGCGCACGACCTCGACCGTATGGCCGCGCGCGGTGAGGTCCTGGGCTACATCGGCCGGGTAGCCCTCCTCGAGCGCAACGGTGAACTGCGGCGTTACATGCCATCGGGGCGCATCGGAAGCGGCTTGCGGATTCTCGCCGTGCTCGAAGATGCGGGTGACCATCTGCACATGTCCCTGGTGCTGCATGTGGCCCCCCATGACGCCGAAACTCATCGCGGGCGAGCCATTGCGCGTAACAAACCCCGGGATGATCGTGTGGTACGGGCGCTTGTTGGGCCCGACGACGTTCGGATGGGTGGGGTCCAGCACGAATCCAGCACCCCGGTTCTGCAGGGCGATGCCGGTGCCCGGAACGACGATGCCCGAGCCGAATCCCATGTAGTTCGACTGGATCATCGAGACCATCATGCCCTTGGCGTCGGCGGCGGTCAGGTACACCGTGTCTTGACTCACCGGGAGCGCGACGGGCGGTAGCGGTGCCGCTCGTTCCGCGATGCCAGCCGCTGCGGCCGCGATGGATTCGACTTCCAACAGCGCCTCCGGCGTTAGTCGCATGGCATCGGCGTCGGCGAAGTGATCGAACGCGGCACGAATGGCGATCTTCATGGCCTCGATCTGCAAGTGCGTCCACCGGGCAGAACCGGGCGCGTCGCGGTGGGCGTCGAGATGGCCGAGGATGGCCAAGGCAATCTGGGCCGCGAGTCCCTGGCCGTTGGGCGGAATCTCGGCCAGGGCCACACCCCGGTAGGGCTGCACGAGCGGTTCGACCCAGTCGGGGCGATGCGCAGCGAGGTCGCTGCGTCGGAGGGCACCGCCCTCGACACGGGCGGTCGACTCCATCCGGTCGGCCAATTCGCCGCGGTAGAAGGACTCGCCGTCGGTTTGGGCGATCGAATCGAGGGTGTCCGCCAAGTCCGGATTGACGAAGACTTCGCCGGCAGCGGGTGCACGTCCGTCGGGCAGGAAGTGTTCGAGGAACGCGGGGAAGTCGCTGAACGAGTCGGCGGCGCGTGCCCAGATCGCCGCCGTTTCGTGACCGACATGGAACCCGTGCCGGGCGTAGCGGATCGCCGCGCCGAACAACTCGGGAAAGGGCAGGGCGCCGAACCGCCGGGACAGTGCCACCCACGCACTAACGGCACCGGGCACCGTGACGGCATCCCAGCCCCTTTGCGGCATGACGCCGTGATGTGCGAACCGGCCGAGCGTCCAGGCCGCCGGCGAGCGACCCGACGCGTTCAACCCGACTAGGCGGTCGCCGTCCCAGACGATTGCGAAGGCATCGCTGCCGACGCCGTTGTTGCACGGTTCCACGACCGTCAAGGCAATCGCCGTGGCAAGTGCGGCATCCACGGCGTTGCCGCCGTTTCCAAGTGCTTCGATGCCGGCGCTGGCTGCGAGGGGCTGCGAGGTTGCCACGACGTTGCGGGCTAGCACGGGCGCCCGCTTCGAAGCATAGGGGAACGACCAGTCGATGCCCGCTGGGCGCATCATCGACTACCCTTCAGCAGATTCGCCGGCGAATACTGGTCGGTGAGGGGTCGCGTCGTCGGGTCCCAGTCGACCTTCGTCGACATGCGCCTTGGATAGGACGTGATGGGAACGTCGTAGGGACCGAGGGCCTGGCGCCATGCCCGGGAGTTGGCGCGCAGGGTTGCCTTGCTCGGCAGTGGCCCGTTTGTCGCGAATATCACCCGATTGTTGCTTGTGCTGACGCGCAGATTGAAAAACTCTCCGAACACCAGACGGTAAGTCTCTGATTCGTGGTCATAGAGTTGAGATGTTGCAAAGGTGTTGGCCGCGACGGCGCCTCCGGGCGCCAGCAACTGTCGGGTTTCGTCGAGGAACTCCGCAGTCATGAGATGCTCGGGAATGTAGTCGCCGCTGTACGCATCGAGGATGACCAGGTCGTACTGCCGGCCCCTCTGCAAAGCGCGTTTGACGAACACCCGGGCATCCCGGATGTGGACGCGGACGCGCTCGTTCTCCTGGAAGTCGAAGTAGGTGCGGGCCACCTTCACGACCGCCGGGTCGATCTCGACGACGTCTATCCGGACATCCGGCAATAGCGCAGCGAGGGCCGTCGGCAGCGTACCGCCCCCCAGACCGGCCACCAGCACGGTTCGGGGTTCCGGAACAACCAGCAGCGCGGCCATCATCATGCGCGTATAGCCGAACACCATTCGCTTCGGATCGTGTGGATCCACGCAGGACTGGTTGCGGATGCTCTCCCGGACGCTGAACTTCAGGCAAAGCCGCGTCGGTTCGGCCACGACCAAAATGGTGTGATAGAGCGATTGTTCCTGGTGCAGCACCTGCTGATCGGCGGCGACCGGGCCGGTCGTGACCGCGCATGCGAACAGGATGACCCAGGCGATGATCGTGGCGTTACGCATGCCGGTCGAGGCCACGGCAAACGATGCCCACGGTACCGAGCAGCAGCAGTGTCCCGGCGAGGACTGCGACGATGGTGTCCATCTCGAACCAGAGAACGAAATAGAAGCTTGTCGCCAGCGTACCCAGCGCGCTGCCGAGCGTCGACACGAAATACAGGGTGCCGGCAACTTTGCCAGATTCCTCCGTGCGCCGGACCAGGAGCCGGACCGAGTAGGGCGAGATCATCCCGAGCACCACCGTGGGCGCGACGAAGAGGACAAGCGACGCCGCCAAGCTCCCGTAGCGCGGATCTTCAATCCGATCGAATACCCAGATCATCACGGGTTCCGCCAGATAGATCACCGGAACCAGGATGGCGGCCGCCACCAGGAACATGCACCCGAACTTGGCGAGCGACGGCGAGTGC
Source organism: Gammaproteobacteria bacterium (assembly GCA_028818795.1). Taxonomy (GTDB): domain Bacteria; phylum Pseudomonadota; class Gammaproteobacteria; order Pseudomonadales; family Azotimanducaceae; genus VXYL01. The sequence goes on along the minus strand of JAPPND010000202.1, from coordinate 54,193 downwards.
AGGCTCAGCCGACCGCCGATGAAGTAGCCGACCGAGAGGGACAGCATGAACACCGTGATGATGCTGCCCCAGACATAGATGCTGCTGCCGAACCAAGGTGCCAGGATGCGCCCGCCGAGCAACTCCAGCGACATGATCGAGAACCCGCCGCAGAAGGCGAGGGCGTTGATCAGCAGGAATCGACTCGTCAAACGGGCACCGGTTAGGGCTTGGCGGTTGTGCCGCCTACCTGCCCTTCCAGTTCGGCGGACGCTTCTCGGAAAAGGCGCGTGGTCCCTCGATGAAGTCCTCGCTCCCGGACAGGGTCGCCACAGATTCGTAGCGCACGGCCATGGACTCTTCCAGCGAGCCCATGCTCATGCTCTGATAGACGACGTCCTTGCTGGCGCGGATGGACAGGGGGGCGCACTCCAGGGTCATCTGCACCCACCGATGGGTTTCCTCCATGAGCTTGTCATGGGGTACCACCGCGTTGACGAACCCCAGTTCGTAGCCTTCCTGGGCTGGCACGTGGCGGCCGGTCAGGATCATTCCCAACGCACGTTTCACGCCGATCTGCCGCGGTAGCCGCTGCAGCCCGCCGGCCAAAGCGGCCAGTCCGACCCGCGGCTCGGGGAGAGCGAAAACGGCGTTTTCGGAAGCGATGATGATGTCGCAAGCCAGCGCGATCTCGAAGCCGCCTCCCATCGCGACGCCGTTGACCGCGGCATAGACGGGCTTGGTGAGGTCGAATCGGGAAGTAAGGCCCCCAAAACCTCTCGGCATGGCAACGCGCGCCCCCCCTTCGGCTTGGTAGCGCAGATCGTTGCCGGCGCTGAAGCCCCGGCCTTCGCCCGTGATGATCGCGACCCACATGTCCGCGTCGGCGGCGTACTCGTCGAAAACCTCGCCAAGTTCCGCGTTCGCCGGCGGGTGCAAGGCGTTCAGACGCTCGGGACGGTTGATGGTAACGGTCATGATGTGGTCGGACTTGTCGACCTTGCAGAATTCGGGCATTGGCTGTTCCTTTCTTGGCGTCTGTTGGCGGCCTTGATGCGATGACGCCACGTACGGCCGTTGGCCTGTCAGCGGCACCGAAGACGGGCAAGTGTGTCCACAGTGCCGGATGGCCGTCAAGGGGACGCCGCGCGCAATGTGCCTTGCGTACCTGTCCGATTCGCGGCGGCTTGCGACAGTATTGCCGCCAGACTCGGATGGAGGATCTCGACAGGAGTTGCCCACCCTTCGCCCACAGCGCCTCCGGTTTTTCTGGGGACCGGCGCCATGGACGAAGCGTGGACAACTCCGCCAAGCGCCGTGCCCTTGCCGAGCCGGTACTAGGCCGCTGCCGCCGCCCGCCGCCGGGTTCCCGGCGCCTCCGCCGGATCGACCAGACCGATCCGCCGCCAGCCCGTCCGCAGCAGCCACGTCCGCGCCTCCGCCACCGCGCACCGCCGGAACGCGTCCGCGTACTTGCCCAGCCGCGGCGGCGACCGGCCCTTCCATCCATCAAACCAGCGCGCCCTGGCGGGCGCGTTCCCCGAGCTCGCCCCGTCCAGCACCGCCGGCGGCTTCCGCCCATGACGCTCCCGGTAGTGCTTGCGCGCGTTCAGCAGCACGTACGCCAAGGCGTTGCGCACCTCCGTCGGCGTCCGCTTGACGACGTGGTGGAACCGCGTCGCCAGCACCCGGCCCGTGCGCCGGCACACCCGGTTGACGCACCGCGCGAACCGCGCCCCGAGGCTCTTCATGCCGTTGGCGAGACTCGGCTTGTCGTCCGCCTCGACGAGGAAGTGGGCGTGGTTGTCCTAGACCGAGTAGTGCACCACCCGGAACCCCGGCCGCACCGCCGCACGCCGCAGCGACTCCCGGACCCCGCCGCCTCGAACAAAGCGCAAGCGGCTGCGCGTTTTCCACGCTTCGTCCACGGCGCCGGTCCCCCGGAAAAACAGAGGCGCGGTGGTCGAAGGGTGGGAAACGCAACTCGGCCCAGATTGAATGGGGCGATGTTTCGTCGGGACTGCGCCACCATCCTCCGCAAGGCGGCCCACACCGGGCAAATCTTGAAACGGGCGATGTTGCGTCTCGCGCTCGCCGTCCCGATCCGGATGCCGCCTTTCGGTCCTGCCGACTGCCCCTCGCGGTGCCGGGGTCGCGTATTCCCAGTGCTCACAACTCACCCGCCAGCATGTTTTCTGAGCACCCGCAGGCCGTACACTCGGTCCATGAGTGGATCGAGCAGGCGTGACACGGGGCGACTGGTCGCGACCGTCCTGTGGGCGGCAACGTTCCCGGTGTTGTCCGTGGGATGTGGTCCCGAGCGCGCTACCGGGAACGCAATGGGAACGACCTACGCGATTCAAGCCGATTGCGCCGGTTCGCTGCCACGCGACCGCATCGCAGCGGAGCTGGCCCGGTTGAACGCCCTGATGTCCACCTACGATCCGCACTCGGAGCTTTCTCGTTTCAATCACGGGCCGGTCGGTGTTGCGCAGCCGGTTTCGCCCGAGCTTGTCGACGTGTTGGCTGCCGCGTTCGTGGTCTCCGAGCAGACGCAGGGCGCTTTCGATGCCACGGTCGCGCCGTTGGTGGCGCTGTGGGGATTCGGGGCGGACGCCGCACTGGGGGTGCCTGCGGACAAGGAGGTGGCACAGGCGCTAAGTTTGGTTGACTACCGCCGGGTTGCACACGGTCTCGAGCCGCCGACGCTCGAGAAACTCCAGCCGGCGACGCTCGATCTATCGGGCATCGCCAAGGGCTTCGCGGTGGATCGTCTTGCCGGTCTGCTGGACAACGTACGCTGCCCGTCGTATCTGATCGAGTTCGGCGGCGAGGTCAGGGCCCGGGCGAATGCCCCCGGCGGCGGTCCGTGGCGGGTCGGTGTGGAGTCGCCGTCGGGGACGGAATACGTGAGAACTCTATTGCTCGAGACGGCTGCCTTGGCGACCTCCGGCGACTACCGGCAATACCGGGAGATCGATGGACTACGCGTTTCGCATGTCATCGATCCTCGAACCGGGTACCCGGTCCGGCATCAGCTGGCATCCGTCACCGTGGTCGCCGCAACGGCCATGATGGCGGACGCGTATTCAACCGCAATGCTCGTCATGGGAGCGGCCGAAGCCCGCCGGTTCGCCGGGGAGATGGACCTCGCGGCGTTGTTCATCGTTCGCACGGACGGGGGCTTCGAGATGCTCCACAGCCAAGCCATGGTCCCCTATCTGGAACCCGGCTGACGTGATCGCGCCTGGCTGCGGGGCATCTGGGGCGTCCGCCTGCGGGTCGTATCCCGTACACTTGCCGCGAATCCCCGACGCGCCTATCGCACTTCCATAAGCCACAAACGTGTTCCGTCCCCTAGCCGTCAACATCGGTGTTCGCTACGCGCGATCGCGGCGCGGTTTCATTACGTTCGTTAGTGTCCTAGCCCTCGGCGGCTTGGCGGTATCGGTGGCCATTCTCGTCTTCGTACAGGCCGTGGTAGCGGGTTTCGAGCGTGAAATGAACGAACGGATTCTGGGCGTCGTGCCGCACATCCGGCTCGCATCCTTCGAACCGATCCATGACAGCAGTGGGCTCTTGGACACGATTCGGGGCATCGAGGGGGTGTCCGGTGCGGCGGAGGTGGTCCAGGGTCGTGGTTTGCTGGTGAAGGCGGACCGGGTGGTCGGTGTCAACCTGATTGGATTCGACCCCGTGGCCTACTCCGAGGTGTCCAGTCTCGGAGAATACGTGGTTGGACGGGCTGTCCGAATGCCGAGTGCGGCGGGTTTCGAGATTCTGCTCGGGGAACAGGTGGCGGACCGGCTCGGCGTGGTTGCCGGGGACGAACTCACCGTGGTTCTCCCGGCGACCACGGTGACCCCGGTGGGCGTTTTCCCGAGGCAGAAAAAGCTCCGGGTGGTGGGCGTGGTCGACACGGGCTCGCAACTCGACCGGATGTCTGCCTATTTGAACCGGGAGGATGCCGCCAAGCTTATGCGGGCCGGCGTGCTCGACAGGGAGTTCCACGTGAGGGCCGAGAACGCCCTGGATGCCCAGACCGTGCGGACACGGATAGCGGGAGCACTCGCCGGGCAGGGGTTTCGGGCGATCAGTTGGACGGCCGCCTTCGGCAATCTCTATGCCGCGATCCGCTATACCAAGAACATGCTGTTCCTCCTGCTGTCGCTGTTGGTCGCGGTGGCGGCTTTCAACCTGGTGTCGGGCCTCGTCATGATCGTCAACGAACGACGCGGCGACGTCGCCATCCTGCGCACGATGGGGAGTCGTTCCTGCGTCGTCGTCGGCGCCTTCCTGGTGGTCGGCACCGTGATCGCCGTGGTGGGCATCGGCCTCGGCGTGGGTATCGGGATCGGACTCGGGATCGTCGCCGAAGCCGGGTTCCCCTGGCTCGAGGATCTCCTTGGCACGCGTCTGATGGGCGAATACCTCATTACCGCTTTGCCGGTGGAGTACGCCGTCGCGGATGTGGCCCGGGTGGCGGGAACCGCATTCGCGCTGGGTCTCGCGGCGACCCTGTTTCCCGCTTGGCGGGCATCCCGGTTGAACCCGGCGGAGGTGTTGCAGCATGAATAGCGGTGTAGCCGCCCTCGTCGCCAAGGGGGTGAGCAAGACATTCGCGCAGGGCGGCCAGCGCTTGATCGTCTTGCGTGGGATCGACCTGTCCGTCTCGCCGGCAGAATGGGTCGGAGTCGTGGGCCGCTCGGGTGCCGGCAAGAGCACCCTGCTGCACATCCTTGCCGGGTTGACGGATCCGGACGAAGGCTCGGTCGAGGTCATGGGCCAGACGCTCACGGGGGCAAGCCCGGCTCTTCGGGCGCGGATCCGCAATAGGCGCATGGGATTCGTCTACCAACTACATCATCTGCTGCCGGAGTTCTCCGCGTTGGAGAACGTCGCGATGCCCTTGTTGCTGGGCGGCGCGCGCTTCGCACAGGCTGCGGCGAGGGGAGGGGAACTGCTCGCGGCGGTCGGCCTCGCAGAACGCTTAGAGCATCGACCGCACCAGCTATCGGGCGGCGAACGCCAACGCGTCGCAGTGGCGCGTGCGTTGGCGACGGAGCCGGCGATCGTGCTGGCCGACGAGCCGACGGGCAACCTGGATCGGGAAAGCGCCGAAGGCGTGGTGGCCGTGATGTCGGATCTCGTCAGGACAACAGGGACGTCGTTCATCGTGGTCACCCACGACGCGGATCTGGCCGCTCGGGGCGACAAGACGTTCGCGTTGCTCGATGGCGTACTAAGCACCGCCGGGAAGTCGACCCGGGATCGTTGATGGCACAAGTCCGAACAGCGCTGTGGATCGCCCGCCGTTACCTGCTGGCGCGCAGCCACGGCTACGCCACGTTCATCAACTGGGTATCGTTTGTTGGTCTCGTTCTGGGCGTCCTGATCCTGACCGTTGTTTTGAGCATCATGAACGGCTTCGATCGCGAGATGACCGGTCGAATCCTGAGCGCTGTCCCCCACGGTTTCTTCCAATACCGGGATGATCCGCCGATCACGGAACTTCAGGGCATCGACGGCGTCGGCAGCGTGACGCGGCTGTTTCAGGCTGAGGCGATGGCGACAGGGTACAGCGGCGTGGCGTTCATCGGTTTGGCAGCCGTCGACATAGCCGATGCACACCGATTGCCGGGGGTCCTGTCGGGGCAGGCACTCGAGAACCTGGTCTCGACCCCGGGCAGCATCGTCCTCGGTGCGGCGCTGGCACGGGATCTGCGGTTGGGGGCTGGCGACACCGTGCGCCTGATGATCCCGGTGGCGTCATCGGGCGGTGTGCGAGCACGGATCGAGCGCTTCACTCTCGCGGGGACCTTCGAGCTAGGGGCGCAGCCCGACGCGGCACTGGCGATCGCGCGGCGCGAGGACATCGTCGAACGCGGACTCGCCGATGCCGGGTTGGACGGTTGGCGATTGCAGCTCACCGACCCTCTGGATGCGTCGCGGCTGGCGGACCGGATTAGCGCCGTGTTGGGGTCCGGGGTGGCCGTACGTTTCTGGACGGACGAATACGGCGAGTTGTTTCGGGCGGTCAGGATCGAGAAGGCGATCATGTTCGCCTTGCTGGCGTTGATCGTCGCAATCGCTTCTCTAAACATCGTCTCGGGTCAGGCAATGCTCGTCAACCATAAGCGTGGCGATATCGCCATGTTGGCGACCATGGGAGCCTCGCGCCGCCTGCTCGTTGGCGTGTTCTTCCTGCAGGGGTTCAGCGTGGCCGTTCTAGGCGTGATGGTGGGTCTCGCGGTTGGGATCGTCGTGGCCGCCAAGGCCAATGCCGTTGTCACGTTTTTCGAAGGGCTCGTCGGTGCGAGTGTGATCGAGGGAACCTATTTCGATCGGATCCACTCGCACCTCGTGTGGCCCGACATATTGGCGATTGTCGGCGTTTCCCTGGGACTCAGCCTAGTCGCCGTTCTGCGGCCGGCCTTCAAGGCTGCTGCCGAGAACCCCGCAGAGGCCCTCCACTCGTCGTAGGGAACGGGCGTGCCCCGTCCCGTGCCCAAGCCGGCCGCAGGTGCGGTAAGGGCCGCCCTAAAGGTCTACGCGGAACCTTCCGATCCGGCAGCCGTGCGCGCCGCGGCCTTCACGCGTCGCAGCGCACGTCGGGCGCGACGCTCCCGCCACCGACGGATGACATGGAAACGCCAGAGCAGGCGCGACACCACGGCGCCGGTCAGTCCGCTGACCCAGCCGCAGACGAGGCACCCGAGAGTGAGGGGCCACCAGATGGCTGCGAACTGGGATCCGAACCACTGCCAGGAGAGCTCCCAAGGTCCGTTGACCAGTTCGACGCCGAGCAGCCATGCACCGAGCTTGTACGCGAAATAGAACATCGGGCCGATGGTCAGCGGATTGCTGATCCACACCAACGCCACGGCGATCGGCAGGTTGCAGCGCGAGGCAATGGCGAAGAGAGCCGCCAAGACCATCTGCACAAAAGGCACCGGCACGAACGCGCAGAACAGGCCGATGAAGAACGCCCCACCCACCGAGCGCCGGTGCAGGTGCCACAACTCGGGATGATCGAGCAGATGTCGCACAGGCCAAAGGGCCTTTTGCGTACGAATGGCCTCCCGCGTCGGCAGATACTTGGTGATCCAGTGGTTTCGCATGAGGCGCTGAAGTGGTGGCCAGAGAGGCCATTATGCCGGGTACCGGGGGATCGATGGTCACCCGAAACGCGGCGCTTGCCTTTTCGTTCGGTGTGGTCGCTGCGCATTGGCTACCGGCGGCGGCGTCGCTGTGGGCATGTTGGATGTGTGCCGGCGTCGCCATCGCCCTTGCACGGCGCCTTCGAGTCTTCGGGGCGGCCTTGGTCGGGCTTGGCTGGGGTGCGGTGCACGGACTTGACGCCCTCGACCGCCGGATCGATCCCGGGTGCGCGCAAGCCTCGGTGACTGGGCGTATTGTCGGTCTGCCCTCCGAGCAGCATGGCCGCGGCACGATCGCCCGGCGTTTCGTATTCGAACCCGAGGCGGCGAGTTGCGAACTTCGAGGCCCGCTCCGTTTGATGTGGCTCGACGGGCCGTCGTTGCGCAGCGCCGAACGCTGGTCGCTCGGCGTGCGCCTGAAGTCTCCCCGGGCCGGCGCCAACACGCATGGATTCGATGCCGAGGCGTGGTTCGTACGAGACAAGCTAGCGGCAACCGGCTACGTGGTTCATGGCCGCCGGCTTGACGCATCGGCAAGCGTGGCCGGAATTCATCCCGTAAGCGCGGTCCGACAGGAACTGCGGGACGACCTGGCCCGTTTAGCCCTGGTCCACGGCGGGGTTCTCGCGGCATTGACCCTCGGCGACAAGGAGGCGATTCCGAGGCACAAGGTCGATCTCTATCGACGCACCGGCACCATGCATCTGCTGGTCATTTCCGGCCTGCATGTCGGTGTCGTGACTGCGTTGGGCTTCTTGGCCGGGCGCGCCGTGGGGACGGTCACGACGCTGCCCTTGCGGGCCACGGGAGTCGTCTCGGCCTTGGTATTGTCGAGCGCGTACGTGGCGATCGCCGGTGGCGGACTATCCTTGGTGCGGGCTTTCGCCATGTCCCTCGCGGGCATGGTGGCTCTGCTCGCCGGGCGATCGTCGGCACCTTCGGCGGCGTTCGCCTTTGCCCTTGCCGTGGTTCTCGTGATCGATCCCATGGCGCCCTTAAGCTCCGGTTTCTGGTTGTCGTTTGGCGCGGTGGCCGTGCTGCTCGGTTTCTTCGTCCCGCGTCCCCGGCGCCGTTCCTGGCTGATCTCGGCCGTGGTCGCGCAACTCGCCATCGCCACGGTGTTCGTGCCGGCAACGACTGCCATCACCGGGTTGGTCCACCCGCTGGGTATAGGGGTCAATCTGGTCGCCGTACCCGCGGTGACCCTGCTGCTCGTGCCGCTGGCCCTATCGGGGGTCGCTTTGATCGGCACGCCGATCGGGCCCTGGCTGCTCACTGCCGCAGACTTCGTCGTGCACGTGCTCGAAACGGTACTGTCGTGGGCGGATCGAATCGCACCGATCTACGTGGCCTCCCCGGACGGTTGGCTGGCGTGGGTCGTCGTGGCGGCGGCGGTGGGCCTCACGCCGACGTCGAGGCTGGCGCGCGCACTGCTCGTGTCCACCGCAGCGATGATCCTGCTGCTGCCCCGTCCAGCGTTGCCCTGGGGACACCTGGATGTAACCGTCCTCGATGTGGGCCAAGGGACGGCCGTTCTGGTCGAGACGGCGAATCACACCCTGGTCTACGACACGGGACCCATATTCCCATCCGGTCGTGACACCGGCGCCGGTGTAGTGTTGCCGGCGGCCCGCGGGCGTGGCTGGCCGCGTATCGACCGTCTGGTGCTCAGCCACGGGGACGTGGACCACGTCGGCGGCGCAGCGTCCGTGCTGGCCGGAATGAGGGTTGGCGAGGTGCTCGCCGGGGAAAGCGTCCCGGGGATTGAGGCGCAACCGTGCCACGCGGGCTCGGACTGGCATTGGGACGGCGTGGCGTTTTCGGTATTGAGCCCGACCGCCGACCACCGGTTCACGGGGAACAACGCGTCGTGCGTCGTGTTGATCGAGACCGCATCGCACCGGGTCTTGCTGACAGGTGACATCGAAGCCAACGTCGAGTACCGGCTCGAATTGCCGACCGTGGACGTGCTCCTGGTGCCGCACCACGGCAGCGCGACCTCGTCCACGTCGGCATTGGTGGCCGCAACACAGCCGAAGTTCGCGATCGTGGCTGCCGGGTTCGACAATCACTTCGGACATCCGCATCCGCGCGTCGTCGCCCGGTACCGGAACGCCGGCAGCCATATCGTCTCCACCGGGGTCGCGGGCGCCGTGCGTTGGCGCAGCACCCACGCCATGTCGGTCACCGTGCAACGCTGTGCCGAATCCCCCTATTGGCGCTCTGCTTCGGCTGGTCCGCGCGGCACCGCCGTGCGATGCGAGTGGCGAGCCATGCACCATTGAACTTCGGCGGTACGGACGCACTTAGAGGGTAACGACTGCAAGAAACACTAGGATGCGAAACGACCGAATCACCACGCGCCTGCAAACCGCACTCGGGGGGGCCCAGTCGCTGGCCGTAGGGCGCGACCACGCCGCAGTGGAACCGCTCCACCTGCTTTCCGCTTTGCTGGACGACGGCGGCAGCGCCGCGCTGCTCGGGATTGCCGGTGTCGACCCCCAAGCCTTGATGGCGGACGTCCAGCGTCGAATAAACGACCTGCCTCGGATTGGTCAACCGACGGGCGAGGTGACTGTGTCTTCGGAACTCGCCAAGATCCTGAACTTGGCCGACAGGGAGGCGCAACGGCGAGGTGACGAGTTCCTCTCCGCCGAAGTCGTCTTGGCGGCGCTTGGCGCAGATGCCGGAAGCGCCGGAGACGCCCTCCGGGCTGCAGGCTTCGATACGGCTCGGTTTACGGCTGCCGTCGACGCCGCTCGGGGCGGCGAGTCGGTTCGCGATGCGAACGCCGAGGAAAACCGGGAGGCCCTCGACCGGTACACCGTGGACCTGACGGCCCGCGCGGAAACCGGCAAGCTCGACCCGGTCATCGGCCGCGATGACGAGATCCGCCGGACCATCCAGGTCCTGCAGCGGCGGACCAAGAACAACCCGGTGCTGATCGGCGAACCCGGAGTGGGCAAGACCGCCATCGTCGAAGGTCTCGCCCAGCGCATTCTGGATCGCGAGGTGCCGGAGGGGCTCAAGAACAAACGCATCCTGTCTCTCGATATGGGCGCGTTGATCGCCGGCGCGAAGTTCCGGGGCGAGTTCGAGGAACGCCTGAAGGCCGTGCTGACCGAACTCGGCAAGCAGGAAGGCACCGTCATCCTGTTCATCGACGAGCTTCACACCGTCGTAGGGGCCGGCAAGGCAGAGGGTTCCATGGACGCTGGCAACATGCTCAAGCCCGCATTGGCACGAGGCGAACTGCACTGCGTCGGTGCCACGACCCTCGACGAGTACCGCCTCCACATCGAGAAGGACGCGGCCTTGGAGCGACGCTTTCAGCGCCTCCAGGTGGACGAACCGAGCGTCGAGGACACGGTGGCGATCCTGCGCGGGCTGAAGGAGCGTTACGAACTGCACCACGGCGTCGATATCACCGATCCGGCGATCGTTGCGGCCGCCCGGCTTTCGCACCGTTACATCAGCGGACGGCAACTGCCGGACAAGGCGATCGACCTGGTCGACGAAGCGGCCAGCCGGATCCGTGTCGAAATGGACTCGAAACCGGAGCCGATGGATCGTTTCGAACGCCGGCTGATCCAGCACAAGATCGAATTGGAAGCCTTGAAGGACGAGTCCGACGAGGCATCGACCCAGCGTCGCGAAGGGCTCGAGGAGACCATTGCCGAACTGGAACGTGAATACGCCGATCTCGATGAGGTCTGGACCGCCGAGAAGGCCAGCGTCAGCGACGCGCAGCAGGTGAAGGAATCCTTGGATGCGGCCCGATTGGAGTTCGAGGCGGCCCGCCGTGCGGGCGACCTCGCCAAGATGGCGGAACTCCAGAACGGTCGAATCCCCGCGCTGGAGAAGCAACTGGCCGACGCGGCCGCGAACGATGCCCGCGACAACGTGCTGCTCCGCAATCGGGTGACCGACGCGGAGGTCGCGGAGATCGTCTCCAAGTGGACGGGCGTGCCGGTCACCAAGTTGCTCGGCGGCGTGCGCGACAAGCTCCTCAAGCTCGAGAACGCGCTGCATGCCCGCGTGGTCGGCCAAGACGAGGCCGTCGCGGCGGTCGCGAACGCCGTTCGCCGTGCCCGGGCTGGGCTCGCCGATCCGAATCGGCCGAACGGAAGTTTCCTGTTCCTCGGACCCACAGGGGTAGGCAAAACGGAACTCTGTCGCGCGCTCGCGGAGGTGCTCTTCGACACCGAGGACGCCATGGTTCGCGTCGACATGTCCGAATACATGGAAAAGCACACGGTGGCGCGGCTGATCGGCGCCCCGCCCGGCTACGTGGGATACGAGGAGGGGGGCCAGTTGACGGAGCGGATCCGGCGGCGTCCGTATTCGTTGATCCTCTTGGACGAGATCGAGAAGGCGCATCCGGACGTCTTCAATATTCTGCTTCAGGTGTTCGACGACGGCCGCCTGACGGACGGGCATGGGCGTACGGTGGATTTCCGCAACACGGTGCTCGTGATGACCTCCAATCTGGGCTCGTCGAGGGTGCAGATGCTCTCCAGCGCGGGGCGTGAAGAAGAGATTCGGGGTGCCGTCATGGAGGAAGTGGAGCGACAGTTCCGTCCCGAGTTCATCAACCGGATCGATGACGTGGTGGTCTTCGCATCGCTAAGAAAGAAGGAAATGGCGGCGATCGCCGAGATCCAACTCGGACGCCTGCGCTCGCGCCTGGAAGAACAGGGTCTGCATCTGGAGATCGAATCGGGCGCGATGGACGCGTTGGTCGAGCAGGGGTACGACCCGGTGTTCGGCGCACGGCCGCTGAAACGGGCGATACAGCGCAGCCTGGAGAACCCGCTGTCGGCCGCGCTGCTCGAGGGCCGGTTCGGACCGGGCGAAACCATCGGCGTGAGCCTCGACGGCGAGGCCATGCGCTTTGCCGCCGTTGATGGAACCCCGGTGTGACGAGTATTATCGCGGCGCTTTTTTCGCGGGGTATGGCGCAGTCTGGTAGCGCACCTGCTTTGGGAGCAGGATGTCGGGAGTTCGAATCTCTCTACCCCGACCAGCTAATGCCGAATGGTCCTTGGCCTGTCGAAGCGCCCGTAGCTCAACTGGACAGAGCATCGGCCTTCTAAGCCGGCGGTTGAAGGTTCGAGTCCTTCCGGGCGCGCCAGCCGACCGCTTCGCGGTCGGTTCGATTTCGCTTCGCGAAATCGTGCTTGGTGAACGTGGACAACTCTGAGTGCGGTCGCGTTCGGATTGCGCTGGCGCGAAATTGGCGTCGTTGATTCCAGGCCCGTCGCGCGGTCGCGATGCAGGTCGCATTCTTGGCGTTTGTACTCGTCGAAGCGGTAGAATGCGCGCCCTTGACGCCGTCCAGTGGTGGATGTAGCTCAGTTGGTAGAGCCCCGGATTGTGGATCCGGTGGTCGCGGGTTCAAGCCCCGTCATCCACCCCAATCGGCGCCGTGGGAATCCACTTTCCGTACCGATCGACCATGCAGGTATCCGTAGAAACGACGGGTTCACTCACCCGAAAGATGACCATTGCCGTTCCCTCGACCGAGTTCGAGGGTCGCCTGGCCGACCGGGTCAAGAGCACCGCGAGGAAAGTCTCCCTACCCGGGTTTCGACGCGGCCGGGTGCCGCTCGGTGAAGTGGAGCGCCGGTTCGGGGCCTCGTTGCGCAATGAGGTGGCTTCCGAACTGGTTCAATCCAGTCTCGAAGACGCCGTGCGACAGGAGGACATTCCCCTCATCGGCACGCCAACGGTGGAATTGGTGAACGTCGAGCCCGGGGCGGATCTTGAGTTCACAGCCACTTTCGAAGTCCTGCCCGAAATTGACCTCGTCGACCTGTCGACGCTGCGCGTGAGGAAGCCAGTCGCCGAGATCAGCGACACGGACATCGACGAGATGGTCGAGTCGCTACGCAAGCAACGCACCGAGTGGAACCCCGCCGAACGCCCCGTCGCCGTCGATGACCGGGTTGCCGTCGACTACTCGATCAAGGTCGATGGCGAAGTGCAGGGCGAACCCCGCCTCGACTTCACCTTCGTCGTCGGGAGCTCACAGGTAGCGGCGGAACTCGATACCGCAGTCGTCGGCATGTCCGTCGGTGATACGAGGGCGTTCCCTATTACGATACAACGTGATAGCAACGAACCTTCGGGTGAAGTAGAAGGTATCGGCGAGGTCGCGTTGAAGTCGGTGGAAGCACCCTCGCTGCCGGAACTCGATGGTGCGTTCTTCGAGGCGTTTGGCGTCGCCGACGAGGCCGCACCCACGGATGTTGCCATCAAGGGAGAAGGTGGCGTAGAAGGCGACGAGGCCGTGGGCGAGGCGGACATCCCGCCGGACGGGGCCGGGGGGCCCTTGCAGAAGTTCCGCGCCAACGTCCGGGAACGGATGCAGGCCGAACTCGAGGTGGCGGCGCGAAACGAGACCCGGCGCCAGGTCATGGCCTCGCTCGCGAGGGCGCACGGCTTCGAATTGCCGCGCGTGCTCGTGGAAGAGGAACTCGAACAGGAGCGCCAGCGCATGGCTCAGCTGATGGGCGTCCCGATAGAGCATTCCAATCTGGGGGACATTGTTCATCAGCGTGTCAGGGAGCGGGTGAGAACCCGCCTGATCGTCCGTGAAATCGTGCAACGGGAAGGCCTGCAGGCGAAGGACGAACGGATTCGGGCGAGGATCGAGGAGATCGTCTCGCCATACGAACAGCCGGACGAGGTGCGCAGCTGGATCTACGGCGATGAGGAGCAACTGCAACGCGTGGAACTCGGCGTCCTTGAGGACCAGCTTGTGGAACACATCCTGTCCCTCGCTACCGTTGAGTCAGTTCCGGCCTCCTACCGGGAGGTCGTGACCGGCAACTCGATCCCCGATCTCCCAATCGACGAACCGATACCTGGGGATTTCGAGGGGTCGCCCCTCGAAGGGGCTGACGCCGACGACGGGCGTGAGGAATCGAACCCGGACGCAACGGCCGCCGAGCGCGAAGGGAAGCCGCCGCGCAAGGGCCGGCTGCGTCGGTGGTTGGGCGGTAGCCGCTCATAGCAGGACAGACCTACACGAGACAGATTCAAAAGACGAGGAAGCCATGTACAGCAATCAGCCGATGCCCACTACGAATCTCAATCTGGTGCCAATGGTGTTGGACCAGAACGCCCGCGGCGAGAGGGCCTACGACATCTATTCGCGGCTCTTGAAGGATCGCATCATTTTCCTCGTGGGACCCGTGGAGGACTCGGTCGCCAGCGTGGTCATCGCGCAACTCCTCCATCTGCAGCAGGAAAACGGCGAAAAGGACATTCACATGTACATCAACTCGCCGGGCGGTGCCGTGACGTCGGGACTGTCGATCTACGACACCATGCAGTTCGTCAGTTGCGATGTCGCTACCTACTGCATTGGCCAGGCCGCCAGCATGGGAGCGTTTCTGCTGGCCGCGGGAGCGAAGGGAAAGCGCCTGTGCCTGCCAAACTCGCGGGTCATGCTGCACCAGCCCTCGGGCGGTTCCCAGGGCGTGGCGGCGGATATAGAGATCCAGGCCCGGGAAATACTCGCCATGCGCAAGCGACTGAACGAAATACTGGCCCGGCACACCGGGCAGAGCGTGGAGCGGATCGGCATAGATACCGACCGAGACTTCTGGATGAGCCCAGAGGACGCCGTGGAATACGGCTTGGTCGACACCATCAAGCACCCGGAGACTTCGCAAAGCGCTTGATTCCGCTGCGGGAAACAGGACGGCGGCGGGGCTCGCGGACGTCGTTGGGGGACCTTCGCGACGTACAGTCGCGAACGACGTTCCCGCGTGCCGGGGTTGCAAAATGACCCCTGAGCCCTCATGGTTCGCGCTGCGCGGAGCCGACACGAAGGGGCGCCATGGCGAACAATTCGGGCAGTGACGACGCAGACAGACGTTGTTCGTTCTGCAGCAAGAGCCAGCACGAGGTACGAAAGTTCATCGCGGGCACCGGCGTGTACATCTGTGACGAGTGCGTTGAGCTGTGCAACGAGATTATTCGCGAAGGCGTGCCGTCCGGAACCAACGGCTCGGAAAAAGCCAAGTTGCCGGTGCCGGTCGACATCAAGGGCACCCTGGACGAGTACGTCATTCACCAGGAGCACGCCAAGAAGGTGCTCTCGGTGGCCGTCTACAACCACTACAAGCGACTGAACTACAAGGGCAAGAAGGACGACGTCGAACTGTCCAAGTCGAATATCCTGCTGATCGGCCCCACGGGCTGCGGCAAGACCCTTCTCGCCGAAACGCTGGCCCGGCTGCTTGACGTGCCGTTCACCATCGCGGATGCGACGACGCTGACCGAGGCCGGGTACGTCGGCGAAGACGTCGAGAACATCATTCAGAAACTGCTCCAGAAGTGCGACTACGACGTGGAACGCGCCCAGGTGGGCATCGTCTACATCGACGAGATCGACAAGATCTCGCGCAAGTCGGACAACCCCTCGATCACCCGCGACGTGTCCGGGGAAGGTGTCCAGCAGGCGCTGTTGAAGCTGATCGAGGGGACGGTTGCTTCGGTTCCGCCCCAAGGTGGCCGGAAGCACCCCCAGCAGGAGTTCCTGCAGGTTGACACCTCCAACATCCTGTTCATTTGCGGCGGGGCATTCTCGGGCTTGGACAAGATCATCATGGACCGGTCCGACAAGGTGGAAATCGGTTTCATGGCCGATCCGGGTGTGACCCGCAAGGATCCCAAGACGGTCGGCGAGACCCTCGGCCAAGTCGAGCCCGAAGACCTGATCAAGTACGGACTCATCCCGGAGTTCGTGGGCCGTCTGCCGGTCGTGGCAACGCTCGAGGAACTCGACACCGAAGCCTTGATGCGCATCCTGACCGAGCCAAAGAACTCGCTGACGCGCCAGTACGCCAAGCTCTTCGAGATGGAGGAGGTCGAGGTCGACTTCCGGGACGATGCCCTGCGGGCCGTGGCCAAGAAAGCCATGGAGCGCAAGACCGGCGCTCG
The DNA here is from genome assembly GCA_028818795.1 of Gammaproteobacteria bacterium. Lineage (GTDB taxonomy): Bacteria > Pseudomonadota > Gammaproteobacteria > Pseudomonadales > Azotimanducaceae > VXYL01. Next base: position 38,099 of record JAPPND010000202.1, on the reverse strand, counting down.
GGGCCTTCGATCGATCCTCGAGTCGGTACTGCTCGACACCATGTACGACCTGCCGTCATCCGAGGGGGTCGCCAAGGTCGTGGTCGACGAGAGCGTGATCGAAGGCGAGAACGATCCAATGCTCGTCTACCAAAGCGTTCCGCCGGGTGAAGAGGAGGCCGGGTCCGCCTCACACCCCGCGGGCTAGACTAAGCTCGCAGGCGATCTGACCGATGCCGTTGACCGACATGCTGACCGGTCTCGCGGTACTGCCGTTGCGCAAGATGGTGATCTACCCGCACGGGATTCACCCGTTGTTCGTCGGTACCAAGCGATCCATACAGGCGCTGGAGACGAGCATGGCCGGCGATCAGCAGATTCTCCTGGTCACCAAGCGGGACGCAACCGTTGACGACCCGGGACCCGAGGATCTCTACGACGTCGGTACCGTCGCGACGATCCTGCAGTTGCTGCCCTTGCCGGACGGCAAGGTCAAGGTACTGGTGGAGGGCGGTCAGCGCGCCAAGATAGACAGCTTCCAGGTCGATGGTCCGGTGATCGTCGCCGACGTGACTCCCTTCGAGGAGACCACGCTGGCCGCCGCGTCGGCGGAAGCCGTGTTGCGGTCGCTCATGGGACGCTTCGAGGCCCTGGCCGAGACGTCCAAGGATATTCGCCAGGACGTGGTCGCATCCTTGTCGAGCATCGACGACCCTGCGCGTCTGGTCGATACCATTGCCGCCCAGGCCCCGCTGAAGCTCGATGCGAAGCAGTCCATTCTCGCGACCTTCGATCTCAAGCGGCGCGTGCAACGGATCGAGGCGTACCTGGATGCGGAGATCGAAGCGCGGCGGATGGACAAGCGCATCCGCGGGCGCGTCAAGAAGCAGTTGGAGAAGAGTCAACGCGAGTTCTACCTGAACGAGCAGATCAAGGCCATCAACAAGGAGCTCGGGGACCTCTCCGACGCCCCGAACGAATTGGACAGCCTAAAGGAGCGGGTCGACTCGTCGGGAATGCCGAAGGAAGCCCGCAACAAGGCATCGAACGAACTGGCCAAGCTGCGTCTGATGGCGCCCATGTCCGCGGAAGCCACCGTCGTGCGCAGCTATCTCGACTGGATGCTCTCGATTCCCTGGAAGAAACGACGGCGTGTACGACGGGACCTCCGGGCGGCGCAGAGGATCCTCGACGACGACCACTACGGCCTCGAAGAGGTCAAGGAGCGGGTGCTGGAGTACCTGGCCGTCCAGGGGAGAGTGAGGAAGCTCAAGGGCCCCGTCTTGTGCCTGGTGGGCGCGCCGGGCGTCGGGAAGACGTCCCTTGGCGAGTCCATCGCCCGGGCGACCAACCGCAGGTACGTCCGCATGGCATTGGGCGGCGTCCGCGACGAAGCCGAAATCCGCGGTCACCGGCGCACGTATATCGGCTCGATGCCCGGCAAGATCCTGCAACGCATGGCCAGGGCCGGTGTGCGCAACCCGCTGTTCCTTTTGGACGAAGTCGACAAGATGGGCATGGACGTCCGTGGCGACCCGGCGTCGGCGTTGCTCGAAGTCCTGGATCCGGAGCAAAACCACGCCTTCAACGACCACTACCTCGAGGTCGACTACGACCTGTCGGATGTGTTCTTCGTCTGCACATCGAATTCGATGAACATCCCCCCGGCGCTTCTCGACCGGATGGAGGTGATCCGGCTGGCTGGCTACACGGAGGACGAGAAGCGCAATATCGCCTCGCGCTTCCTGATACCCAAGCAGAAGCGCCTAAACGGCTTGGGCGAGGACGACTTCACGGTTGGCGACGAAGCACTAACGCACATGATCCGCTACTACACCAAGGAGGCTGGCGTGCGGGGCCTCGAGCGCGAGATCGCCAAGCTGTGCCGCAAGGTCGTTACCGAACAGTCGTTGGCGGACGATGGGGAGGCCGGCGGCGGAAAGCCTGCACCCAAGGAAATCCGGGTCGACGACGTCGAAGCGTACAACGGTGTGAGGAAATACACCTACGGCAGGGCCGAGAAGAAAAACCAGGTTGGCGTGGTCACCGGGCTGGCCTGGACGCAGGCAGGCGGCGAGCTTCTCAACATCGAGGCCTTGGCGGTTGCGGGCAAGGGCCAGCAGATCAAGACCGGGTCATTGGGCGACGTCATGCAGGAGTCGATACAGGCGGCGATGACGTTCGTGCGCAGTCGTGCGGCGGCGCTTGGCATCCCCGAGGACTTCCATGAACGCTACGACCTGCACATTCATGTGCCGGAGGGAGCGACACCCAAGGACGGTCCGAGCGCCGGCATCGGGATGTGCGCCGCGCTCGTCAGCGTCCTGACAGGCATCGCCGTCTCGGCGGACCTCGCCATGACCGGCGAGATCACGCTGCGCGGCCAGGTGTTGCCAATCGGCGGGCTCAAGGAGAAGCTCTTGGCCGCGCATCGCGGCGGCATATCGAGGGTCGTGATTCCCGAGGAGAACGTGCGCGATCTCAAGGAGGTTCCGGACAATGTCAAGGACGATCTCGAGGTGCTTCCCGTCGAGTGGATGGATGACGTGATCGATGCGGCGCTCGAGCGTCGCCCCCAGCCTAGCCCGGCGGATTCCGACGACGCCGGGGTTGCGGTGGGTCCGCCAGAGGCCAAGGAAGAGGTGCCGATCAGTACGCACTGAACGGTCGCCGGGGAAGGCATCTCCGGTGTCCCAAATCCCGCGGCGTCCCAATAAACACATCTGTGTGCGGTATCCAATTGACAGCTTTTTCGGTCGGCTGATATAAACGGCGTGATCTCGACCGGCGCTGCTTGGGCGCCGGGCTACGAGACGCACGCGGTAGAACGCCACCCACCTTAAGGATAACGCCCAATGAACAAGTCAGAACTCACCGATGTGATCGCCGACGAGGCGGACATTTCCAAGGCTTCTGCGGCGCGCGCACTGGATGCCGCGCTCAACGCGATCCAGGAATCGTTGCAGAACGGCGAACCAGTTGCCCTCGTGGGATTCGGGACGTTTTCCGTGCGGGAGCGGGCGGCTCGGACCGGGCGTAATCCTCGCACCGGAGAGGAGATCGAGATTGCGGCTGCCAAGCTGCCGGCATTCAAGCCTGGCAAGGCGTTGAAGGACGCGTTGAATTAGCCAGGCAAGGCCGACAAGGGCCTCGAGAAACCCGCCCGGGAAGGGTAGGCGGGAAAACAACCCCATGGTACTGCAGAAGATGCGCGCCGGCGCGCAGGGAATCTTCGCCAAGGTTCTTGTCGGGGCGATCGTATTCGTGCTGGCCGTGACCGGGTTCGGCGCGATTCAGCTCTTTTCGGGTGGTGAACCAATCGCGGCGACCGTAAACGGCGACGACATCACCCAACGCGAACTCGAGGTGGAGACCGAGCGAGAGCGTGCCGCGCAGCGCAACCGCTTCGGAGGCGAGATCTCCGACGAGCTGTTGGATCGCCTGATCGACCGCAGAGCGGTGCTCGAGTCCCTCATCGTCAATACGCTCGTGCAGCAATTCGCACGCGACCTCGATCTTTCGGTTAGCGAGCGCGCCGTCCAGCGGCACATCCGATCGTCCTTCGCCGGAGTCGACGGTTTCGACGATGCGATGTACCGCAACTGGCTTGCCGGGTTCGGCCACACGCCGAGCTCCTACCAGGCCGATCAAGCGGCGCGCCTACTGCAGAACCAGATCAGGACCAGCCTGAGCGAGACGGCCTTCGTTACCCAGCGGGAGTTGAGGCGCTACGCCCGCATCCTGGATCAGCGTCGGGACATTGCCTACCTGCTCTTCGACATCGGCACCTTCGCCGCCGAGGTGGAGGTCACCGAGGAAGAGGTCGAGGAGCACTACGGCAACTTCCTGGACGACTACATGACGGCGGAGAAGTTCGACTTCGACTACGTTCGCCTGTTGCGCGCGCCTTTCGAGGCGGAGGTCGTCATCGAGGAGACCGCGATCGAGCTTGCCTACCACGATGAGATCGCCGCCGTGCCCGAACCAGGGCGGCGCGCGGCGCACATTCTGCTCGAGGTGAACGACGAACGCAGCGTGGAGGACGCCGTTGCGGTCCTATCCGAAGTCCGCAGCTCGATCGTAGACGAGGGCGCAAGCTTCGAGGAGCGCGCCCGGGCGATCTCAGAGGACTTGGCGGACGATGGCGGGGACCTAGGCGTCGTCCGCAAAGGCAACTTGGCTGCGCCGGAGCTCGAGACCGCCTTGTGGGCGCTGGCGCCGGGCGAGGTGTCGAGACCCGTGCAGACAGAGTTCGGTGTCCACCTGATCAAATTCGTCGAGATGGTAGACGTGGCTGTCCCGTCACTGGCGGAACGCACCGCCGACATCGAAGCCGAACTGCGCAGTCAAGAGGCGGACAGGCTTTTCAACGAGATGCTTCGCGAGGTTGACGAACTGGCATTCGAAGAAGGCGACACCCTGGACGGGCTCAAGGAGCGCTACGGTCTGGAAATCGAAACACTGGAAGGTGCCACCCGATCATCTCGCGCCGGGATCTTCGCGGATCAGGCCGTTCGCGGGGCGGCGTTCGAGGACGACGTTCTCGTCGGGGGCTACAACAGTGCCGCAGTGGCAACAGCCGACGCCGCCGTCGTGGTACGCCTCCGACAACGCCACCCGCCAATCGAGCGCCCCATCGACGAAGTGCGCGAAGAGATCCGCGAACAGCTAGCCGTGGAACGGGCACGTCGCCTAACGGAGGACGCCGCATTCGATGCCTTGGGGCAGCTTGCGGATGGGGCCACGCCCACGGAGCTTGCGGATTCGACGGGGATCGCATGGCAGCGCGCGGACGATATGGAGCGTACGGAGCCATCGGTGCCGGCGGAGATCCGTGCCACCGCATTCGAAATGGTGGCCCCGCCGAAGGGCGAACGGGTCTCGGACGTTTCGGCGCTTGGCGACGGCTCCCGGGCCCTGGTGGTTCTTTCGAACGTGGTTCTGCGCGACTACGGCGCGATGAGCGAAGCCGACCGCAGCGCCCTCGCACGGTGGGTTGAACAACTGGTGGCAGGCCAGAATCTCGAAGCCTTGATCCGTACCCTGCGGGCCGACGCGTCGATCAGCGCCATCGAATTCACGCCGTCGGGGTGACCGGTCAGTTGGGGATCGACAGACGCTGTCCTATCTTAAGGATATCGTCGGGCCCGATCTGGTTAGCGTTCATCAGTGCTTGGCGTTTCAAGCCGAGCAGTCGGGCGATGTCCCAGATCGTGTCGCCGGCCTTGACGACGTATACGCCCGCCGGACGGCCTGCCAATGGACGCGAATACCGCGCGTAGTCCTCAAGGGGTCGGTGCGTCGTCGGAACGAGCAGGTAGTCGCCCATGCGAATGAGCGTGCCCGGCAAGCGGTTGGCTTGCTGAAGGGTCGCCACACTCGTCCGATAGGCGACGGCGATTTCGCTAAGTGTCTCGCCGGATACAACGAGATGTCGGACCCAGGCGATTCGCTCGTCCTCGGGGATCTGGGCGAGCGCTCGCTCTGCGGTCGTATGGCTTGCAGCGCTGACCAGAAGCCGGTGGGGACCTTCCGGGTGGGTGGCCCAACGGTTGAGGGCCGGGTTGCGCCGGTAGATCTCGTCCAGGTCGCAACCCAAGGCTTCCGCCGCCCGCGCCAGGTCGACCTGGCCTCCCGTTTCGACCACGGCGAAGGCGACGGACGTTGTCTCCAGGTTCGTAAGCGGCAGTTCGACGCCGAAGCTTGCCGGTTGGGCGAAAAGCGCTGAATACGCCAAAAGACGATCAACGTAGTGGGCGGTTTCCCGGGGAACCTTGATGTCGAAGAAGCCGGCGTCGGGCCCGCTGCGGCGCAGCGCTCGACTCACGCGCCCCTCGCCCCAATTGTATGCGGCAAGGGCGAGGAGCCAGTCCCCGAAGAGGTCGTGAAGTACCTCCAGGTAGTTCAATGCGGCATCGGTGGCGAGCACGACGTCTCGTCTCTCGTCTACCCACCAGTCGATCTTCAGGCCGAAGCGCTTGGCGGTTGCCGGTATGAACTGCCAAAGGCCGACAGCGCCTCCCGGGGAGAATGCAAAGGGGTCGAGCCGACTCTCGACGATTGGCAGTAGGCAGATTTCGCCGGGCATGCCGCGATCCCACACCTTTTCGCAAAGATAGGGCAGGTATTCGAGCAAACGGTCGCGTCTGGCAAGGCGCTCGGGTCGTCGGGCTACCCAGTCGATTTCCTTGGCGACACCCTTGCGATGCAAGGAGTGATCCAACCGAAAGCTGCCCCTTAGCCGATCAAGGAACCCGATCGTCACCGTCTCGTCGACAGCCGGGGAATCCAGCACATCGATAGGCACGGATTCGGTCGGAGACGGCCCGGGCGCTTCGTTCGGCGATTGGGATGGCACTTCGGGGGAAGCGGGGGAGGTTGTCCCGGTGGGAGTCGCTACGGCGGCCTCCGGCACTACCAAATCGGCCGTCGCGTCGGCGCGGGTGGCCTCGACAGGGGGCTCATCGATAGCTGGATCGTCGGGGCGATCGGCCTCCGAGGGGGTCTCGACGATCAAACAGCCGGAGAGGCCGAATAGCACAACGCAGAGCGCAAACGGCCTCGTTGTCGATGTGGCAGTCTGAACGTCAGCTTGGCCGGTCGGGCGCGGGAAAACCGGCAACGGGCGGTTGCAGAACACGTTGGCGGTCGTCAGAATCTCGTCACTCACATGGTTGAACGCGGCTAAAGGCTCCACTCGACCCGAAATTCGATGCCGTATTGGCGTCATCACCCGTCGGGCCGGGATGCCGTCGCTAGGCGCAAGTACTTTGCGGGAAAGCGGATTACTTGGCAAACGCAGATCTGAACCAAGGCGGGACGGAACCCCGCCGCGGATCCCCCGCCGCCGGTCACGGTAGGCGCGCCGACGAAAGGCGACGCCGTCTGGCCGATTGGCTAGCCACCCCGGCCGGCGGCCGGCTGCTCGCCTTGGAACGTCCCGCGCTGCAGGAATCCGTTCGCAGGTTCCTTGGCGATTCCTTGCTGTGGATGGGCACCGGCGCCGACTTGGTGGACACCACTGCGCAATGCATGGTCCGCGCCCGGATCTGCGCTATGCACGCGGCCTTGGGGCGGGACGAACCTTCAGCGCGGGAGAGCGAATGGGCTGACACGGCGGACGTGGACCTTGTCGTCGCCGACACCGCCGAACTGCCCTTCGCCGAGGCGAGCATCGATGGCGTGGTTCTGCATCATGCGCTGGACGTGGCCGCGAACCGGCGAGGCACCCTCCGCGAAGCGGCACGGGTGCTCAAGCCGGGGGGCAGGTTGGTCGTCGTGGGGTTCAACCCGTTCAGCCTGTGGTTGTTGTGCAAACCACTCCCCGCGTTCCGTGATCTACGGCCCTTAAGCGTTCCTCGACTCGGTGAGTGGCTTACGGTCCTTGGAATGAGCCGGGATGCCCGAACCGTCTACCTGAACTACCGCTCCGCGCTGCCGGTGGCCCTCGCCGGCGATCGATGGCCAGCGGCAAGCGCGTGGGTGAACCGACTGCAGCCCCCGTTGGGTGGCGCCTACATACTCGCAGCGACCAAGCGCGGCTACGGGTACATCCTCCAAGATCGCAACCGGCGACAACATGGCCGCGAGTTCGCGCCGGCGGTTCTACCCAATGCGGGCGCGACTCGCGTGTACACGAGTGCGCCTCGGGAGTACCCAAGGCGGTCAAGAGCAACCCTGAGCGCTGTTGCATATGCAGCCGGTTTCTGAACATCAGCGCGGCTCGAGGAGTCGAGCTAGCCGCGTCGAGATCTTCACGGACGGTGCATGCCGGGGCAATCCGGGTCCAGGTGGCTGGGCGGCCTTGCTGCGATATGGAGATACGGAGAAATCCATTCGCGGTGCCGAAGCCCGTACCACGAACAACCGGATGGAGCTCAGGGCCGCCATCGAGGGGCTTGCGGCACTGAAGAGACCGAGCAAGGTCACATTGACCACCGACTCCGAATATGTGAGGCAGGGGATCACCCGTTGGATCATCGGTTGGAAGCGGCGAGGATGGACCCGGGCTGGCAACCGACCGGTCCTGAACGTCGACCTTTGGCAGCGGCTCGACGCACTGAACGAAGGCCACGAGGTGTCCTGGCGGTGGGTCAAGGGGCACAGCGGACATGCCGAGAACGAAGCCGTGGACCATGCCGCGAACCAGGCCATCGACGAGATGCTCAACGGGGAGAGAGCCAGGGAGGACGGCGATCAATGAGGCAGGTAGTTCTCGACACGGAAACCACGGGGCTCGAACCGGAGCATGGCGGACATCGAGTCATCGAAATAGGGGCGGTTGAGATCGTCGACCGCAAAATCACGGGCCGTCGCTTGCAGCTCTACATGGACCCGGAACGCCAGATAGACGATGCCGCCTACGACGTGCACGGGCTCGATGCCGGATTCCTGGCGGGCAAGCCGAAGTTCGCGGAGGTCGCGGACCAATTCCTGGCGTTCGTGGAGGACGCGGAGGTGATCATCCACAACGCGCCCTTCGATCTCGAATTCATCGACTACGAACTGAAGCTGCTCGACCGCCCCGGGGCGAACAAACTCGTCGACATCTGTACCGTGACCGACTCCCTCGCCATGGCGCGTCGCAAGCATCCCGGTCAGAAGAACGGCTTGGATGCGCTGTGCCGGCGCTACGAGGTGGACAACTCGGCGCGGGAACTGCATGGCGCGCTGTTGGACGCCGAGATACTGGCCGACGTCTATCTCCGGATGACTGGCGGGCAGATGTCGTTGTTCGAGGATGACGACGATGCTCTAGCGGAGGCCCTTGGCGTACGGGAAATCACCCGGTTGCCGGAGGACCGGCCCGCGGTCGCCGTCGTCTTGGCGTCTCCCGAGGAAGTCTCCGTGCACGAGGCGTACCTAGACAACCTCGATGCCGGTGCGGCGAACGGGGCGGTTTGGCGTCGGCGGAGGGAGCGAGTCTGAAGGGGGCTAGAGGCCCCAGGTCACGAAGATCCAGCCGGTGATTCCCATGGTGATGGTGTACGGCACCGCCATGACGACCATGCGTCCATAGGAAAGGCGGATCAGCGGTGCCAGCGACGATGTGAGCAGGAACAGGAACGCCGCTTGGCCGTTGGGCGTTGCCACGCTCGGGATGTTGGTGCCGGTATTGATTGCCACGGCCAGAAGGTCGAACTGGTCACGGGTGATGGTGCCGGCGTCGAACGCGCGTTCCACCTCTTTGATGTAGACCGTCGCGACGAAGACATTGTCGCTGATCATCGACAGGACGCCGTTGGCGATGTAGAAAACGCCGGGCTGCTGGCTGGCGGGCAGGGTCAGGACGTAGTCGATCACCGGCTGGAACAGTTGCTGGTCCGATATCACCGCGACGATCGCGAAGAACACGCACAGTAGCGCCGTAAAGGGAAGCGCCTCCTCGAAAGCGTGCCCGAGGCGGTGCTCCTCGACGATGCCGTTGAAGGCGGTCTGCAGCACGATGATCGAGAGGCCGACCAGACCGACCTCCGCGATGTGGAAAGCCAGCGCGAATACCAGGAACAACGCCGCGATGGCCTGCACGACGAGGCGGGCACTCTCCCGCCGGGTGCGCTTCGCGGATTCCTCCAAATCGTATTCCTGAAGTACCGCCAGCACCGGTGCCGGGATGGTGGCCCCGTATCCGAACCACTTCACCCGTTCCAGCAGAAGACAAGTAACCAACCCGACGGCGAGTACGGGCATGGTGACGGGTGCCATCCGGTCGAAGAACTCCATGAACACCCATCCCATCTTGTCGGCGATCAGGATGTTCTGGGGCTCGCCGACGATGGTGGTGACGCCGCCCAAGGCCGTCCCCACCGCCGCGTGCATGACGAGGTTGCGCAGGAACGCCCGGAACTGATCGAGGTCTTCGCGATGCAGTTCCGGGACATCGGCATCGAGATGGACCCCGCCGGAGGCGATGCGATGGTAGACACCGTAGAAACCGACGGCGACGCTGATGACCACCGCCGTCACCGTAAGAGCGTCGAGAAACGCCGACAGGACGGCTGCGACAAAGCAGAACATCAACGACAGCAGCGTCTTGCTGCGGAGTTTCACCAGCAGTTTCGTGAAGGTGAACAGCAGCAGTTCCTTCATGAAGAAAATGCCAGCCACCATGAAGACGAGGAGCAGGATCACCTTCAGGTTGTCCTCGACCTCGTGGTAGACATGCTCCGGCGAGGTCATCTGGAGCACCAACGCCTCGATGGCGAGCAGTCCCCCCGGTTGCAGTGGATAGCATTTGAGCGCCATGGCCAGCGTGAAGATGAACTGCAGCACCAGCACCCAGCCGGCGATGTAGGGGTCGACCTGCAGATACAGGACGGGATTGACGGCCAGGAAGCCGATGATCGTCCACTTGTACCAAAGCGGTGCCTCGCCGAGGAAGTTCGTCCAATAAGCTGCCCACCAGGCCGAGTCGCGGGAACCTATTGACTGCGCCATATGCACTCCTATTGTCGACCGGGCACGCCAACACCTTGGACTTGCCGCTCGAGCGACCAATCCGACACACTCGTGGGGATGAGCCTTAAACGGCGCGAGTATAGCAACACGCAGGTACCGCCATTGTTCAAAGCATTCGATGCACGCCCCTCCAAGTTCATCTCCGAAACCGAGCCTCCGGCCGGCCTTGATGTCGCAGACGCCCTTTACTTCGTCTGCCTCGGCGACGATCTGCTGTCCATCAGCGAGCAGGGGGTTCCCCGGCCGGTAACCGCCGACGAGTTCAGGTGGGTGGACCTCGAGGTCGACTACAAGCACTATCTCGGACGTTGGGAAGGGCGGGCCTGCTATGCCCTCCGGGCCATGGGTACCGCCCCGGAGGGATTCGCGTTGGCGGGCCTACGGGCGTGGCTGGGGCGCGTGGAACCGGATTTCTTCTCCCTGGCAGGGCGAGCCAAGCAGATCGTCGAGTGGCACCGGGACCATCTACACTGCGGACGTTGCGGCGCCCCCAACCAGGACCATCCCACGGACCGCGCGAAGTTGTGTCCGGCGTGTGGTCTGACCACCTATCCGCGGCTCTCGCCGAGCATTATCGTGCTCGTGCGCCGGGGCGAAGAAATGCTGCTCGCCCGCAACGCCGCCTGGCCGACAAGCATGTTCTCGACCCTGGCCGGTTTCGTGGAGCCGGGCGAGTCGATCGAGCAGACCGTGCACCGGGAAGTTGCCGAGGAGGTTGGACTAGCCGTCGAGAACCTGCGCTATATGGGAAGTCAGTCCTGGCCGTTCCCCAACTCCCTGATGCTGGGTTTCCATGCCGACTACCGGGCAGGCGACATCGTCTGCCAGGATGGCGAGATCGCCGAGGCGCGCTGGTTCCATTATCGTCGGCTACCCAATGTCCCGGGCGGCACGGCCATTTCGCGTTGGCTGATCGATGCGTTCGTGGACGAGATGTCGCGACAGGACGCCCCCACCGCATAGCCAGCCTATGGCGGTGGCGTGATTTCCGCGCCAGGCCGGAAGAGACCCAGCAGGACGAAGGCCAGGGGCAGGTACCCGTCCGATCGGAATCGACCGTCCAGGAAGGCCGCAATGGGATCCTCCTTGCCGGTCAAGACCGCGAGCGCCGTCTCCGCGCTGTCGAAGACAAAGGTCACGTCGGCCTTAAGGGTCGAGTCGAATGTGACGCCCCGGTCGGTGACAGCCAAGGCGGTGAGACGGGTGTTGCCGGATGCAATCGCCATCGTCGCGTGCAACGCGCCTCGTATTGCCGATGGGGTACGCGGGGCTAGATGGGATTCGAGATCTACAGCGGTCACAACGAGGCTCGGCAACAGGTGGTCGAATGGGCGATTCGGTGGTGCGCCTACGCTACAGCGCCGCCGTCGAGAGCGCCAGCCCGTTGTATCCTCAAGTAGTCAGGATGTCTTGCGAGCGTCGGGGGCCTCGATACAATCTGTCCGCATCGACTGTCCCCACGGGAGAATCCATGCAACCGGTCAAGGTCGTTTTCCCCGATCACCTGACGTCCAACACCGGGGGCGTTCGCGAGATCGACGTGGAATGCCGCAACTATCGCGGACTCGTGCGCGTACTTGAAGAACGGTGGCCGGGCATCGAAGAGGCGCTGACCAAGACCGCCGTGGCCATCAACGGACAGATCTACCAGGACGCCTGGCTCGAGCCGATCGCCCCGGGCAGCGAGGTGTTCTTCATGGAGCGGATCGAAGGGGGTTGACTCAGGGCGGGTTAACCCCGGCGGATTCTTCGCCTAGGCGGGCAAGCATCTGACGGGCCTTTTGCCGCCAGGATTCTTCTGGATGCCAGAATGCGGTTTTCCTCAAGTGCGGGACGGCCCGCTTTCGGTCTCCGGAACGTCCGTATGCCTCGCCCAGGTAGTAGTGGATCTGCGGCGACCACGGTGCACGCGCGTAGGCGGCGCGGAGGTATTCCAGTGCGTCGAGAGGGCGTTCGACGTAGAGGCTCAAGATGCCAAGGCCGTACGCCGCAGCGACCCGGTGGCGATCCGACGTCAAGGCCTCCGTATAGAGACTAATTGCTTTGGGCAGCGCGTCCCCGCAGTCCACGCTGTTCGCCTGGCAGGCGAAGACCTCAACTTCAGCCATTCGGACGATGGCGGCGGGATGCGTCGGGTCAACGCGATGGGCTTGCCTGGCAAGTTCCGACTTGCGGCGCCCGGATACGATTCGGGATAGGCCGACCAAGGCGTCGACATCGTCCGGTTTCCCGGCGAGGATGCTCTCATAGAGGTCGATCGCAAACCGTGGATGGTGTAATGCCGCCACCTCGGCGAGGTGCTTGCGTGTGTCGATCGCGTCCAGGCAGTCGCGGCGGAACGCAAGCCTATCCTCTGTTTCCGTGCGGAAACGGAATACCGGCAATTGGTCGTGGTCGTAGTAGTTCTTGAGGCGTCCCTTCAGACCCTCGGTGTCGAGCCCGAGCGACGACTCCAAGGCTTCCTCGCTGCTGGCCCCGTTGTCGATCGCCGTAAGCATGTCCCCTAGCCGGCTGGCGTAGCGCTCGCCGTTGTCGTCCTCCGCATGGTGCAGGAAACGCACGATCGCCCAGGCGAGGCCATAGACCTTCGACAGGTCGTGGCGCCGGGGATCGAGTCGGAACCGCTCGCCGATGACATCGGGGATGCTGAGTCCGGGGAGCAAGAGAACACCACGCAGGTAGGCGTACGGTATCCGGCCAACGGTCACGATACCGGCCGGGTCTATGCTGAGCGTCGACAGATAGGAGGCGAAACCCTCCTCGTACCAGATGGGTAGGTTGAGGGTCGCACGACTGCGCACCAGATAGTGGACGTACTCGTGGAATGTGTTGCGGTTGAGGTGTTCGCCCCTCGGATCGGGACGTGCCGCTAGCAAGCTTTGGTCCAACGATGGGCGCGTGAACCCGGCGATATGGGTGCTGTCGAAGACTGTCGCGAAGTCCCGGGCACGCTCGAATGCGATGACCTTGAGGGGGGGAGCGGCCTCACGGGACCCGCCGGGCAAAAGGGCACTGGCCGCGGCCCGGAACTGGTCGAGTTGAACGACCAGCTCCAAGGCCTTGACCCGGGGCAGGTCGGATACCACCTCGAAATGGTCGGTGTAGGTGATGCACCAATCGCGGTCGTCGACGTCGGCGCAAACAACCGTTGACGCCGTCAAGACGGCGAATGCGGCGAAAGGACGATACCCCATCATGGAGGGGCGGCTTGGGCTGGGGTGAAACGCGGCGCCCCATGGGCACCGGGCTTTGTGGCGCTAACGGACTGGTTGCGACCAATGCCGATATGGGTCAACCCGAGCGCCGCGAGCGTTCTCGGGTCGTAGAGATTGCGGCCATCGAAGATGACCGGATGCTTGAGCGCGGCCTTGATGGCGTCGAAGTCGGGACTCCTGAACTCGTTCCATTCCGTGACCACCACGAGCGCGTCGGCGCCGGCCAACGCCTCGTCTCGGTGACGACAGAGGACTAGGTCCTCCCGCGGACCATACAACCTTGCCGCCTCCGCCAGTGCAACCGGGTCGTAGGCTCGTACCGTCGCGCCGGCCGCCCAGGCCGCTTCCATGACGACCCGGCTAGGGGCTTCGCGCATGTCGTCCGTGTTGGGTTTGAAGGATAGGCCCCAGAGGGCCAGGGCGCGGCCCGACAGATCGCCGCCGAAGTGTTCGTTGAGGCGATCCACGACAATCCGCTTCTGGCGTTGGTTCACGGCCTCCACGCTTCGGACGATCTCGGCGGACTGGCCGACTTCGTGGGCCATGTACGCCATGGCGCGGACATCCTTGGGAAAGCAGGAACCGCCGTAACCGCATCCGGCATAGATGAACTGGTATCCGATCCGGGGGTCCGATCCGATCCCATGGCGGACGGCCTCGATGTCGGCGCCCACCCGGTCGGCGAAATTCGCGAACTCGTTCATCAAGCTGATCCGGGTGGCCAGCATGACGTTCGCCGCGTACTTGGTGAGTTCGGCGGAACGAACATCCATTTGCAGGATCTTGTCGTGGTTCCGATTGAAGGGCGCGTATAGCTCCTCGAGCAGGCGGGTGGCACCCTCGTCTGCACTGCCCAGGACGATGCGATCCGGCTTCATGAAGTCCGAAATCGCGGCACCTTCCTTGAGGAACTCCGGGTTCGACACGACGGCGAATCGAAGGTCTACGCCGCGTTCGTCGAGTTTCGCCTGGATGATCCGGCCCATCTCGTCGGCAGTCCCCACTGGAACGGTGGATTTGGTGGCCACGACGATGGGATGGTCCATGTGTTCGCCGATGGACGTGGCAACCGCGAACACAGGGCTGAGATCCGTCGAACCGTCACTCCTCGCCGGCGTACCGACTGCTAGAAATGCGACATCCGCTTCCATGACGCCTGCCTTTCCATCGGCGCCGAAGGTCAATCGGCCCGCCGCCCTGTTGGTAGCCACCAGGGCGGGCAGACCGGGTTCGTAGATCGGCATCAGACCATCGTTGAGCATGGCGATCCTGTCTTCGTCCACGTCGACGCAGAGCACCCGGTTACCCATCTCCGCGAAACAGGCGCCGGTCACCAAGCCCACGTAGCCGGTACCGAAGATCGTCACATTCATGGCGCTCGAATCTCCCAATGGGCGTGTTGGCGAAGAAGCGTGTGGGTGAGGGCGGACCGCCGGACGATGCTAACGGAATCCGTGATGCGCTACTATCTCTTGAGCCCGGTGTCCCGGCCTCGGTCGCGGCATCAAGCGGAACCGCATGGCCCAAAGCCTCTGGAGCCGAGGAACCGCTTGGCACATGAGTCTTGCGGGCATGGGGACCATCCGGCGGTGCGGAACTACGACTACGACCTCTTTGTCATCGGCGCGGGCTCCGGCGGAGTGAGGGCGGCCCGCGTGGCGGCTGGATTCGGTGCCCGGGTTGGAATCGCGGAAGAGCGCTACCTGGGCGGCACTTGCGTGAATGTCGGGTGCGTTCCGAAGAAGCTCTTTGTCTACGGCGCCCACTTCGCCGAGGACTTCGACGACGCCAGGGCGTACGGCTGGGACGTCGGTGGTGCCGATTTCCATTGGCCCACGCTCCGCGACAACAAAACACGAGAAATCGAGCGTTTGAACGGCATCTATCACGGCCTGCTGGACGGGGCCGGCGTGGAGATACTCGCAGAACGGGCGGTCTTGACCGGCCCCCACCGGGTACGGGTGGGGGACCGCACGCTCACAGCGGAGAACATACTTGTCGCGACGGGCAGCTGGCCCGTGGTGCCGCCGTTCCCGGGCAACGAACACGTGATCACGTCCAACGAAGCCTTCTATCTCGACCAGTTTCCGGAGAGGGTTCTTATCATCGGCGGCGGCTACATCGCCGTGGAATTCGCCGGGATCTATGCCGGACTCGGGGCCCAGGTGTGGCTTGCCTATCGAGGTGAACTCTTCCTGCGCGGCTTCGACGGGGGCATCCGCCGTTTCGTGGCGGACGAAATCCGTTCCAAGGGAGTGGAGCTGCGATTCGATACCCGAATCCACGGCGTCGAGCGCCGGGGCAGCGAACTGCGTTGCCGATTCGAGGATGGTCGGCACTTGGATGTCGACCTGGTCATGGTGGCGACCGGTCGGTCCCCGGTAAGCGGAGGGCTTGGCCTCGAGGCGGCGGGGGTGAACCTTGGCGATGGGGGCTCCATCCCGGTTGACCGGTACTATCGCACCAACGTTCCGCACATCTACGCAATCGGCGATGTCATCGACCGGTTGCAGTTGACGCCGGTGGCTATCGCGGAAGGCATGTGCGTGGCGCACAACCTGTTCAACGATGAATCCCGGTCTGTGGACTACGGCAAGGTGCCCACCGCGATATTCTGCCAGCCGAACATCGGTACGGTGGGACCCACGGAGGAGGAAGCCCGCAGGAAACATCCGCACCTGGCCGTCTACGAGTCGAGCTTCAAGCCCATGAAGCACACCCTGACGGGACGCGGTGAACG
This sequence comes from Gammaproteobacteria bacterium, assembly GCA_028818795.1. Classification (GTDB taxonomy): domain Bacteria; phylum Pseudomonadota; class Gammaproteobacteria; order Pseudomonadales; family Azotimanducaceae; genus VXYL01. The sequence goes on along the minus strand of JAPPND010000202.1, from coordinate 21,707 downwards.
AACGATGATGAAACTCCTAGTCGACGGCGAAGACGATCGGGTTCTGGCCGCCCACATGTGTGGCCCGGAGGCCGGCGAAATCATTCAGGGCCTCGGCGTGGCCATCACGGCGGGCGCCACGAAAGGGGACTTCGACGCCACGATTGGCATCCATCCAACGGCGGCGGAAGAGTTCGTCACGATGCGAGATCCCATTCGACGGCTAGAAGACCAATAGGAGTACCAGAAATCAATATGTTAAGAGCCTCATTGAATCTAATTCCATTCCTGTTGGCTGCTGCTGCCACAGTGGCGGAGGAGGGCGAGCGGACCTGCGGCGTCATCCTTTTCGTGGGTGACGGAATGGGGGTCAACCCCATATTGGGGTATGCGGCCGGCGCGGACGGCGTGGGCGGTGTCATGGATCAGCATGAACTGCATGCCGTGATGCGCGCGGCGCTGTTCGGCAAACCGTAACGGTCGCTTCGGATGGACGCGTTCACCCTGGGCGCCGAGAAGGTGCTGGTCGCTCTCGACGGCGTGCTGGGCGGCGCGGTCTATTTCCCGTACCTGCTCCTCGGCGTCGGCTGTTTCTTCACGATCTATCTGGGCTTTCCCCAGGTCCGGTACTTCAGGCGGGCCTGGGGCGTGCTGTTGGGCCGCCACACTCGCGCCGACGCGGAGGGCGACACCACGCACCTTCAGGCGCTTTCCACCGCGCTCTCGGGAACGGTCGGAACGGGGAACATCGGCGGGGTCGCATTGGCCATCTTCCTGGGCGGCCCAGCCGCCTTGTTCTGGATGTGGGCCACCGCGTTCGTTGGCATGACCACGAAGTTCGTGGAGGTGACCATCTCCCACAAGTACCGGGTCAAGGACGACAGGGGCGAAATCGCGGGCGGGCCGATGTACTTCATGGAGCGCGGGCTTAACATGAAGTGGCTCGCGGTGTTCTTCGCCGCGGCCACCGTGCTGAGCACCTTGGGCTCGGGGAACATGCCCCAGAGCAACAACATGGCGGAGGGTCTCCAGGCCTCCTTCCAGATACCAACCTGGGCAAGTGGCCTGGTACTCGCGACGCTCCTAGGACTGGTCATCATCGGCGGCATCAAGCGCATCGCCCGGGTGGCCACGGCCATTGTGCCGGCGATGGGTATCCTCTACGCGATCGGCGCATTTGCGGTGCTGGCGACGAACTACCACGAGGTGGGTCCCGCCTTCGTCTCGGTGTTCCGGGACGCGTTCACGGGATCCGCAGCTACCGGGGGCTTTCTCGGCGCGACCTTCGCCTATGCGTTCAACAAGGGCGTCAACCGGGGCCTTTTTTCCAACGAAGCCGGGCAGGGCTCGGCCCCGATTGCCCACGCATCCGCCCGCGCGGACGAACCGGTGTCCGAGGGTTTCGTGTCGATTCTCGAACCGTTCCTGGACACCCTGGTCATCTGCACGTTGACCGGCATCGTCATTCTGGCGTCCGGGGCCTGGAAGGACAAGTTCGACACCGAATTCGACGTTTTCGACACCCAGTTCATTGCCGGTACCTATACCGACTCCAACCCGCAGCACGTCGCCAGCCTGCACGCGTACCTGAACGACGTCGACGCCGACACGGTGACCTTGGGCGGCGTTTCCTACGCGATTGCAGACGTCGAACGGGCAACGGGCACCTTCGAGGTCGCCGGTGGTCGCCTCGATGGGGGCGGCATTACCGTTCTGCACAATCGATCGATCGCCGAGGATGTTCGGTTTCTTGGCGCAGGCGGAACGCCTTTCAGCGGGATCATCGCGGTGGAGAACGGGTCACTCGCCACGCCCGGAATCACGCTCAGTGGCAAATCCCTGGTGCACTCAGTGCGTCTAACGTCCGAGGCATTCAAACGGAGCTTCTTCGGCGAGTATGGCCAATACGCGGTGACCGTCGGCCTGGTCCTGTTCGCGTTCAGCACGGCCATTGCGTGGTCCTACTACGGCGACCGCGCAATCACCTACCTGTTCGGCACCACCCGATGGGTTATGCCCTATCGTGGCGCGTACGTTCTCGCGTTCTTCCTGGCGACGATCCTGGACACGTCGCTGGTCTGGCTGGTGTCCGCCGTCACGCTCACCTTGATGGCCTTGCCGAACCTGGTCGGCATCGTTCTGCTTTGCCGGGAGATGAAAGCCACCGTCCGCGACTACTGGGAGGCTCAATAGCGCCCGGGACAGGTTTCGCAAAGGGCATAGAGATGCTGGGGGTCGTTGAGGGACCCGAGCTGACCTAGCTCCCGAACGAGAAGCTCGCCGAGGGTGCCGTGGAGCCCCCGGGTCGACGGTTCGAATCCGATGTCGTCTAGGAACTGTCGCATCAGAATCTCCTGCGTGGTTAGCGGTTCTTCGACGTAGCGGACCTGGTACCGGTCAAGGCCGGCGAGAGCGGCGGCACTGGCGATGGCCTCGTCGAGATGGCCGAGTTGGTCCACCAGGCCGTGTTCAAGCGCATCCACGCCAAGCCAGACCCGGCCCTGGGCGATGCCTTCCACGTCCTCGGTCGCGAGGCCGCGGCCCTCGGCGACGAGATCGACAAAACGCCGGTAGCCGTATTCGACATTCGACTGCAGGGCGCGAGCCATTGCCTCGCCGACGCCCCCGATCGGGTCAAGCGCGCCGACGAACGGGCCGGTGCCGACGCCGTCGCGGTTGACCCCGATCTCGCCCAGGGTCTCCTCGAAGGTCGGGACGATGGCGAAAATGCCGATCGACCCGGTCACCGTGGTTGGCGCGGCCCAGATCTCGTCGGCCGTGGCCGCGATCCAATAGCCGCCCGACGCCGCGGTACCGGCCATGGAGACCACCACCGGGGTGTCCTCGCTCTGTATCCGGGCGATTTCGGCGCGAATCTGCTCGGAAGCGAAGGCGCTGCCCCCACCTGAATCGATTCGGAGCACCACCGCACCCACCTGGGGATCCTCCCTGAGATCGGAAAGGAGTCTGGACGCGGTGTCGGCCCCGATGAAACCGCGCGGGGCGTCACCCATGACGATCGTTCCGGTCAAGGGGACCACGGCGACCGAGGTGCCGAAAAGCGGCGGCAGGTGGGGATCCACGTAGTCACCTAGGGCGACGTGGGCAAACGAGTCCTTGCCAGCGGTCAGTCCATTGAGGTGTTTCGACAGGGCTTCGGGGTCGAACAACTGGTCGACCAGCCCGTATTCCAAGGCCAGACGAGCCGTGTCGCCGCCGGTTCCGCGAAGCAACTGATCGTATTGGTTGGCGTAGGCAACGAGCTTCGCAGGCTCGATGCCGCGGTTCGGGGCAACGCGTTCGACGAAACTGCGCCACAGGCGATCGATCATGGCTTGGTTTGCCTGCCGGGCCGCCTCCGACATTCCCGTGCTGGTATACGGCTCGACGAACGACTTGTAGGTCCCCACGCGAAAGACGTGGATATTGACCTTGAGCCTGTCCAGGAGGCCGCCGTAGTAGTTCCGGTAGGTGCCGTAGCCGGTGAGTGCGACCTCCCCCAAGGGATGCATCACCACTTCGTCGGCGAAACTCGCGAGGTAGTATTGATCACGGTTGTAGAAGTCGCTCTTGGCGAGGATCGTCTTGCCGCCGCCGCGGAAAGCCTCCAGGGCGTTGCCGATCACTTCCAGTTGGGCAGGCGCGACATAGCCAAGCGACGATGTGTCGAGAACCAGGGCGTCGACGCGGTCGTCCCCTGAGGCCTTGTCGATGACGGAGAGGATGTCCCTAAGGGGCGTCTCGCGGAGTGATGCGCCAGCCAGCACGGCCAGCGGATCCTGGCCACCGGCCTGCTCGACGATCGTGCCATCGGTTTCGAGCAGCAGCGCCGAACCGTCGGACACCTCGACGCGGCCGGTACCTGACACGAATACCATCACCACGAGGACGACGACCAAGACGACCAGCAGGTTGGCGAGGGTGACCCGCGCAAAGGCAAAGGCCCGGGAGATGCCGGAGAACACCTTGCCGACGACGCTCACGATGGACATGGGAATTTCCCACAACCGAACGACTCGCGGCATTGTCGTTGGCCCGAGCGCTTGAGCGCAAGCGGTGCCTATGTTCAAGTAGGGGAGACGTTGTACACGGGCTTAGGTAGTAAAAACATGCGGATGCAGAGCGTTTCTATATGATCAGGCGACTATGGTCGTACCAAGCGCTGGCGACCGCCGTCAATGCGGAGAGAGCCGAAGGACCGGATGTCTTTGGAATCGGTATCGACTCGCGACTGACCGAACCCGGCGACCTCTTCGTGGCACTGACCGGTGACCCGGGGCGGCGTTTCCAGGTGAGCAACCGTTCCGACCGCGACGGTCACGACTATGCGAGGAACGCGGTCGAGAAGGGCGCCGTGGCGGTCCTTGCGCACCGCGAGGACGATTACGGTGCACCGACCCTAATCGTGGAGGACACTCTAGATGGTCTGTGGGACATTGGTCGCGCGGCGCGCCGACGTCTCGATGGTCCGGTCGTTGCGGTCACGGGCAGCAGCGGCAAGACCACTTTCAAGTCGTTCGCCGCCACCGCGCTCGGCGCGTTCGCGACGTCGGGTAGCCTCAACAACCACATTGGCGTGCCCTTGTCGTTGGCGAGAACCCCGCGCGACGCGGATGCGGCAGTGTTCGAGATCGGTACGAACCATCCCGGCGAGATCGAGCCGCTTGCCCGTCTGGTGCAACCGGACATCGCCGTGCTGCTGAACGTGCACCCCGCGCATATCGAGAACTTCGGCACGCTGGAGGCGATCCGTTGCGAGAAGGTCTCGATCGCAAAGGGCCTGCGCCCGGGCGGCGTATTCGTCCATCCGTGCGGCATTGCGCCGGACCACGACGGGCGCTGCATCACGTTCGGGACCGAATCCAAGGCCGACGTTCGGCTCGTGGGCGTCGAGGGGAATATCGCCGAGATCGAGTCGCCCGCGGGGGGAGTGCGGGTTCCGGTACCAGGCGGCGGCACACATCGGGCGATGTCGGTCTGTGCGGCGGCGGCGGTATTAGTTGCCCTCGACGTGCCGCTCAAGCTATTGGAACGGCTTCGGCGACTGGGGGTCCCGCGCGGTCGGGGAAACCGCGTCGAGGTGGCCGGGGTGACGATCATCGACGAGAGCTACAACGCAAATCCCGCGAGCATGGCCGCAACCCTAGATGCCTTTTCCGGGGAGCCGCCACGCCGCTTGGCGATTCTCGGCGACATGCGTGAACTGGGCCCGGACACGGCCCGCTACCACGCGGAGGTGGCCGCGCACTGCAACGGCTTGGAAGGTGTCTTCTGTGTGGGTGACGCCATCGAGGCGCTCTACGAAGCCTTGCCGCGGGAAATGCGGTGCGGCGCGAGCCCGCGGGCGGACGGGGCGTTCGCAGCCTACTGCGCACAACGCCTAGAACCGGGGGACCGGGTACTCGTGAAGGGATCGAACGCCGTGTTCTGGACCAACGATTTCGTCACGGCGCTCGTGAGGGAACTGGAACGCGGAGTAAAGGGCTAGCGCGTGGGGGCGACGCCAACGCGCCCGCCAGGGGGGCGCCGTCGCACGAGCTCGATGGCACGGGACGGGACAACGCCGCCAGACCGCTCGAACGCGCCCGAAAGGGCGCGCCCTCGCCGTCTGGCCCCAACCCCCACCGCCCGAGGACTCCACGCCCATCAACGGCGCTTCCGCGCCGTTGCTGCGGCGCAGACTCCTTGGCCCGTCCCCTACGGTCGGGTCGCGTCGAAACAACGGTGTCGAGTATGATCCCTGCTCACTTCTGCCCATGGTCGCCGTTCAATCAACATGATCGTTGACGCTCAGGGGAGGCGGTTCCGCAACCTGCGGGTCAGTTTGACCGCGGCCTGCAACTACGCCTGTACCTACTGCGTACCCGACGGGAAGCGCCTCCAGGCCGCGGTGGCCGAGTTGAGTGCCGCGGAACTCTTGCGCGCCGTGCGACTCCTGGTGGAGTCCGCGGGAATCGACAAGCTTCGAATCACCGGGGGCGAGCCCCTGCTGACGCCGAAGTTCGACGAGTTCCTGCCGGCCGTCATGAAACTGCCCTTGAAGGACGTCTCGGTGACGACGAACGGCCAGTTCTTGTCGAAGAAGGCGGACTTGATCGCCGCCGCCGGTCTGAAACGCATCAACGTGAGCCTCGACACCTTGAACGCCCTGCGCTTTCGTAGCATCGCGAAAAGCGGTGACTTGGCCACGGTTCTGGACGGTATCGATCGAATGCTCGGTGCCGGCCTGAAGGTGAAGGTGAACATGGTGCCGATGAAGTCGGCGAACGTGGACCAGATCCTGCCGATGCTGGCCTACTGTCTGGAACGGGACATCGAACTGCGGTTCATCGAGCTGATGAACATGGGCCATTTGAAGTACAGCGCCGCCTACCAGCGCGACTTCTTCGGCATGGACGACATCCTCCCCCTGATCGGTCAACGCTACGAGTTCGCCCGCACGGACGCCGCCTACGATTCGACGTCCGTTCGCTACGAGATTCCCGGGAGAGGAGTGTTCGGGATCATCGCGAACGAGTCCGAGCCGTTCTGCGCGTCCTGCACCCGGCTGCGTTTGTCTTCCAACGGGTATCTCTACGGCTGTTTGTCGAGTACCAAACGGCACCCCATCGCGGACCTGCTCCAACTACCCGACGAACAAGCCAGAACACTCCTTCAGACGCGCCTGATGGGGGCCCTGAGCGACAAGCAGACTGTGCAGTTCAAGGGGGAAGTGACGGTCATGAAGTTCATCGGCGGATAGCCCTCGACCGCGTGCCCCCGAGCACACTTCAAACTCTCCTCGAGGCCGCGCGAGACCGTAGGCTGCCCCCAGTTGAGCGATGGGATCCGCCGCGGCAAGGAGAGATCGATATACGGATCGCCGCGAACGGCGACTGGTATCACGAGGGGGCCCTCATCCGGCGTTTCGAGATCGCGAAGCTCTTCGCTACCATCCTGCGCGTCGACAACGGCGAACACTTTCTCGTGACGCCGGCGGAGAAGCTCAAGATACGGGTGGACGATGCGCCGTTCTTGGCGACCGATTTGGAAACCGACGGCGAGGGGAGGGCGCGTCGCATCCTGTTCACGACCAACGTCGAAGATGTCGTCCTCGCCGATGCCGACCACCCGATCGTGGTCGAGGATCGCAAGGGCGAGCCGCGTCCCTATGTCGAAGTGCGTCGAGGTTTGCGGGCCTTGATTGCTCGAAGCGTGTTCTACCGATTGGTGGATTTGGCCTGCGAAGCACGCGAAGGGGAGTTTGCCGTCTGGAGCAGCGGTACGCGATTCGTCCTAGGCCGCGGTTCGTAGTCCGTTACCGCCGGTTACTCCTCGTTACATCGCTGGTGTTGTGCGGGTGAGCCGCGCAGCGTAGGGTGCCGACACCAAAAACCGAGGAGCCCTTGTAATGGTACTGGCGGCAGGCGGTGATCCGGCCCCCGGGTTCCAAGCGTATCGTTGGCGTCGCTCCTTCGCGTGGCTCGTTGCCGCTGCCATGATAGGCGGCGGCTGCACAACCATGAAGTCCAACCAAATGCCGCCCGAAGCGTTGCAGGCGCAGATCCGCAACGGTTCCATCGTTCAGGCCGGCGACGAGGTCAGCGTTGTTACCGGAAACGGCAAGGAGCACACCTTCCGAGTGTCCGCCGTTGAGCCGGACGCCATCCTTGGAACGGTGGAAGGCGAGAGCGTCACCATTCCGATCGATGACGTTCTCGCCTTGCGGACGCGCGAAGTCTCCGTAGGTCGTACCGCGTTGGCCGGCGTGGGTGTCTACCTCCTCGTCGGCGGCGTCCTAATCGTGCTCGCCATGCACGACATGATGGAGGACATTGTGAATGTCATGTTCGGTGGGTTGTCGGACTAGGCCTCATGGGTATTCGTCAACCGTTTCGCTGGAACCGCATTCGTCGGCCGGGTTCAGGCACGGCCCGGACAGTCATGCTGTTCGCGCTGCTTTCAATGGCTGGCTGCATCAGCATCGAGAAGTTCGAGGAACCGCCACCGATTTTGCGGGAGGCCATTCGCAACGGAGACCTCGTGACCCCAGGGCAACACGTGTCGGTCGTCACCACTAGCCGGGGTGAACTGGAGTTCAGGGTTACCCACGTAGACCGCAAGGTGATCCGGGGCGAGGAGGTGGAAGTCCCGATCAAGGAAGTCGTCGCGTTGCAGACCCGCCGGATCGATTTCCTGGCCTCGGCCAGCCTGGCTGCCGGCTGGTACGTCCTCATGGTTGCCGTGGCGTACCTGGCATTGGCCCTGCGCTGAACATCGGCTCAGCCCAAGGAAGCCAGCGGCTACATGTTCCCGTAGTTGGGCCCCCCGGCACCTTCCGGCGTTACCCAGTTGATGTTCTGCGCGGGATCCTTGATGTCGCAGGTCTTGCAGTGCACGCAGTTCTGGGCGTTGATCTGAAAGCGCGGTCCGTCCGCCTCCTCGACGACCTCGTAGACGCCTGCGGGGCAGTAGCGCTGGGCCGGTTCGTCGTATAGCGGCAGGTTGTCCCGGATGGGCAGTTCGGCGTCGGCCAGGGTCAGATGGCAGGGCTGGTCCTCCTCGTGGTTGGTGTTCGACAGGAACACGGAGGAGAGCTTGTCGAAGGACAACACGCCATCGGGTTTCGGGTAGTGGATCCGCGGCACCTTGGCAACCGGCTTGAGGCTGTCGTGATCGGGCAACGTATCGCGCAGCGTGAACGGCATACGACCCCGGGCGATCTTCTGATCGACGAAAGTGTATGCCATCCCGAACAGGGTGCCGAACTTGTGCAAGGCGGGGCCGACATTCCGCACCTGGCGCAGTTCCCTGCCCAGCCAGGAGTCGTCGACGCGGCCTCGGAAATCGTCGAGCGCGGTGTTGGCTTCGCCTCGCTGCAGGGCGTCGAACACCGACTCGGCGGCCAGCATGCCCGACTTCATCGCGGTGTGGGTCCCTTTGATCTTGAGCATGTTCAGGAACCCGGCGTCGTCGCCAACGATCACCGCGCCGGGCACCGTGAGCTTGGGCAGTGCCTGCAATCCACCCTTGACGACCGCTCTCGCGCCGTAGGCAACCCGACGCCCGCCCCGCAGCACGTCCGCGAACAACGGGTGATGCTTCAGGCGCTGCAGCTCGTCGAACGGGGAGAGGTGGGGATTCCGGTAGGCCAGGTCGACGATGATGCCGAGCGCCACCTGGTTGTTCTCCTGGTGGTAGAGGAACGACCCCGTGCCGGGGCTTGTCACCCGACCGAGCGGCCAGCCGACGTTGTGCAGGATCCTGCCGGGCACATGGCGTTCCGGGTCCACATCCCACAGCTCCTTCAGGCCGATGCCGTAGTGCTGCGGCCCTGCGTCCGCGGCGAGATTGAACTTGGCGATCAGTTGTTTGCCGAGATGGCCGCGGCAGCCTTCGGCGAACACCGTGTACTTGGCGTGGAGTTCGTAGCCCGGTTCGAACGTCGGTTTGGGTTCGCCGTTGGCACCGACGCCCATGTCGGAGGTGGCGACTCCCTTGACGCTGCCATCGTCGGCGAAAAGGATCTCGCTGGCGGCGAAGCCCGGAAAGACGTTGACACCCATGTTCTCGGCCTGTTCGCCTAGCCAGCGGCAAAGGTTCCCGAGGGACAAGGTGTAGTTGCCCTTGTTCTTGGTCTCTTTCGGCGGAACCCAGGACGGCAGCAGGATGCGATTGGTGTCGTTGACTAGGTAGTAGAACAGATCGTCGGTGACCGGGACTCCTAGGGGTGCGTCTTGCTCGGCGGCATCGGGGAATAGTTCGTTCAGTGCCTTGGGGTGGAGCACCGCTCCGGAAAGAATGTGCGCGCCGATCTCGGAACCCTTCTCGACGAGACAGACGTTGAGTTCGACCCCGGCTTCGACGCCAAGCTGCATCAGCCGGCAGGCCGTGGCGAGGCCCGAAGGCCCTCCGCCGACGATCACGACATCGAATTCCATCGACTCACGCGCTTGTTCGGGCACGGATCCTCCGTGGCAGAGCGGGTAGAACGGCGATTATACGGCGGTCCCTACTAGGACATGCGGCCCTGGACGGGACCCGTGGTCGCAGTGGCGTCAGGCTGTGGTGACGACACCCTTGATGTACCCGTCCACCTCGCCGGTCGTGACGCCGCGCATGAAATCGGGGAATTCGTCAATGGGCACGACGTGCGTGACGAGGGGCTTCAAGTCGATCACGCCGTTCTGGATCAGCCGGATCGCCGCCGGGAACGGATCCCGAATCCGTGCGGAGGGCGACGAGTTGACGATGGTGATGCCCTTGCCGTGCCAGGTAGACGGGTTGAACGTGGCCTCGGTGCCCTTGATCCACCCGAACAGGTTGATCCGACCGCCGCGCTTCACGATATCCGTCGAGAGGTCGAGTCCCTGCTGCGATCCGCTGGTGTCCGCAACCACATCGATGCCCCGGGAGAAGAGGTCGCGTTTGATCTCGCTGAAACCCGGTTCGGTCACGTTGTACGCCTCGGTCGCCCCGAATCGCCGGGCGAGTTCGAGCTTGGCGTCGTCGATGTCGAGGGCGATCAACTGGTCTGCGCCCATTCCGGCCAGCCCCTGCACCATCATCAGGCCCATGAACCCGCAGCCCACCATGGCGAGGCGCTGCCCGGCCCTCAGTTCGCAGTGATCCATGCCGGTGACCACGCAGGACACCGGTTCCACGATCCAATGTTGGTCGGCCATGTTCGACTCGGGAATCTTGTAGACACTGCGCGCCGGTGAATTTCGCAACCGGGCGAAACCGCCGCCGCAGACCCGCTGGCCGATCTCGATGCCGTCGACCCCGGGGCCCAGTTTGGTCACGTAGCCGACACCCTCGTGGCCGGGAGGAGCGAATCCGCCCGCGCGGAATGTCTGCAGATCCCAGGAGCAGATCCCGCAGGCGGAGTTCTCCACCTGGATCTCTCCCGGACCGGGTTCGCCGATTTCCTGTTCGACGATCTCGGCACCCCCGCCCTCGGTGTAGTGGACGTTCTTGAATTTCATGGCTCACCCCGCGTGGAACTGTGTCGACATGATGGCACGAGGAGCCGCCGACATACGAGAGTGGCGGCGTGGACGGCACCCCCGCTTTCCTCGGCTGGACGGATATAGGAAAATGCCGCGCCTCGCCGACGTACCCTGTCGGTCGCATTGGCAACTTTGGGCATCGAGAAGATCAGCACGTTATGAAGGTATTGGTTCCCGTCAAGCGCGTCGTGGACGCCAACGTCAAGGTTCGGGTCAAACCCGACGGCACCGGCATCGACCTCGCCAACGTCAAGATGGCCGTCAACCCGTTCTGCGAGATCGCCATCGAAGAAGCCGTCCGGCTGCGCGAGGCCGAGGTGGCCACCGAGGTCATCGCCGTGGCGGTGGGTGAGTCGAACTGCCAGGAACAGCTTCGCACCTGCCTCGCGTTGGGGGCGGATCGGGCCATTCTCGTGGAGACCGAGCCGGACCTGGAACCCTTGGCCATCGCGAAACTCCTCAAGGCGATCTACGACCAGGAGCAGCCCGGCATCGTCATTCTGGGCAAGCAGAGCATCGACGGCGACAACAGCCAGACGGGCCCAATGTTCGCAGCGCTGACCGGACTGCCTCAGGGAACCTTCGCATCGAACTTGGCAGTCAACGGGGATATCGCGGAAGTGGTTCGGGAGGTGGACGGCGGGCTACAGACCGTGTCGCTGACGATGCCGATCGTGGTGACCACCGACCTGCGCCTGAACGAACCGCGCTACGCGTCGCTCCCCAACATCATGAAGGCGAAACGCAAGACGTTGGACGTAACCACGCCGGATGCGCTGGGTGTGGACGTCGGGCGGCGTACCGAGGTGGTCAATGTCGCGCCGCCGCCGGAACGTCAGGCGGGCATCAAGGTCGAGAACGTCGACGAACTGGTCGACAAGCTAACCAACGAAGCCAAGGTGATCGGGCAGGGCTGACGGAGATCCTCGACGCCCACCTGGGCGTCAGGTCAGACACCGCCGAAACGAGTTTCAGAGCAAGCGAGAGAGGGACTATCCTGATGGGGACACTGGTTGTAGCCGAGCACGACAATGCGTCATTGCGCCCGGTGACGCTGAACGTTGTGGCGGCCGCAAAGGCCATCGGGGCCGATTTCGACATCTTGGTCGCGGGCCATGGCTGCGCCTCGGTGGCCGACGAGGCCGCCCTGATCGGCGGCGTGGGCAAGGTCGTGTTGGCGGATGCGCCGGCCTACGAACACGCCTTGGCCGAGAATGTGGGCGATTTGGTGGCGGGACTTGCGGATGGCTACGACCACGTCCTGGCCGCGCACACCACCACCGGCAAGAACTTCCTGCCGCGCACCGCCGCGCTGCTCGATACGCAGATGATCTCGGACATCATCGGCGTCGAATCCCCGGACACCTTTCTGCGACCGATCTATGCTGGCAACGCCATTGCCACGGTGAAGTCCGGCGATGCCAAGAGAGTCGTTTCGGTGCGCGGCACGGGATTCGATCCGGCTCCCGCCGACGGTGGTTCGGGGACCATCGAAGCCATCGATGCTGTGCACGATGCCGGCGTGTCCGACTTCGTGGGTGAAGAGATCGCCAAGTCCGAGAGGCCCGAACTGACGTCCGCGTCGATCGTCATTTCCGGTGGCCGCGGCATGCAGAGCGGGGACAACTTCACTCTTCTCGAGGGAATCGCGGACAAGCTCGGCGCGGCAATCGGCGCATCCCGGGCCGCCGTGGACGCGGGCTTCGTGCCCAATGACATGCAGGTCGGTCAGACCGGCAAGATCGTCGCACCGGAACTCTATATCGCCGTCGGCATCTCCGGGGCGATACAGCATCTGGCGGGGATGAAGGACTCGAAGGTCATCGTCGCCATCAACAAGGACGAGGACGCGCCGATCTTCCAGGTGGCGGACTACGGCCTAGTTGCGGATCTTTTCCAGGCATTGCCCGAACTCGAAGCCGCCTTGGACTGAATAACCCGACATCTGAGTTCGGGCCGAACGGGTGATCACAAGAATCCCCAGAGTCGCCCGCTCTACGAAGCCCCTCTGAACGGTGCTCCGAGGACGCCCTATGTCAAAACGCTGGGGATCCAAGACATTCCATGCATGGGGTAAGGCCCGAGTCGTTGCCAGCACCGCGCCGGCTAGGGACACCGAGCGTGTGTCTCCACAACATCACCTTGCACACCACTCCATGGATGTGGCGGCTGTGTTCCTGCAACTCGTCGGAAGCACCGTCGCGCGGAATCGTATGGAAACTGCGGCAAAACGCCACCTGACGGAAGTCGACATACATCGGCTGGCCGCGTTGGCTTTCCTGCACGACATCGGCAAGCTGCACCCGGCATTTCAGGCCAAGGCGTGGCCGGAAGGCTATTGGCACGGAGCGCTCGGCGGCCACACAAGCGAGAGTTGGTCATTCGTGATTCGAGCTGCGAAGCGGCGCAACCACCCGTTTCACGACGTCGTTCTCGAAATGGCTCCATGGGGACCGATTGAACCGTTGCTCGCCGCCATGTTCGCCCACCACGGCCGTCCGGTCGCCCCTTCAGTCGCTGGCTGGCCCTCAATCCTGGCCCACTACGACTGGCGGGCGGAAGCCGCTGTTATGTCCGGCGCACTCAGGCAGTGGTTCCCAATCGCGTTCCAACCGGTGGCGCATCCGCTTCCCCACGAGGCACCGTTCCACCACTTGGTCGCAGGATTTGCGTCCCTCGCCGATTGGATTGGGTCCAACACTCAGTTCTTTCCGTACACCGAGCTATTCTCTCCGAACTACGACGCGGTCGCGCACGAACAAGCGCAACAAGCGCTTGAAGCCATCGGCCAAAGTGACCGTATCCGACTGCCTCGTTCACCGAGTTTTCAAGAACTCACCGGCTTTCCGACGCCAAATCCGGCACAGGATGCCATTGGTGCCATCGAGCCCGCAGCCCGGCTGGTCATCCTTGAGGCGGAGACAGGGTCGGGGAAGACCGAGGCGGCGCTCTGGCGGTTCGCGAAGCTATTCTGTGCCCGCAAGGTCTCGTCGCTGTATTTCGCGCTGCCGACGAGGGCGGCCGCCCGGCAGCTGCACGGTCGTGTCCAAACGGCTTTGGACCGCCTCTTCGGCGACGATGCGCCCGAGGCCGTATTGGCTATCCCTGGTGCACTGAAGGCCGGTGACCACGAAGGCACGCGGCTTCCCGGGTGGGAGGTGAGGTGGGACGACGAGGCCCCTGCACCGAACCGTTGGGCCGCCGAACACGCTACGCGGTTCCTCAGCGCAGAGGTGGCCGTGGGCACCGTGGATCAAGCAATGTTGGCGGGCCTGATGGCCAAACACGCGCACATGCGCGGCAGCGCCTTGAGCCGCAGTCTTCTGGTGGTGGACGAAGTCCACGCATCTGACTCCTACATGACGGCGGTGCTAAAGCCGCTTGTCGATGACCATCTGGCGGTGGGCGGCTACGTGCTGCTGATGTCGGCCACGCTGGGCGCGATCGGTCGAGCCACTTGGCACAACGAGCCGGTGCCTCCTTTCGCGGACGCCAAGGCAGCGCCGTATCCCGCCGTTTGGGTTCGGGGCGAGTCGGCACCACGTGTCCCCAAATCCACAGGTACGCGGGCCAAAGAGGTTCGACCCCAGATTGTTCCGACAATGGCACCGGAGCGGGCGGCAAGAATTGCCAGGGACGCGGCTCAAGCCGGGGCAAGGGTGTTGCTGATACGAAACACCGTCCAGGCAGCTGTGGAGACATGGCAGGCGGTGCAGGATCTCGGTGCGGGGGACCTCCTTTTGCAGGTCGCAGGAGGTCCAGCTCTACACCACGGCCGGTTCGCTGCCGAGGACCGAGCGCTCCTCGACGGAGCCGTGGAACGCGCGTTGGCACGCGACCGGAGATCCTCGTCCGGCTGTATCGTGGTCGGCACACAAACGCTCGAACAAAGTCTGGACATCGACGCCGACTTCCTTGTGACCGATCTATGCCCTATGGACGTGCTCTTGCAACGGATCGGCAGGCTCCATCGGCACGACCTTTCGCAACGCCCCGACGGCTTTATCGCCGCACAGGCAATGATCATGGTGCCAGAGCACGGGCTTGGCGCATTGGTAGGGCCGCGCTTCGAGAACGGTCTGGGTGCTTGGCCGACCCGGAACGGGGATTGGCACTACATCTACGGGGATCTGGCTGTGCTCGAGCTGACACGGCAACTCGTTGCCGAGCTCTCCGTTTGGCGCATTCCGGAAATGAACCGAGACCTAGTTGAAGGGGCAACCCATTCCGACCGGGTTCAGCGCCTGCTCGAAGAGCAGGGAGAGGCATGGCTAGACTACTACAGCAACGTCGCGGGCGTAGAGGCGGCCCGACGAATGCTGGGAAGAGTTGCCGCGCTGCGGCGCTCGGAGGGCTACATTGACGTGAACTTTCCCACTGGTGATGAGCGCATCTTGACACGGCTTGGCAAGGATGGCGTTGTGCTGGACTTCGACCCGGTTCTAGGCCCGTTTGGCCTCCACATCTCTCGAATCGCCCTCCCAGCCCATTGGTCATGGCCGGGCGTTGAGGACAGCAACGCAGAGGCACTCATCGACGGTGAAGGGCTTGTCCTCAGGGTCGGCGAAAGGCTCTTCAACTATACCCGCGCCGGCGTCTTGACAACCCAGGATCTTGTGACAGACTAGCTTTCCATGAATTACTTAGCTGCTAGGAACACGTCTAAACGTACCGGAATCCCTGATCGTAGTGCCCCGGTCTCCGGGGATACCCCCTACTTGGCTGCTAGAAGGGCCGATACCCCAAAGACTTGGGGTCACGACGTCACGGAAGGGGACACGCGATGAACCTCCTCAATGACCCTATCATCACGAACTCAAGCGGCAGCAAGCAATCACTTTCCGCAATATTGAGCAGCATGGCGCAAGGCGACATTCGGAGCTTCCCGAGGCTACGCCCCCACCAACGCCCAGCTTGGCATATGTTCCTCGTGCAGCTTGCAGCACTGGCGATCAGCCGATCCGGGCGCGATGAAGTCCCCGAGGACGAGTGCGCTTGGCGATCCGCATTGCGCAAGTTGACGCCCGACTATGGGGACGACGAGCCTTGGCGGTTGGTCGTGACGTCCCGAGACGTGCCCGGGTTCATGCAGCCGCCCGACCCCGGGGGCCTAAGGTGGTCGACCAAGTCCACGCCAGACGCCCTGGACATGCTGATCACCGCCCGAAACCACGACGTGAAGCAATCCGTAGCCGCCCAAGCCGAAGCCGAGGACTGGGTTTTTGCGTTGGTCTCGCTGCAAACCTGCGAGGGTTACGGCGGCCGAGGGAATCAGGGCATTGCTCGAATGAATGGCGGCGCATCGAGCCGTCCCATGCTGGGACTCGTACCCGCGAACGACCGCGACCACGGCGTCCATGCCTCCCGCCATTGGTTGCGCGACTTGCACGTTCTGCTGGCGAGCAGAATGCGCGGCGAAGCGAACGTGCTCGGCGCTCCGGGAGGCCAGGCCCTGCTCTGGCTCATAACGTGGCCAGAGGGTTCGCGGCTCGAGTTGAACGGTCTCGACCCATGGTTTATCGAGGTGTGTCGCCGGGTTCGGCTCGTTTCGGACAAAGGAAGGCTGATCGCAGAATCCGCGAATGCGAGGGTACCGCGTACCAACGCCAAGGCCTTTCACGGGAACGTCGGCGACCCGTGGACGCCAATCGAGCGAAAGGAAGGGAAGAGCCTTACGATTTCGCATCGGGGTTTCGACTACAAGCGGATTTGCGACCTGCTTTACTCTGGGAACTGGGACATACCGATCTTGGCCCGCCCCGCGCCGCAGGATGGGGGAGACATGCTACTGCTCGCCGAGGCGATCTCCCGGGGCAACTCCAAGACCGAGGGTTTCAAGTCACGCACGATTCCAGTTCCCACCAGTCGGCTCCGGATGTTCACGTCCACCGAGGTCGGCCAACTAGCGGAAGCACAGACCAAGGAGATCGAGGCGTTCGACATCGCGTTGCGGGACGGCCTGGCTCTTGTGGCTGCGGGCGGCGACCGAGACGCGATCAAGCGGGGGCACTATGGCTTTACGAACCCGCCAAGGGCCCGTTTTGACCGGGCGGCGGATGCGATCTTCTTCCCAAGGCTCTGGGCTAGGGCGGAATCCGCAGACAACCCCTACGAAGCAGATAAGGCGCAGCACGCGTTCCTAGCAGAACTCAAGATCAAAGCCGACAGGGTCTTCGCGGAGTCGCTTTCGCAAGTGCCGTGCCGCGCCATACACCGCAAGCGCGCAGAGGCCCGGGGTCGCAGCCGTTATGAAGGGGTGCTGAGGAGCAAGGACGCCTCCCGTGCTCTATTCAACGAATTGGAGGAAGTCGATGTCGAACGCTGACATAGGCGATGTCGCGACTGCGGCGGCGGTGACCCTGGGCGGGCTTGCATCAGGCGATTTGGCCGAGTTGCGACGTATGGGACCCGGCAACTTGGCACCGTGGTTCTGGCGGCTGGCCGCCCGCCATGACCCGATCAGGTACCGCGAAGTGGACTGGATGCAAGTTGTTCGCATTTTGGCCATATTGACCCCGCGTGGCGCCCCGGAGAGACGTCCGCGCTTGCACCAGCCCAACCGTCATTTGGGGGCGGTCCTGTGCGACGGCGGAGACAGCGCATGGCCGGATCCGTCGCTGGCGCGACCGCGTCCGGTGTATAGCCAACTCCGGTTCGCGAAGCTGCTTGAGTCCAAAGGCGCCCAACGATCCGTATTGCTCACTCGGGCAGCGCGGAGTCTGGCCAGATCTATGCCGCCCGGCGGCGGCGTCAACGTAAAGGATATCGCCCTCGCCGTCCTGTTCCCCGACAGCACCGAGGTCAGCAATGGCTTGGCACGGTCCTACTACGCACGCCTCGACCGTGCATCTAGGCGAGCCGGCAACCGAGAGGAAGACACATAGATGAACCACCGTTTCCTACAGATCCACACGCTGACGCCATACACTGCGGCACTGCTCAATCGCGATGATGCGGGTCTTGCAAAGCGGCTGCCTTACGGTGGCGTGATGCGCACCCGGATATCGTCGCAATGTCTAAAACGACACTGGCGAATCGCAGATGATCCACACGCGTTGCACACCATAGACGGAGCGGAGGCCGCACGCCGTTCCCGAGAGCTGGTGACCAAACAAGTGATCGCGCCTCTGCGGGGGAACTTCGCGGATGACGTTGTGGAAGTGCTGGAGTCCGAGTTCCAAATGGCCGTCTACGGCGACAAGGGCACCACCAAGAGCGGTCGGCAGACCCTCTTGTTCGGGGTGCCGGAGATCGAGTGGCTTACCCGCGAGGCGGAACGACTGGCCACGGAGTCGAACGGTAGCGCCGCCACGGCAAAAGCGGGCGTAGTGGCTTGGCGAAAGGACTTTCGGGCCAACATCAAGGCCATGCGCGATCAAACCGCACTTCCGGCTGGGATCGAAGGCGCACTGTTCGGTCGCATGGTGACGTCCGACTCGGATGCCAACATCACTGCGCCCGTCCATGTAGCACATGCCTTCACAGTCCACGCAGAGGAAGCCGAGGACGACTACTTCACGGCGGTGGACGATCTGGCCGGTGACGAACCCGGTGCCGACACGATTCAGGAGACCGAACTGACGTCTGGCCTGTTCTATGGCTACGTGGTGGTGGACATTCCTGGGTTGCTCGACAATGTGAGCGGTGATGCGGGACTCGCGGGCGATGTCCTGCACAACCTGATCTATCTAATAGCCGAGGTGTCGCCGGGAGCCAAACTGGGTTCCACAGCGCCCTATGGCAGAGCGTCGATGGTTCTCTTGGAGGCGGGCAACCGTCAGCCTAGAAGTCTGGCCAGCGCATTCGCAACGCCTTCTGCACCGGTGGCTGCCGACGCAGCAGCAGCGGTGGCTGGCCACCTCAAGCTCCTCGACGAAGCCTACGCAACGGAGGAAGAGCGGCGACTGATGTCAGTCGTGAACGTCGAAATGCCTCGGGCAGCACGTGGATCCTTGGCCGACCTAGCGCAGTGGGCCCGGAGCCTGCCAGCGTGAGCTATCGCTGGCTTGTACTGCGACTGGAAGCGCCGCTCATGGCGTTCGGCGGGGTTGCGATCGACCAAGTGGGGCCGGTCAGGGATTTCCCTTCGGCTTCGATGATCATTGGTCTAGTGGGCAACGCGCTCGGGTGGCATTGGCGTGACCGCACCAAGCACCAGACGGTACAGGATCGCCTTGTATTTGGTGCGCGGCGCGAAAAAGAAGGCACGATCGTTACGGATGTGCAAAACGCTCAGCTGGCCAAGACCGATAAAGGGTGGACGACCCGAGGGGAGCCAGATGGCCGCGACGGCGCGAGCTATGGCGCACCGCACCGGCGTGTGAGGGACTACCATGCCGACACAACGGTACGGGTTGTCATGCGTTTCACAGACGAGTCAATGCCCACACTTGACGATGTGGCCAATGCAATCGAGTCGCCGAACCGCCCACTTTACATCGGTCGCAAGCCCTGCCTACCCTCGCATCCCCTTATCGACTCGGGGAGCGACCGGTGGGCGACGGGAACCACAGTTCACGAGGCCCTAGGTTCGATCCCGGGTGACGGCGAGATGCGAGCTCTTTGGCCAGTGGAAGAGGGACCGGAGTCTGGCGACAACGTCGACCGCGTGATCGACTTGGCCGACATCCGGAACTGGCACACCGGCTTCCATGCTGGCTGGCGGCGGGTCGTGGAGGGCAGGCTAAAGCCTGCATCGACCGCATGACCCTGCATCTGATACGTGCCCGTATAGCCACCAACGCGCTGACCCGTTGGGCAGGCGAGCGCGGATGGACGGGAACCCGCGTTGGAACTTTCGACCAAGGCAAAGCACTGCACCATCTGGTCGATGAGATGTTCGGCCCGAGCGCCCTCCGACCCTTCCGGCTCCTAGTGCCGCAACGGCGTTCCGAAGGGAATCTATACGCGTACTCCGCGCTCGATGCAGCCGCCCTAAGGCGGACAGCTGACATCCAAGCGAAACCGGACCACCTCCTCGTCCTTCCTTTACCGCGTCTGGCGAGCAAACTAATGCCAAGCGATTGGGATGTGGGGCAACGTGTGGGCTTCAACGTGCGCGTGCGGCCCGTCCGAAGGATTGGCAGGCCAATCGAAACTCAGTCCGGCACGATACCCGCCGGCAGCGAACTCGATGCCTTCCTCTTGGAGGCAATCCGGCGCCATCCCGACGAGCGACACGGGATGCGGAAGTCCGAACGCAGTAGGGAGGTCGTTTATCTGGACTGGCTTTCCAACAAGCTGTGCGATGCAGCCCGGCTAGACAAAAAGGCTAGTCGCGTTGTCCAGTTCCGTCGGACCGTCGCATCTCGCGGCACGACCGGCGTCGAAGGCCCGGATGCCGTTGTCCACGGGACGTTGACAATCGAGAACCGCGGGCAGTTCGGCGAGCTGCTTCGGCACGGCGTGGGTCGCCATCGGGCGTTTGGCTACGGAATGATCCTACTAACCGCCCCAAGCCGTCCTCTACCGGAAAGGTGAGATGCTCAAGGGACGGCTTGGACTCGAAAGTGCAAAGGTTCCGCACAAGGATCGCGCCGGGCTCCTTTATCTTGCACGAGGTGCCCTCACCGCCCGCGATGGAACACTGGCCTTTCTGCAAGGGGCTAACGCCGCCTTGGCACCGGGCGACTACGCGATCCCGCTGCAAGGCGTGTCCATGGTTCTCCTCGGCCCCGGTTCAACAGTCAGCCACGACGCCCTGCGCCTACTTGCCCACGCGCGCACCGCACTGGCCGCCGTAGGCGAGGACGGCGTCCGCCTCTACACGGCGCCGCCACTGATACCTGATCGGTCGGGCCTAGCAAGGGTCCAGGCGCAGAAATGGGCAAACGACCGATCACGGCTAGCCATCGCGAGGCGCATGTACGCGTGGAGGCTGGGCGAAGTGCTCCCTCACCGTTCATTGGACGTGCTTCGAGGCGTCGAGGGTGCGCGAATGAAGGAGAGCTACCGCCTCATCGCGCAGCAGGTCGGGGTCGAGTGGCGAGGAAGGCGATATAGCAGGGCGAACCCGGGCGCAGCCGATCTGCCGAACCAAGCTTTGAATCACGCTTCCAGCGCGGTGGAGGCTGCAGCGGCCATAGCAGTCTCGGCAACGGCCACAATTCCGCAGCTTGGCTTCATCCATGAAGACCCGGGCCAGTCCTTCGTCCTTGACATCGCCGACCTATACCGCGACTCCATCACCATCCCGTGGGCATTTCGTGCGGCCAAGTACGTGGGCGACCGACCGGACGCGGACATTGAGCGTGTCACTCGTCGTTTCGTTGGCAACACGTTAGCGCATGAGCAAGTGATCGCCGATATGATCGAGCGCGTCAAAAGGCTCTTCGACACCAACCCAGCTTGAAGGAGCACACCGTGCCGCTGACGATGGTCGTGACGTCAAACGTCGAGGGGAGGTACCGAGGGTTCTTGACTTCGATCATGCTGGAGGTGTCTGCCGGCGTGTATGTGGCTCCCGACATGACGGCCACCGTACGAACAAGGATGTGGGAGGTGGTGTCGAGTTGGTGGGCGGCGTTGCGGAACGGATGTATCGTGATGGTTTGGCGAGATACGAGAGCCGTTGGCAAGCTCCGCATTGAAACCTTGGGCGAACCGCCGAAGGAGATCGTGGATGCCGATGGCGTTCTGCTGGTGAAACGCAGCTAGCCAACGCCGC
The DNA here is from genome assembly GCA_028818795.1 of Gammaproteobacteria bacterium. Taxonomy (GTDB): domain Bacteria; phylum Pseudomonadota; class Gammaproteobacteria; order Pseudomonadales; family Azotimanducaceae; genus VXYL01. The sequence goes on along the minus strand of JAPPND010000202.1, from coordinate 71 downwards.
TCTTTAACATTTCGGTTTTGAATCAGGATGTTGCATCCTAGAGGTTCCCCCGCACACGCGGGGATAGACCC
>JAPPND010000140.1 GCA_028818795.1 Gammaproteobacteria bacterium | reverse complement strand
ATCTACTCTATGACCTCCTCGAGTGCAGAGGATGCCCCCCGGGGCATGGAGTTCCTCTACAACCGGTTCCGATTCAACGTCGCCACGTCGCGGGCACGCGCGCTCTGCATCCTGGTGGGCAGCCCCGAGCTGTTCCGGCCGGAGTGTCGCACGCCCGGGCAGATGCGCATGGCGAATGGATTCTGCCGCTACAAGGAGCTGGCTGAAGTAGTCAACTTTGGATGATCGGAATGCCCAAACGAACAAGCCTGAGCCACCCGTTGCAGATCGACGCCATGCCCTGCGGAGCCGGCCTGGTGGGAATGACACTGTGTCCCGGGAAGCGGGGAGAGAGCAACTTCGGGGACGCTTGGGAACGGAATCTGGAACTCGACATGCGCGTGATCGTGGACTGGGGAGCGACGACCTTGGCCTCCCTCATGGAGGCGCACGAGTTTCCGATGCTCAACGTGCCTGGCCTCGGTGACGCCGTCGAACAAGCGGGACTCGAGTGGCACCACATTCCGATCCCGGACGTCGACGTTCCGGATGATCGTTTCGAGCCGCTTTGGGCGTACACCGGTCATGTCTTGCGAAGGAAGCTCAGATCGGGAGAGAAGATCGTCCTGCATTGCCGTGGCGGCCTTGGACGGACGGGAATGATCGCGGCCCGCCTTGCCATCGAGTTCGGTGTGGTCCCTGAGGAAGCGCTGCGCCGGGTCCGTGAAGGTCGAAGGCGAACGGTGGAGACGCGCGCTCGGAAGCGTACGTGCTCCGACAGCGCGCCCTAGGTTTGGACGAAAGCTACGCTGGCCGAGTCCTTGGGTGCCTGCTGGGAGGTGCCGTGGGCGACGCCTTGGGATACGAGGTCGAGTTCTTGAGCCTGCAGCGCGTTCGAGAGCGTTTCGGGCCGGATGGCATCCGAGAGCCAGCCCTGAACGCGGCGGGTCAGGCGGTCGTCAGTGACGACACGCAGATGACGATTTTCACGGCGGAGGGAATAGTCGACAGCATCGAGCGGAACGGATCGCTGACGCCGGACGAAGCACTCGACGCGGTCCGAGCCGCGACCCTGGATTGGCATGCGATGCAAATGGGCAAAACGGCCAATGGTGGGCTTTCCCACTACGGTGTGCTGGGCGAGCGTCGTGCACCCGGCAACACCTGCATGGACGCCTGCGCGCGCGGGGCGACCGGCACGCCCGAGAACGCGATCAACGACTCCAAGGGTTGCGGCGGTGTCATGCGCGTGGCGCCCGTCGGACTGGGCCTGGAGCTAAGTGACGAGGGTGCGTTCGAACTGGCGGCCCGATGCGCCGCTCAGACCCACGGGCACCCATCCGGATACCTGAGCGCCGGCACGCTCGCGGCGATTATTCGCAACTTGACCGAAGGGTTGGAACCCGAGCGATGCGCCAGTCGAGCCCTCGAGATAGCACGCCGCTGGGACCGTGCCGAAGAAACGGTCGGCTCGTTGGAGCGGGCCTGCGAGCTGGCCGGACAGGGCTCGGCCGACCGGACGAAGGACATCGCCCAGCTCGGCGAGGGGTGGGTAGGCGAGGAGGCACTCGCAATCGGCATGTACTCTGCGCTGGTAGCTTCGGACTTCGAAGATGCGGTGCGAGTCGCGAGCGACCACGGTGGGGATAGTGATTCGACTGCGTCGATCGCTGGGCAGATCTACGGAGCCTGGAAAGGGGTGGCGGCCGTGCCGCATTCCTGGAGCCGGCGGCTTGACACCCTGCAACCCCTGCTGGACGTGGCTTCGCGCACGCTCGCGGTGCGTGGCACGAGCTGAAGACAGTTAAGCGGTTCCCTGGGAGGTTTCGGTCGCGTTCCTCGTCGCCCAAGTAACCCGGTCGACACCCGAACGCCGGTTGCGGGCGTTTTCGGCTAGTCTTTGGATCGAAAGGGCGTGGGAGCAAGATGATGGCTCCATGTTTTCCTACGAACTCGCGTGCCAGATGAGCGAGCGTTTCGCGGCACTAGCCTCGTTCGCCGGCTCCATGCCGGTCTCGCCGAAGTCCTGTGACCCGGAACGCAACGTCCCCCTCATGCACATCCACGGCGTGAAAGATCCCATCATCTCCTACGAGCACGCATGGGACTGGAAAGCCTGGGACTCTGTCGGAACGATGCGGAACATTCCCAGCTTGGTTCAATTCTGGCGCGATCGCTACAACTGCCAAGGGGAACGCCGGGCGGAGTCCGAGGGTGAGGTCCACTTCGTCTACGATTCGTGCGAACAGGGAGCGCAAGTCGAGCACTACCGACTGGAAACGGCGGGGCATGATTGGCCGGAAACCCTGAGCGGCGTTTCGACCCATCGTGTCATCTGGTCGTTTCTCAGCGGATTCACGACACCTTAAGCAGCGGACAACCGAATCGTCGCTCCGCTGGAGTCGCCGGGCAAGGTTGCTCGTCTGCACGTTTCCAGTCTTTGTGCGACATTCGCCGCTCAACGTGTGAGCTTGCGCCTAGGTGACCGGGAATTGCGCTACCTGAGGTGAAGAGGTGTCACAAGCATTGGATACCGAGATGTCCATGTCTTACAGTAACCCGGGGAACGGAGAGTGACCGGAGACATTGAGACCGCTTCTCGAGCGTTCATCGCCAAGGTCAAACGGAAGGCCGGCAAGTTCGGTCTGCGGATCGAGCGGGTCGACGCAGACGCAGGCATAGTCGCCGCGCTTGGCGATCAACTGCTCGTCGTCTTCACCGAGGACCACGACGGCTTGGTGGTGGGGTTGGCAAGCCGACAGCGTCCCGAAGACTGTTTTGCCGCCGAATACGTCGCCGTGATGTTCGGCGGCATCGATACGAAGGAGCTAATCGCGTACCGAGATCGGCAGGAGCAATTCGTCACCTCCGTCGACGACGCCGAACCCCCAGCACCATTGCGCGACACGAACTGGTTGCTCAATTGGGTTCGGGAGAATGAAGGAGAACTCATCGAGAAGTTCTGCGTACAAGATCCGAAGCCAAGGCTCGACGCCATCGTTCACAGCTATCTCGAGGAGACAGCCGACCATTGAACGAATTCCCGGAAGTACGGGCCAGCCTTCCGGCTCTACGCCTGGTGCCACGGGGACTCGAACTACGCAGTGACCGACGATCGGCGCGGCGAGTAGGAACATCTGTCCAACAAGCACCCGCGTGGCATGGTTCTTGACGGTGGTTTCTGACCACTCAGCCTGGGGAGAATTCTAGTGCGACACCCACGCCTAAATCGGTCGAGACGACTTTTCGCGTCGGCCAGCTTGGCAGCATTGCTCGCGGCGGGAAACGGCTCTGCAGTCGAGACAGCCGGTGGCTGGCTCCACTACGGCGGTTCGCTTGGGGGCGACCGACATGCCGCACCTTCGGGGATAACCCCGGAGAGCGTCGAGCGTCTCTCGCGCGCCTGGGTCTACCGAACCGGCGACGGCGAATCTTCGAAGTTCCAGGCTACGCCGATCGTCGTTGGCGGCAAGCTGATCGCCTCCACGGGTTTCAACCGCGTGTTCGCCTTGGACGCGGCCACGGGTACGGAGATCTGGACCTTCGACCCGAAGGTTGGCCGCCCAGAATCGTACAGCGAACCGTTCACGTCGCGCGGCGTGGCCGCCTGGCAGGATGAAGATCCGGACCAGGGGCCATGTCGCTCACGGATTTTCCTCGGCACGCTCGATGCCCGTCTCTTCGCACTCGATGGCGAGTCCGGCGTTCCGTGCGCCGACTTCGGAAAGGGCGGCGCCATCGACTTGTCGGCGGGCATCCCGCGGTACCGCCAGCGCGACTATTCCTTGACGTCGCCACCGACGGTGGTCGGGGATCTCGTCATCGTCGGCTCCGCCATCGGCGACAACGGCGCGGCCGAGCTCGAGCCCGGTATCGTCCGCGCTTTCGACGTGCGCGACGGCTCTCTCGTTTGGGGGTGGGATCCCGTGCCTCGCTCGGACGATCATCCGGGCGCCGACACTTGGGCGAAGGTCCGGGACAACCGTACCGGCGGCGCGAACGTGTGGGGCGTGATGTCCGCCGATCCCGGGCGGGACCTGGTTTTCCTCCCCACGACGTCGCCTTCGCCGGACTTCTACGGCGGCGAGCGTTTAGGGCACAACGCCTTCGCGAACTCGGTGGTGGCACTAAGGGCATCCAGCGGCGAGTTCGTGTGGGGCTACCAGACCGTGCGGCATGACCTGTGGGACTACGACCTCGCCTCCCAGCCGCTGCTCTTCGAACACACGTCGGCGGGCGGCATGAGACGGCCTGCCGTCGCCCAAGCGACCAAGACAGGTTTCGTGTTCGTGCTGGACCGCGCGAGCGGCGAGCCGCTTCACCCGGTGGAGGAGCGCCTCGTGCCGCAGAGCGATGTCCCCGGGGAGGAAGCGGCTCGGACGCAACCGTTCCCGAAGCTGCAATTGCACGTGACCGACGCGCGACCGCTTCGCTTCTGGGGCCTTACGGAGGAACACCGCGCAGCGTGCCGGAGACTCATGGCCGGCGTGCGCTACGAGGGCATTTTCACGCCGCCGAGCCTCAAAGGCACAATGGTCTATCCAGGCAACCCCGGTGGCACCAATTGGGGTTCGATGGCCTACGACCGCGGATCGCGCATCGGCTATTTCGCCGTGGCCCGCTTGCCCACCATCGTCAAGCTGATTCCACGCGATCAGTATCGCGCGGCCAGCCGCAAAGGCACTCTGAACGGGAAATCAGCGCAACACACCTCACAGTCCGGCACACCCTACGGAATGGCGCGCACAGAGCTGATTCACAATGGTCAGCCATGCCTCGAAGGCCCTTGGGCGACGCTCGCGGCGGTCGACTTAGATGGGGGCGAGGTTCTGTGGGAACGACCCGTGGGCACGTTCAGAAGCGGCGGTCCGATGGTCACCGAGGGTGGTGTCGTGTTTTTGGCAACGTCCTCAACGCTGCGGGCCTATGACGGTATCGCGGGCAACGAGCTATGGACTGCGGCGCTGCCCGCCGGAGCGCATTCAACCCCCATGGGATACCGGCATGGCGGCATGGACTACGTCGTGATCACAGCGGGCGGTCGTCTAATCGAAGGCGAGGGACAGGGCGACTACGTGGTTGCATTTCGGTTGGATAAAGCGACGGACTGAGTTCTTGAAGCTAGCCATGGCGACCCAGCCCCGGACCGTAGGGGACGGGCTTGTCCCGTCCCGGCGCGCCCTTCGGGCGCGTTTCGAGAATGCTTGCGCATTCTCGCGGCAACCGAATGACACGTCGCACGGACTCGGCGCGGGCGACCGCGCGCCCTGGCGGGCGCGATCTGGTCGCCCCTACGATTCCATCATGTGATTCAATGGGTTGAGGGTTGTTCAACTGGAAGGAGGCAGCAAATGAGTGGGATCAATCGGAGATCAGTGCTGAAGGCGGGCACTGGGGTCGTCGTCGCGTCGTCCTTCAGTCGGCTCTGGGCCCGAGAGTCCGCAGTACCCGGCACGCTGACACCAGTCGCAGACTCCACCACGGGTCTGCCCCTCCTCAAGCTTCCCAAGGGGTTCGCCTACCGATCCTTTTCCTGGTCGGGCGACGCCATGGCGGACGGCGCACCGACGCCCGAAAGACACGATGGCATGGCCGCCATTCCGACCGTTGGGGATGGCGTGATGCTCCTCCGCAACCACGAGGAGATCGTCGCGCCACGAATTAAAGGGGAAAACGTCCCTACCTACGACGATTTCGAGATTCCACCCGGCACGGAGGGAGCACCGGAGGGATTCCCGGGGTTCGGGGGCGGCGTAACCGGGGTTTCCTACGCTCCCGGTCGGGCACCTGCGACCGTGCCGCTCCTCGCCGGGACCGCCATGAACTGTGCGGGCGGGCCGACGCCTTGGGGATCCTGGCTGACCTGCGAGGAGATCGTCCTCAGAACGAGTCGGGTCGGTGGCAAGGACCACGGTTTTGTCTTCGAAGTTCCCGCCGAAGGCCGTGCGAGTGCTCAGCCGATTGTCGAGATGGGTCTGTTCCGGCACGAGGCGGTCGCCGTCGACCCCAAGACGGGCATCGTCTACCTGACCGAGGACAACGGGTCGAACTCCGGCTTCTACCGGTTCCTGCCACAAAACCGGCAACCCAAACACGGTGCGCTGGAAGAAGGCGGTCGTCTGGAGATGCTGCGTGTGGTGGGCACCCCGAACGCCGACCTGCGCGCCCCGTCGACCGGCGAGGTGCATGCAGTCGATTGGGTACCGATCGCGGAACCCGACAGCGATCCCGAGGGCTTCGCGCCGGAGGGGTTCGGTGGCGACGTCGTCAGCATCGGCAAGTCGGGGCCGTACCTGCAGGGCGAAGCCGCCGGTGGCGCACGGTTCGCCCGCGGCGAAGGCGCCTGGTGGCACGGCGGCTTGATCTACTGGGTGGACACGTCAGCCGGCGCCGCGGGCGCCGGAGCGGTCTGGATCTACGACCCTGCCAAGTCCCTGCTCACCGCTTTCTACGTGTCCCCGGACGAAACCGTCGTCGATGCGCCCGACAACATCACGGTGCACGACAACGGCCTCGTACTCGCGTGCGAAGACGGCGGCGGACTGGTCGGTGCGTCCGGCGAAGTCGTCCGCGGAGCGCGGCTCCACGCCCTGGACAGACAGGGCGGATCGTTCGAAGTCGGGGAGAACAACATCGTGATCGATGAACCCATCCCGGATAGGCCGGCGATCGAACCCGGCGACTATCGCCGATCGGAATGGGCGGGCGCCACGTTCTCGCCCGACGGCAAGACCCTGTTCGTCAACATCCAAACTCCGGGCATCACGTTCGCGATCACCGGGCCCTGGGAAGCAGTGGCCTCCGGCGGGAACTCGTCCTAGGAGATGTCCCCGGGATCCCGGCGGCGGCGACGTCGAATGATCGGTTCGTAGCGGACGGGCTTGTCCCGTCCCGTTCCCGTGGCAGCGATAATGTCCGGCGCGGGCGGGG
>JAPPND010000012.1 GCA_028818795.1 Gammaproteobacteria bacterium | reverse complement strand
CTAGCTAGGGCGCCGCGATGGCACGAACCGAAGGGGACGGGCTTGTCCCGTCCCGTTGCCGGGGCATCCGGGGCATTCAGCAGGGGCGACCGCGCGCCCTGGCGGGAGAGATAGGGTCGCCCCTACGACGATGAACGACGCATTCGGGCGCCAGCTTGATCGCGCCGATAGGCTGCTTGGTCGTCTAGAGAACGGCCTCAACCTCTTCGCCGGAAGTTTGATCTTCGCGCTGATGTTGCTCGGCGTGGCCCAGATACTCCTTCGAACGGTGTTCGATAGGCCGATCTTCGGCTACATCGACATCGTGGAGGTGTCGATGGTGGGCTTCGCGGTTCTGTCCATCGCCTTCGTGCAGCGCGTCGGCGGCCACGTGCGCATGGAACTGGTCATCGGCCGGTTGCAGGGCCGTTGGCTCTGGGGCGCGGAAGCCGTGGGCACCGCGCTGGCCGCGTTCATCGTCGGCGTGTTGATCCCCTACTCCTGGCGACACTTCGGACGGGCGTTCGAGTTCGGGGACAGCACGATCGACATCGAACTCGTCACCTGGCCGGCGAAGCTCGTGGTGCCCGTGGCGCTCGCCGTCCTCCTGGTTCGGCTGCTGGTGCAGTTGTCGGGCTACCTGCGACTGGTGGCCCACCCGGACTACGACCCCGTGGCCGTACCGACCATCAAGGACGTTGCCGCCCAGGCCGAGGAGGAGATCCGGCTCGCCGAGGAGCAACGGGGATCGACGCCGTGACCGGTGTGGACGAACTCTGGATCGGCATCGGCGGCGTCGTTCTGCTGATCGCCCTAGTGGCCATCGGTGTTCGCGTCTACGTGGCCGCCGCGTTGACCGGCTTCCTCGGTCTGCTCGCCCTCAAGGGCTGGGACGTCGCCGCCGCCGTGGCGGGGACAATCCCCCACTCGAAGACCGTCACCTACCCGCTTTCCGTGCTGCCGCTCTTCATTCTGATCGGCTTCCTCGCCTTCCACGCCGGCCTCACGACGAAACTGTTCGAGGCCGCGCGGCGTTGGGTGGGCTGGGTGCCGGGCGGACTCGCCGTCTCGACGGTGTTCGCGAGCGCCGGGTTCGCCGCGGTCTCCGGTGCGTCCACGGCCACGGCGGCCGTTTTCTCGCGCGTGGCCATTCCGGACATGCTGAAGGCCCGCTACGGCAAACGACTCACCGCGGGCGTCATCGCGGCCGGCGGCACGCTGGCATCGCTCATCCCGCCGTCGGCGATCCTCGTCATTTACGCCATCATCGTCGAGGAATCGGTCGGCAAACTGCTGCTCGGGGGGCTCCTGCCCGGTGTCGTCTCGGTGCTGATCTACGCTTCTCTAATCATCGGCATGTGCACGTATCGCCCGGACCTGGGCAAGCCGATCCACGGCTTTAGCTGGCGTCAACGGTTCGCCAGTCTGCCGGGAGCGCTGCCGATCTTCCTGGTGGTCGGCATCATCTTCGGCGCGCTCTATTCCGGTGCCGCCACACCCACGGAGGCCGGTGCCCTTGGGGCCATGGTCGTATTTGCGCTCTACGCCTATCGGGCTTGGCGGGACCGTGCCGCGGCTTTAATGGGCAAGCGGCTGCGCGAAGCGCTCATGGAGACCGCCAAGCTCACGGTGATGATCTTCACCTTGATCTGGGGCGTGTTCCTGTTCGTGCGGTTCCTGGGATTTGCGGGGTTGCCCGAGGCATTTGCCGACTGGGTCGTCACGCTCGACATGCCGCCGCTGCTCATCATCATCTGCATCCTTCTCGCCTACGCTGTCCTCGGCATGTTCATGGACGCCATCGGGATGCTGGTGCTGACCCTGCCGGTGGTCTATCCCGCTGTCGTCGCCCTCGGCTACGATCCCATCTGGTTCGGCATCGTGGTGGTCAAGATGGCGGAGATCTGCTTGATCACGCCGCCCATCGGCCTCAACTGTTTCGTCGTGACCGGCGTCGCCCGGGAACTGCAGGCCGACGACGGTGCGTCGCTGGCGATTCCACTTCAGGACGTGTTCCGCGGCATCGGCCCGTTCTTCGTCGCCGACGTGCTGACCGTCGCGGTCTTGCTGGCGTTCCCGAGCATCGTGCTCTGGCTGCCGCAAACGATGGGGTGACGTGATAGGTTGTTCGAGACTTGCACCGGCAAGCCCAACGGCAACCATGAGCCCGCCAGCACCAAAGATCGCACCCCGGCTACCAAGCAGGGCTCCACCCGGTGCCATTCCGCCTGCCGTATCCGCAGCAATCAACGACCGCCTTAATGAGCTCGAACACGAGAACCGAGTGCGCATTCTCCTTGCGGTCGAATCCGGCAGCAGGGCGTGGGGATTCCCTTCGCCCGACAGCGACTTCGACGTGCGCTTCGTCTACGCCCACGACGTCGACTGGTACCTGTCGTTGGATACGCGGCGCGATGTCATCGAGCTACCCATCGAGGACGATCTGGACATCAACGGCTGGGACATCAAGAAGGCGTTGTCGTTGTTGCTCAAACCGAACCCGGTGCTGTTGGAGTGGCTGCAGTCGCCTATCACCTACCGCGTCGATGAGGGTGTCAAGAGCCGGCTCATGGCGCTTGCCGAACGAACAGCCCACCGACGGCCCTTGGTGCACCACTATCTTCATCATGGTCGGGCACAGTTTCGTGACCACATCGATGGCAGGGCCACCGTTTCCTTGAAGCGCTACCTCTACGTCGTGCGTCCCGCCTTGGCGCTAAAGTGGATTCGACAACACCCAGACCGCCTCGTGCCGATGGCGTTGCCTCAGTTGCTCTCTGGCCTAGCCATGCAGGGGGATGCCGTCAGCGCCATCGAGGATCTGATCGCTAGGAAGACTCGCAGCCGCGAACTTGGCGAAGGGAAGCGTTCCAGCGTGCTGGACGATCTCGCTCTTACCGAGTTCGAACTCGCCGAGAGAACGGCCCCGGAACCTACGCCGATGCCGCCCGACCTTCTGGATTCTGCGAACAGCCTGTTTCGCCAGTTGGTCAGGGCACCGTGACCGCACTGATCACGCATTCCGCGTGCTTGGAGCATGAGATGGATCCCGGTCATCCGGAATGCCCGGAACGTTTGTCGACGGTCCTTGGTCACCTCGGGCAGTGTGGCATTCTCGACGAGGTCGACGTATACGAGTCGACCTTGGCCCGGCGTTCGGACCTCGCCAGAGTCCATGCCGAGTCCTATCTCGATGCCCTGGATCGGGTGGTACCCGAATCGGGGCTTGTCCACGTGACCCTGGACACCGCCATGGGGCCCCGATCCCTGGACGCCGCCAAGGCCGTCGCGGGGGCCGCCGTCGATGGCGTCAAGATGGTCCTTAAGGAGCGGGAACAGCGCGTGTTCTGTGCGGTACGACCGCCGGGGCATCACGCCGAGGAATCCGCGGCGATGGGCTTCTGCTTCCTGAACGGCATTGCCGTCGCTGCCATGGCCGCGCTCGAGGACGACCGGATCGACCGCGTGGCCGTACTGGATTTCGACGTCCACCACGGCAACGGCACGGTGGCGGCCTTCATGGACAATCCGTCGGTGCTGGCGTGCTCGAGTTTCCAGCACCCGCACTACCCCTACCGCTACTTCGATGTGGACCGGCCGAACATCGTCAACACGCCGTTGCCTGCGGGAACGCGAGGCATCGAGTTTCGGAACGCGGTGGAACGCGACTGGCTGCCGGCGCTCGACGATTTCAAGCCGCAGTTGATTCTCGTCTCCGCCGGCTTCGACGGGCATGCCGATGACCCGCTGGGTGACTTCCTTCTGACCCAGGACGACTTTGCGTGGGTGACCGGGCTCGTCACCGACGCCGCCAACCGCCATGCCGAAGGGCGAATCGTCTCCGTGCTGGAAGGCGGCTACGACCTGGTTGCGCTCGCCCGTTCGGTTGCCGCACATCTGGAGGTCTTGGGAAGTCGTTCATCGAAAACGTGAGCAAAGCGAGACCCGCGCTACGCGGGATTCGTTAAGTTGGGACGTTTTGCTGACACCGGACCGGCCAATGCTCAAGAAGCTCCTCACCCTGGCGTTCGTAGCGACTCCCGCGTGGACCGCGTTCGGGGCCGACCTCGCGATCGAGGAAATCGTCGTCACCGCGAGCCGGATCGGTAGCGTGGATCAACGTGTGGTGGTCATGGACGAAGATGAGGTAGACGAGGCTTTCTTCCATGCGGCGGACGCGCTTCGTGTGTTGCCGGGGCTCGCGCTATCCACCAACGGCCACCGTGGCTCGCTGGCCCAGGCCCGGGTGCGGGGAGCCGAATCGAATCACCTGCTGGTGCTGCTCGACGGCGTGGCATTGAACGACCCGGTGCTCGGCTCCGAGTTCAACTTCGGGGCACTGGATTTCGCCGGCGTCCAACGCGTGGAGTATCTCGCCGGCCCGCAAAGCGCGATCTGGGGTAGCGACGCACTGGCCGGCGTCCTGTATCTCGATTCGACGCCTCGCCGGGACGCCAGCCGCCTCGCGCTCGGTGCCGGCTCGCACGGCACCGTAGACGCCGATGTCGAATTCGCCCGGGTGTCAGGGGAACGACATGCGGCAGTTGCGGTGGGCCGAGTCGTCAGCGACGGAACGAACCCCGCCGCTACGGGCGACGAGGACGACGGCTTCGCCAACACCACGGCGCACGTCAACCTGGGTCGAAGTTGGAATCGATGGCAGGCGTCGGTCGCCGCTCGACTCACCGACACGGACGTCGACTACGATCCGACCCCGGGACCCCGCTACCTGCCCGCAGATGGCGACCGGAACGCCCGAGGCCGGAGCGCAATGGTCCATGGCGCGTTGCGTTTCAGCCCTACCGACACCATCGAGTCGTGGCTCACCCTCGCCAGCAGCCGCGACCGGAACAGGCAATACGCGGACGGTGCCTTCACCGATGGCACCGTCGGCCGGCGCGACACGGCCACGCTGGCCACCAACTTCCGATTCGACCGGCAGCGCGTCAACGTGACCGTCGAACTCGAACGGGAGCGCATCCGACAAACGGGTGCCGCGAGTCCCTTCGGCGATCCCAACCAGCGGCAGCGGATCAATGGCCAGAGCATCACTGCCGAGTACCAGGTCGAGGTCGGTCGCTTCGGCTTCTCGGCGTCGGCACGTGCGGACTCTAGCGATGCGTTCGAGGACGCCTTCGCCTACCGCCTGGGTGCCACTATCGGCGCAAACCCCCGCTGGTTCGCCAACGTCGGGCGGGGCGTCAAGAACCCAACCTTCACGGAGCGCTTTGGTTTTACTCCGGACACGTTCATCGGTAACCCGGATCTCGCCCCGGAGACGTCGCTTGGCTTCGAGACGGGCATTGTGCTGACAGTTAGCGCGACCACGGCTTCGCTCGTGTATTTCAACACCACCCTCCATCACGAGATCGATGGGTTCTTCTTCGATATCGCTCGGGGCGGCTTCACGGCATGCAACATCGATGGGGAAAGCCATCGCGAGGGGGCGGAAGCAACGCTCGATACCCAACTCGGGCCAGTAGCGCTGAGCGCAACGTACGCCTACGTGGACTCCACGGCCGACGATGTTCGCGAACTGCGTCGACCGCATCACATCGGGAACATCGACGCCCGAGTCGCGATCACGCACTCGGTCCACGCGAGCGTCGGTGTTGCCGTGAGCGGTTCCGCCTTGGACCGGGACTTCTCGACCTGGCCCGCCACCGATGTCGAGTTGGACGCGTACCGCCTCTGGCGCGGCAAACTGGACATCGCCCTCTCACCCCGGTGGAGCCTCATCCTCAGTGCCGAGAACCTGCTCGGCGAGGACTACGCAACGGTCTACGGTTACCGCAGCCCGGGCGTCACGGCCATGGTGAAGGTCGTGTTCGACCCATGACTACCACTAGGAGGACGCGACCATGACGATCAAACGAGAGGACGTGGACCATCGGAGAGTCGACTTTCGAGGTGTGACCTCGGGACAGCGGCTTCCGGCAATTCACCCCGGAGAGATATTGCGCGACGAGTTCCTAGTCCCGATGAAGATCACCGTGTACCGGCTAGCAAAGGCACTCAAAGTATCGCGCCCACGATTGAACGACATTGTGCTCACCCGACGGGCGATCACAACAGACACGGCCTTGCGATTGAGCCGTTATTTCGGAACGACGGCCGAGTTCTGGATCAATCTCCAGACCCGATACAACCTAGACGTTGCCGAGGAGACGACACGGCAAACTATCGAACAGGAGGTCGAACCTTACGCAGCGTAACCCCTCAACAGCTCGCCGTTCCTCAACGACGCGCGGTATTCACGAACCCTTGGATGAGGCGGGTCGCGACGGGACCGCCTCCAAGCCGCTGAAGTCCCGGGCGTCGAACATCCGCCGGATGGTGGGGTCTGCGTAGCGGTCCACCGCGGTCCGCACGGCGGCTACCAGCTCTCCCCTCCTGGCCACTAAGGCGTCGATGTCGGCGCTTAAGCGTGCAAGACGAAGCAGGCTGCGCATCGAGATGAGCAGTTGGGCCTGTTTCTCCAAGACAAACAGCGTGGCGAAGAAACTAGCCGGGATGATCAGCAGTGCCACGGCCAACCATACCCACCCGAGTCCGACTCCGGCCATGATCGCGGCGAGCGCATACGTCGAAAGCAGGACCGGAACCGCCGTCACGAGCTTCAGGGTGGCGATGTCGTCGATGTCGTAGCTGAACCGCGACCCCACCGTTGCAGCGAGCCAGGCGACCGGCAGCAGGACGATCGCCCCCGGCAGTGCGAGCGGGAGCAGCACGACGACCAGTAGGGTGCGCCAGACGATCCGTCTAACGGCGTTGCTGGCGCTGACACGATGCGCGAGTTGGTAGTCCTTCAATCCCAGGCCATCTAACTCGGCCTGATACGCCTCGATCTCGGCACGCAGCCGCTGCACGTCCGGATTTGCGGCGAAGAGCGCATAGCGTTCGACGAAGCGGCGGCTCAGGTCGACATAGCTCGCGGGCGT
>JAPPND010000131.1 GCA_028818795.1 Gammaproteobacteria bacterium | reverse complement strand
TGACCAAACCCGCGAGCAGCAACATTGTGGAACTGGCTTTGCGCGAGAACCCCGGGCGTAGGCAGTTGGTCAACAAGCTGTTCGACCATCACGAGGGCCTTGCGCACTTTCCTGCTTGGAAGGTCGGCGCGTCGGGACGAGATCGAGGATCTCGTACAGGAACTGTTCATGCGGCTGATGGCCGTGCAACGGCTCGAAGAGAAGATGGCCGCCGGCACGGGCAGCAATCGCTCTTATCTCTTGACCATGGCCAACAACCTGATGGTGGACAGGCAGCGCAAGGAACGCGTGCGGAACGCCCACGCCGAGGCGCAGCGGGATGTGGGCTGCGAGCAGATCGACGACCGCTCGCCGGAACGAATCCTCGCGGTGCAGCTGGAGTTGGAGGCCATTCGGGCCGTCATTCTGGATCTGCCCCCGCATTGGCGGGCGGTACTGGTCCTGCGGCGTTTTCACAACATGACCTACGAGGACATAGCCCTGCACCTAGGAGTAACGAAAACGCAGGCCGAGAACTACATGCGGCGGGCCTTGCGGAAGCTTCGCAAAGCGCGACGGAAGATCGAGGCGGAGCGGGATCGGTCGTGAGCAACCTGCAGGACCTGATGAACGGCGAGGTAGAGTATGCGTTGCTCCGCCTTTGGTCCGACGGGCTCTCGACAGCCGAAGCCGCGGCGATCCGCAGGCGCGTTCGAAATGATCCGAAGTACGGGGACGAGCTCCACGGTTCGCTGGCGATTCTCGCCGCAATGGAGGGACTGGCCGACGACCCAGCGGTTCAGGAGGTCGTCCCCGACATCCGGCGACTGATCCAGAGGCGCAGATCCCGGCGTAGCGCTGCGCTGGGTATGGCTGCCGGGATGCTGGTGGCAATCGGCGCTGTGCTGGCGTACGTCACCCCCTGGAGCGGTCCTGTCGGTAGCCGTCCCGAAGTCTACGCCACAGGCATCGGCGAGCAGCGCACCATCCGACTGGACGACGGCAGCCAGATCGCGATGAACACCGCCAGCCGGTTGGCGGTGGACTACAACGAACGTGTTCGCGCTGTCCGGCTCGAGCGGGGGGAGGCCCATTTCGACGTGGCGGACGATCCCGAGCGTCCTTTCTCGGTCGACTTGGGCGCACGGTCCGTCACGGCCCTCGGCACGGCCTTCAACGTGCGCAAGACCCCGGAGCGCTACGAGGTTGCGGTTTTCGAGGGCGCCATAGCGTTCCACGAGACGGGGGATGAACTGGCTTCGTCTCAACCGCGGATTTCCGGCGATGGCCGGGCGGTGGTCATTGCCTCGCCGGGACGACGCCGGTTGGAGGAAGGCTGGGTAGCGGAGTACGAACTGGGCAGCGACCGGCTAACCGCAACTCGGCCCGAGTCGATCGAGCGCTACCGGGCATGGCGCAGCGGAACGCTCAGCTTCCGCGCGGCGCCTCTTTATACGGTGGTCCGGGAACTGAATCGCTATTCGCGCAAGAAAATCCTGATCGAAGATGCGTCGGTCATGGAATTGAACGTGTACGCGACGGTGGGAATCGACGAGATCGATGCCGCGCTGAACGGCCTGGAGGAACTGCTGCCGATCCAAGTCACACGCCACTACGACCGGATCGTCATCTCGGGTTCGCAAGTGAACTGAAACAGGAACAAGACCTCTGGAGGGTCGACCATGAACAGCAATCTGCAGATGCCCGGTGCGAGGATGCACCGGGCGGTGGTGGCGGCCATGTTCCTGTTCGCGGCGATCGCCGCGTCGGCGGAGTCCGACGACGTGCTGACGCTTGATGTCAGGCGGCAGGACGTCGGATCCGCATTGGTTGCCCTGGCCGAGACTTCGGGCGTGCACATCATGCTTGACGGGGAGACGGGCGAAGGGGTCGAGGTCGAAGGCCTGAAGGGCGAGTATCGACTACGACGTGCGTTCAGTTTTCGAGGCGGCTCAGCCAGGCATCGTTGCCGGTACAACGGCTACCCGCCATTTCCCGGCTGCGCATGGGGAAGCCCCAGATGGCAGTTGCCATCGGACCACGACGGCGTCGGCGCGACGGTTGACGACTTCACGACGGAGATCGTCCCGGCGGATCACATCATTCCCAAGAACGGCGAGGACTCCACCAACATCTCCTTCAACCTCCATTTGGAGCAAGACTTGAGCGAACGCCTTAGTGTCTACGCCGATGTGCTGTATTCGGATCATCAGTCCTATCGGGAAGAGCCAACCAAAATGGACGGCTTCCTCATTCCGGCGAGCAACGCGCACAACCCCTTCGGCGAACCGGTAGTGGTTTCCTACTGGCCCGTTAGGGAAGTCGAAGCCGGCGTGATCCCTCGCGCCCACGTGCGCGCTCGAAGCGAGCAGCGCAATTACAACGCCGGTTTCGCGTGGGCGATGAACGACGACCATACCCTCCTGTTCAATGTGACGCACTCGGAATCAGAGCGGTTCGGACAGTATTTCGAACCGACATGGCGGCGACTTGAAGCCGACCCGACCCACGAAAGGCTCTACGCGGCTTTGGAGAGTTCCGATCCCAACGTTGCGCTCAACCTGTTCGGCAATGGCTCCGCCCAGGGCCCCGCGTTTCCCGAGTTACTGAAGAACGCCTTCGGCACGAGGCACGGCGCAAGTGAAACGACAAGCTATGAACCGAGATTACGAGGGCGGTTGTTCCCTTTGTGGGGGGGAAAAGCGCGCTACGCGGTGGGTGCCCAGATACGCATAGACGGATACAGCTACTTCACCGAGACTCTGGGGGAAGACGGCCGAACGGTTTTATCGGGGGGCCTTGCCGGTCGTGTTGGAGCCTCGCCCCGCGAGAAGGTTCGCGCGTACTTCGCCGAGGTCTCGCTCCCGATCGTCGGACCGGCCAACTCCCGGCCTTGGGTCCATTCGCTCCTGTTGAGCCTCCAGGCGCGATACGACTCGTATGAAACCGACGGCGCACATGGCGGCGAGAACCTAGTCCGGGAGTTCAAGATTCCCGAGATTGCCGAGCGCGACGCCGATGGCAAGATAACGAACCTAAACAGCGTGTATCTGAACCTCGCCGAAAAAATCAATGAGATCGCGAGTGTAGAGCTGGAATACTCGTTCGACACCGGGATCGGGAGTTTCCTTGCGACGCTCAGCTACCTGCGAGTGGTGGAGGAATCATTCCGCGCCACGCCCGAATCCAAGCAAGTCTCGCAACTCGGCACGATCTCGGGCAGCAACGAGTACAAGCTGATCGGATCGGCGAGCTGGCGACTGGACAGGTGGCGGACGGACCTGTTTGCGCACCATACGCCAGCCTACTTGAACAACAACGTCGGAAACGCGGGACGGTTGCCGCCGTTGAAGGTCGAACCGTTGACGACGATTGACGTTGCCCTGACCTATCGATTCGACATCGGACTGCGCCTACGCGTGGGCGGTCGCAACGTCTTCGATGCACGCTCGCCAACGATATCGTTCCGGATGCCCTACGACGCCTCGCGCTGGGATGCTCGGGGGCGCGTCCTGTTCTTTGCAATGGATTGGGAAATTTAGGCTCCGCAGGGCGCGAGCTGCGGGGCTGGCAAAGCGCAGACTCTGGTTTTGGGCGCTACGGTGCGCTGCGTAGCACTCGCCCTGGACGTCTGCCCGTGTGCTCGTCGTCCTGGAGGATCACGCGCCCATTGACTAGCGTCGCCGCGTAGCCGGCGGCGCGTTGGATGAGCCGGCTCTTGCCGTGCGGGAAGTCGCGCACTACGGTGGGTTGGCGTTCTTCGACCCGGTCCGGGTCGATCACGTTGATGTCGGCCTTCATGCCAGTTGCCAGGGTACCCCGGTCCTTCAAGTCTAGAACCCGTGCTGCGGCGCTGGTCATGCGCCGGATTGCCTCCGGCAGCGTTACCTTGCCTTGGTCGCGCACCCAATGGCTGAGCAGGAACGACGGCCAACCGGAGTCCATGATCTGCGATACGTGGGCACCGGCGTCGCCGAGTCCCGGCACCACCCAGTCGCGTTGCATGAGCGACTCAACGGCGTCGAACTTCATGTTGAAGAACGGGCGATGGAATACGGCGCCACCGTCGCTGTCGAGGGTTAGTCGCAGCCAGGTCTCCGCGGGATGTTCGCCGTTAGCTTCGGCCAGTGCATTGAGATTGTCTCCCGGCGGCTTGGTGTAGACCGGCCGCTCGCCGTTGCCCATCCAGCGCAGGCTCTGGGCGAAGGGGATGCTCGACGGATCGGCTTTTGCCGCCTCGATCAGTTCAGCGCGGAACGCCTCGTCGCGGATCGCGTCGAGGCGTTCGTCGATGTCCATCCCGCGCAGCTTGGCCCATGCCGGGAACAGGATGTTCGTCTTGAGCGTCGAGACGAAGCCACCCGGCCGGGGTACGGTCACTCCGTAGATCTGGGCGCCTCCGGCACGTAGGTCCTCGACGATCTGGTGCGGGTCGTCGAAGCGGAAGGTCTCGGTCTCCACGACACTGAACAGGACGCGACCGCCGCCCGCACTGGCCTGCCGGCCAAGCAGGTCAAGATCCTTCTTGATGGCGTTCGGGGCGTACCAGGGAACGTTCTGCATCAAGCCGTTGTGGCTGCCAACCGCCTGGGCGATGGCCTCGAGCTCCGCCGCTTCGGCAAAGGTTCCTGGGATCGACCGTCCGTCCGGCAACCGGTGCCCTGGCAATCGGTTGGTGGAGAACCCGATGGCGCCATCCTTCACCGACTGGCCGGCGACCTTGGCGATCTCGGCGATCTCGTCGGGCGTCGGGTTCTCGTCGATCCCGCGGTGGCCCATGACGTAGAACCGCACCGCACCGTGGCCGACCATGCCGGTCACGTTGATCGCCGGGTGCATCGACTCCAGGGCGTCGAGATACTCGCCGTAGGTCTCCCAGTTCCAAGGCAGTCCCGACAGGATGGCTTCCCGCGGAATGTCCTCGACGGTCTCCATCATCTCGGCGAGGAACTGCCTATCGGCAGGCTTGCACGGCGCGAAGGTCACGCCGCAGTTGCCCAGCAGGGCGGTGGTGACGCCGTGCCAGGAGATGGGCGTGAGCATCGGATCCCAGCCGATCTGCGCATCGAGATGGGTATGCAGATCGATGAACCCGGGCGTTACCGCGAGCCCATCGGCGCGAATCTCTTCCCTGCCGCGACCGTCCACCTTGCCGATGGCGGTGATCGTGTCGCCGTCGATGGCGACGTCCGCGGAAAACGGTGCGGTGCCGGTGCCGTCGACGATCTGGCCGTCGCGAATGACTAGGTCGTGGCTCATGAAACCGCCTTGACGATCTTCAACCCCCGGAATCGCATGATATCCCGATCGGTAGTAGCGATTTTGGCACGGCCGCAAGCGGAGGGTATCGGATTGGCGTCGGCGAGTATCACCGCCGCGAGACACCGTCCAGGGATTCAAGCAAGCCGCCGATGTCGCGGAGGTCGAACCCGCGCCGCAAACCCATGGGACGAGCTTTCACGGTGAACGGCGCGAGACCTTCGTCACTAGGTGCGTTGAGCCCACGACGGAGGGCCGCATTCACGACTTCCTTCAGGCTGCGTCGCGATTTCGCCATCTCATCGCGCAGCTTCGCGGCGACATCGTCGTCGATGGTCAGTGTGGTTCTTATGGCCGTCGCTCCTCGGAATCCATCTTCACCAGGTCCCAACCGATCCGGACCGGTCGCTCGATACTAAGCTCGCTGATTCCCTTCTCGGCGCGCTCGCCGTCGATCGAGAGTGCCCAGAATGCGCCGTTGGGTGCCTCGACACCGCACAGGCTCGTGACGAAAACCCCCACGCCGGGATAGCGGCGGGATTCCATGTCGACGACTTCGTCCATGAAGTCGATGCCCTTGGTGCCGACCGAAGCGTTGCGGCGGATCGAGACCTCGAGGTCGCTGCCGGTCAACTCATCGCGAATCTCAAGATGAACGGCGACCTGCAGTGCTTCTTCGGCGAACGCGGCGAGCGCCAGTAGCAGGCAAGTGGCATGGACGAGAGTCCAGACACGCCGGCGGCCGGCCTGGTCACGCACGGGCGGGCTGGGCGATCCCCGCGACGCTGCGGCGGACAATTCCATAGGTACCGAACAGGACCGCCGTATAGAAGACGTTGCCGAGGAGCGTCCACTTCAGGAACGGAAGGCCGGCGATGTAGCTGGCCGCGAGACCGTCGAGGGTTGCAGGGTACGCGTTCGTGAAGAACCATACCGCCGCATTCGTCGTGAGGTAGAAACCAATCCCCGAGAGCACGGCCACCGCGCCGAGCCGAAGGGCGTTGGACTTGCCTAGGAAGCGTCGGGCGACGAGCGGCATCAACAGGGACGCGTAGACGGTCAGCATGACCCCGGCATCGTGGAAACCGATGAACCAGTCGCTGACGATCATCCCTAAGACGACCACGGCAACGGCATGCCAACGCCGTGAGAAGAACACGCACCCGAAAAGGGCTACGGCGGTCGCTGGTGCGAAGTTCGGTGGGTGTGGCAGCAGGCGCGCCACGACGCACAGGGCGATCAATGCGATCGCGACGGCGAGGAGGGTTCTCTGCTGCGAGTTCAGGGTCACGGGCCGACCCCCGTGTTGTGTTCGGTCGGAATCATATCCCAGCCATTGGTTCGCGGTATTGGCCGATGCTCATTGGAACGTGCACAGACCTTGGTCGATGACCACGTCACCGTCCTGGTTGGTGGTGCGGAACAACGCTTCGTTGCCGTCCGCCCACATCGAGACGGTCAGGGTGTCACCGGGAATCACGGGTCTTGAGAACCGTCCGTTCATGGACCGGAACCGCGTGGGATCGCCCCCGCAAAGGCTGTGCAGTAGCGCCCGCCCCGTGAAGCCGTAGGTGCACAGGCCGTGCAGGATGGGCTTCTCGAATCCGCCCCGGGCCGCGAACGACGGATCCGAATGCAGGGGATTGCGGTCGCCGGAGAGGCGGTACGTCAGCGCCTGGTCCTCCCGGGTCTTGTAGGTGACCTGGTGGGTCGGCTCGTCGTCCGGGTATTGTAGCCGTTCCGACGGACCCCGGTCGCCGCCCC
>JAPPND010000233.1 GCA_028818795.1 Gammaproteobacteria bacterium | reverse complement strand
GCCAAGCGCGTTATGAACCACAACCAGACACCGACGGTCAGCCCCGAATACAGCATAAGGGCAGCCACCACGGGCGTCGGCCACGGGAACGTCCAAGGAACGCCGTCACGCAGCCGCCCAACGAGTCCCCGCGCAAGGACGCGCGGTTGTTCCGCTAGATTGGTGACGCCCAAGGCGTCGGACACGACCCAGTAACCGTCGCACTTGAATACCGGATTCAGCGAGAAGAGCATGCCCAGCGCAACCAGCGAGGCCGCTACACCGAAGGCCGGCGCGCCAGTCACTCCGAAGGTCGAAAGATACGCCGCGCCGACCAGCGCTTGGAAGTAGTTACCGCCAAGATCCACCACCATGCGCTGCCTCCGCGACAACCTCCACGAGCGGGTAACGTCCGTGTATAACGCCGGAAACAAGAGATACATGGTGAACCCCACCGCACCTGGCGCCAGACCAAACCGCCTGCAGGCCGCGGCGTGGCCGAATTCGTGCACGACCAGGGAGATCAGAAACAGGCCGTATCCACCGGCCAGTGCCACGTCGGTCGTGGCCAACGAGAACCACCCCGCTCTCGCGCGCGCGAGCGACCACGCGACGAGCGCGGCGGCGACAAAAATCGCCGGCCACGCGTACAGCCACGCGAGCCGCGCGGCCACCCAAGTCACCAACGACGCCGGCATCAGCGAACGAGTCGCCCAGAAGCCCGCGGGGGTGCCGGGAGGTCCGGAGCCGATCCGCTCCAGATACTCGATGACACGGAGCGCAGCGGCTCGCAACTCATCTGCCGTCAGCCGCCGGCGGTTGGCGCGGACGTTGAGGACGGTGGCGAGCTCTTCCAGGCTGTTGCCAGACTTGATCGTATCGATCAACCGAAATGCCTCGAGCGACAAGCGAACATGAGCACCGTTGGGAACAATCGCAAGATAGGCAGCTCTTGAATCGGATGCATCCAGCCTGCGATCGAGACGTATCGCCGCCACACGGTCGGCAAGCGGTGCCTGACGCCCCTTCATGGACCCTACCTACGCGCACCGCAACGCGTCTCCTCACGGTTGCGGACGCTCTCCGCTCCGTACGTCATGCGGACCGGTTCGGTCTGGACAAGACAATTCCCTCTCCAAACGGGCGCCTGCGTCCTCGCCAATGTCTCCACCAAGCTCGCAGCCTTGTCGAACCCAGCGTCTCGCGTCAGAGCCGCACGCACTGTGCACAAAGCCGCAACGGGACGCGAGATGGCGTCGTCAACGGCCGCCCTCAATACGTCGACCGTCACGTGCTCCGGTTGAACGACCGTACTCACTCCCGCGGCCTGACAACGCTCCGCCAGATCCGGCTGCTCGCCACCCGCCGGGATGAGCACGTTCGGCACCGCGTGTCTGAGCGCCCCGAGAGTCACCGTGGTATGCGCGGACGAAATCGAGGCCGCCGCCCGGCGCAGCACTGGCCCCTGAGCAACGTGAGAGCGAATCAGGAAGTTCGGCGGAACTGCACCGGCCCGTCCATCCATCCGGCCAACGGACGCAACGACCCTGACGTCTCCGGATCCTCCGAACGCCCTGACCAAGTCGGGCCAGAACGACGGCCTATCGAAGACTCGCCCAAGGTGAACATAATAGACGTCGGCTTCCTGGTGCGCCATCCATTCCTGGACGGACGCGTCCTCCGGCTCATCCGGCTCCCACAAACATGGGCCGACGGGATGAACCTGCGGCGGCAGAAGATGCACACACGGCTCCAATTCCGGAACCGTTCGCAGGAGAAACAGATCGCCGAGCAGAGCAGAACGTTCGAAATCCGTCGGCAACTCACGAAATCCGAATGCCGAACGAACCTTGTTGAAGCACCGGTGCATGTCACGTGCACGCCACGTCCGCCTGGCAGCCGCCGCACTCGACGCGGCAACGTCAGCGTCGTCGCGTGCGGATGGCCAGAGATACGTGGCGAAACCCATCATTGCTACCGGCACGCCCCGTCGTTCGGCCGCCAGGAGCGGGCCGAGCGTCAATGGCTGCGCGACAACCACGGCCGGTTGAAACTCGGCGATGGCGCGATCTGTGTATTTGTATTGAAGCGCAACCGACAAAGGGGAGAACCACTGGCGGGTCTCGAAGGGGTCGATTCGAGGTCGGCCTGCCATGCAGGCGAAACCACGGCGCTCAACGGCTTCCTTCGCCGCTCCGCTTGCAACGAACGCGGGATCGTGTCCTCTGGAACGCAGAGACTCAGCAAGTCCGAGCATCGGGAACAGAAACCCTGGACTCGACAGCGAACAGCATAGAAATCGCATGGAACGGCTCCGGAAGTGTCCTTTAGTTAAAACCACACCCGCGTAGCCGTGTACCAGTAGCGTTTGGTCCGGCTTGGCCGGCAGCTCCACGTAGATGACGTACCGTATGCCCCCAACTCTACGGACGGTTTCACAGCGACATGGAGCGATTCGAACGTTGACATGAACAAGTCCCCCCCCGACTACTGCTGCCGCAGCAGCTGTGACGGCTCGACTCGCACGGCCGGAACCGCCGCCGCCAGACCTGCGCCGACCCCGGCCAGCATCAACACCCCCGCCGCCACGGCCAGCGTCGCCGGATCGTGCGGTTCTAAGCCATACAGCAGCGTACCCAGGGACCGCCCGACCACGAGACTGGCAACCCCCCCAATGGCCACCCCGCCACCGACGAGCAAGCCGACGCGCAGTATCGCGCCGCCCAGCACTCGACCGCGCGTGGCGCCAAGGGCCATCCGAATGCCGATCTCCACCCGTCGCCGCCTCATCGTCAACAGCGTGACGCCGTACAGCCCGACCGCCGCGAGCAACAACGCTAGTCCACCGAACAACCCGGCGACGATCGCCGTGAGCCGTTCCTGCCGCAACGTACCTTCGATCTGCGCCGCCAGAGTGCGCGCCTCGCTCGTCAGCGTCGGATCAACCTCCCGGATCGCCGCGACCACGCTTCCAGTCAGCGCCGCCGGAGAACCCCGCTCCGCACGCACACCAACGACCCAGATCCCGCTGAGGGCGGTGTAGATGGACGACGAGCCGACGATCGGCGCGAGTTCACCGCCGAGCCCCAGCGGGACATACACCGCGGGGCCAATGGGGTCGCGTAGGGATGCGTACGCGACGTTCCCGACCACCCCGACGATGACGTACCGTCGATCGGGGTCGTGCCACAGGCCGAAGGTCCGGCCGAGTGGATCCGCGTCGTCGGCCATAAACCGGTCGACGAAGGCTTCGTTGACGATCGCCACTGGCCGCGTGGCGGTCATGTCGTCGCCACGGAAGTCTCGCCCGCGCATCACCGGCACCCCGTACGCCGCGAACCAGTCGGGGCTGACCATGGTAGACACGATTCGCCGTTGCTCGTCCGGCAGCCCGGGCGCATCGGCGGCATCGAGCCCAGTCCGCCACATATTCGGGCTCAAGGGCGTTGGAAACGACACCGCCGCATACGACACCCCCGGAATCCCGCGTACGGCCTCGCGAATCCTTTCATACCGGCGCAGTCGGTCTGCGCCTGACGTCGCAGCCGCCTCGCCGAAAGCATGCGGCGTCACCAGCAGCACACGATCCCGATCGACTCCCGCGTGCAGACCAGCAAGCGTCGTGAACGTCCGCATGAACAGCCCCGCGGTGACCACCAGGACCAGCGACACGGCTACCTGCACGACGAGAACCGCTCGATCGGGAGCGACGCGCCCGCTCGAGTGCGCCAGCCGCCCCTGCTCCGCGAGCACCGCTCGCGGAGGCACCAGCCCGGTGCGTATCGCCGGCCCTGCACCGAATAGAAGAGTGGCCACGGCCGACACGCCCAGCGTAAAGGCGGCGATCCGCCAATCCGGCGACACCTCGAGGAACGCCTCTCCGGCCCGCTGCGACAGTCCCAGAACAAGCAGCCCTGTGACCCACCGGCTGACGGTCAGCCCGACCACGCCGCCGGCCACCGACACCAGGACACCCTCCAATAGCACTAGGCGCGCGATCTGTGACCGCGTCGCCCCGAGCGCCAGCCTCGTGGCGATCTCCCGTCGGCGCGCCACCCCGCGCGCCAGCATGAGGTTGGCGACGTTCGCGCAGGTCACCATAAGCAAGAGACCGGCTATTGCCAGCAGCGCAAGCAGGGACGTTCGATAACGCTGCCACAGGGTCGACGCGCCGCCGCCGCCGGCCGGCAGCAATGCCATCGGCTCACGCAGATAGCCCCGACCCATCCGGGGTAGCCTAGTCGCCTCCCGGATCGCCGGCTGCCATGCCTGCACCACTGTTGTCGCCTCCGCGAACGACTGATCCGGCCGGAGTCGCAGCGTAATGTTCAGCCAAGTGTTCCACGGGTTGTCAAGTTGCGAGCCATCACCGCGCACCAACGCTTCGCATCCCAGCGGGACCAGCGCGTCGAATGTTCGGCCGACCGTAGGGCCGAAGAACTCGAGCGGAGTCACACCGATGACTGTGAAGGAAACGCCGTTGAGCGGCAGGGTGCCGCCGATGACCCCCGCATCGCCCCCGAAGTGATTCCGCCACATCCGGTGGCTGATGACGACTACCGGCCCAGCCACCCCGCACCCCCGCCGATCATCCGCTTCCGTGAAGACGCGACCGAGCAGCGGCTGTACTCCTAGGGCGTCGAAGAACCCGCCGCTCGCCCAGAGGCCCTCGACGAACCGGCTCTCGCCCGACACGGCCACGTCGAAGTTAGTGCGGCTCGACGCGAACGCCCCGTCGAACTGCCCGGACCCGCGCTGTATCTCCTCCCAGAGCGGATGGCTCCAGAAACGCCTGTCGCCGAGAAAGAGATGGGCCAGTCGATCCGGAGCCGACACGGGCAGCGGGCGCAGGACGGCGCTGCTGATCACGGTGAAGACCGACGTGCTTGCTGCGACGCCGAGCCCCAGCGTCAGCACGGCGACGCCGGCGAACACGGGGTCGCGGATAAAGGACCGGACGCACAAGCGGATCTCCCGTCCGACTCGCTCGATCCACATGCCGAACCAGACGTCCCGCACCCGCTCCGCCGTGTGGTCGACTCCGCCGAACTCCAGCAGGGCGCTACGGCGTGCTTCCGTCGGCGACATCCCCTCTGCGATCTTCTGGTCGGCGAGCAGATCGACGTGGAGAGTAAGTTCGTGGTGGAGATCGCTCTCGATCTGCTTGCGGCGGAACAGTACAAGAACTAGCAACCGGATCCTGATCCAACACGTAACGATGAAATTCATTGCGTTCCACCTAAGGCCCAGCCGTACGAATCATTGATGACGCAGGGCACCCGCCGAAGCCGTCGGGTGCCCTGCCTAGGCCACAGACCGTACGACGTTGGCTCAATTCGTGCAGCACCCGTGGTTGGTGCACCCGTGGCAGGCGCAGTCGCCTTTGCACTCCTCCAACTCGCCCAAGCCGAGCGGCAGGTTGATGAGAGACAGCTCGAACCGCTGCTCGAGCTCCTCCACGCTCAGGTTCTCCAGGTCGAAGCCCGCCCAGTCGTCGTTCAGCGGAACGATTTCCGGGGCGTCGTCCTTGTTCGCTTTGGACATCTTCCCATTCTCCTTGGTTCGACGATTGGCAGTCACTTGGTTTCCGACTCCTCGCCGTCCGTCACCGAACTTCATTCGGCGGGAGCCGGCAGGGTTCATGAAGCACCTCCCTTCTACTGATCGCAGACCGATTCGAAGACGGGCGTGGGCAGTACGCCGGCCGCGTACTCCGCATACGCCTCCGCCACCGCCGTGCGGAACCGGAAGCTGTAGGCGTCGCAATAGTTCATGTGGTACTGTCCGGTCTTCGCCGCGGCCAGCACCGCGCACCCGCCGCCGCAGTGGAAAGCGTACCGGCAGCGGTTGCAGACGGGGTTGGTCGCCACAGTGCGGCTGCGCCACATGTCGTGTATCGGGCGGTTCAGCGTGATGGTGCCGTCGACGTTGATGGTGCCGATCCGCACCTTGGGATCGCCCGTGCGCTCCCAGCAGGCGTAGATGTTCCCGAAGGCGTCCAGGACGAACATGGCCGTGTGCGCGCCACAGAAGCTTTCGCGCATCGCTAGGGGCCCCGGACGCGTCGCATCGAAGACGCGCCGCGCTTGGGACTTGATCTCGTCGGTCGGCCGCGCGACGCGTGCCATGACGGGATGCGCGAGGCTCAGTTCCTTGAGCGTGCGACTGAGTTCGCCACTGTTGAAGGTGGTGCGCTTGTCGACGTTGTCGTTCTCGGGTCGCACCGGCGCCGTGTAGACCCCGAACTTCTCGTACTCCCACCAACCCCGGCGCTCGATCTCCTCTGCCAACTCCGGCAGCTGCAGGATGTTCACGCGGTCGAGATTCAGTCGAACGTTCACCGACACTCCGCGATCGAGCACCATCGTGACGTTGTCGGCAATGCGGGAGAACGACCCGGACCCGTCGGCGTAGATCCGCCGCTTGTCGTGCTCCGGCGGAGGCCCGTCGAGTGTTATCTGGAGACTGCCGACACAATCCGGGGAGAGCACGTCCGCATAGGCGTCGATCTCGGTCCCGTTCGTGACCGCCCAGAACGACGTTGGCCCCGCTTCCTGCGCCTTGGCGATGATGCGCGTCACCGCCGGGCGGTTCGACACGAGCAGCGGCTCGCCGCCGAAGAAACCGATGGTGCGGGGGAACGCCTGCTCACCCGGCACACCCTGCAGCTCCTCAAAATGCGGCATGGCTAGGAATATCCGGTCGATCAGTGCGGGTGACATGGTCCGCAGGAGATGACGGTAGTTCGGATCCGTCCGCATGTGGTCCTGGAAGCAGTAGGCGCACCGGAGGTTGCAGTTGTACGTCGGCATCACGACGTACTGTGGTTTTCGTCGCTCCGGGCGATCGTGTAGCGTGCCGGCGATCTTGGTGACTAGGCGTTCTTCGTCCGAATGAATGAGATCGGTCAGGTAGCCCCGCCGGCGGAGGGTTGTAATCGTGTCGTCCGACGGTGGATGCGCCGCAGCGCCGTTTTTTGGAGGATCCGACTTCCACGACCCGTACAGCGGTTTCGCGGCTGGCCGGGTCTCCATGGCGCGAACGTAGGCGGCGACCGGATTCGACACCAGATCAAAGGCGCCGGTATAGCCATGCACCAGCAGTTTCTGGTC
>JAPPND010000186.1 GCA_028818795.1 Gammaproteobacteria bacterium | reverse complement strand
GCCACGACGGCGGCGACGCCGAAACCGGGTTCGGCGTGGATCTCGGCGGCGGGATAGAGTGGAGCGACCCGAAGCGCGGCATCTCCCTCGATATCTCCGGCAGGACGCTCTTCCCGGTCTTCGGCGAGCGGTTCATGGCCACGCCGCGTCTCGGCTACGGGCTGTTCGGCACGGCGCGCGACTACAGCCTCGGCTGGAGCCTGAAACCGACCGGGGACGGCCCTGACCTGTCGCTCCACGTTCTCTCCACGCGGCGTGAGAACGGTCGGGCAGCGCCGGAGCACGGGTTCCGGATCGAGGGCGAGGCTCGGTGGTGAGGCCGGATTTTCGCCGACTGTACCTTCCCCGGAGCAACGGCGCACCGGCGGCAAACCGTGATGACCGGGCGCCAATCTTCTGCTCGCACGTGTCGAGCCCAACAGGCTTGTCGCGGCACCGCGCCGAGTTGCAGCGCGGCACTTTCTCCGCCGACCGCTTTCTCCGGCTGCGTGTCGGCGACTGGCGCGTCGTCATGCGCGACGCTGGCACGCTGGAGGTGCTTCGCATAACCACCCGCGGCCACGCCTGCCGGGAATAAGACCATGAACGAAACCGTCACCATCACCCGTGCCGAATACGACCGCCTTTGCGCCGCCGAGGAGGACTTCCAAGACCACCGCGCCGCGTTCGCCGCCGCGAACGCATTGAGGCCGGCACGGAGGAACTCGTGCCCGCTGCCGTCGCCGACCGTATCATCGACGGCGAGAGCCCCCTGAAGGTGTGGCGCGCCCGTCGCCGTCGGCTGCCGACGCAGTCGCGTCCGCGCTCGGCGCGGCGGTCGAACCTGAACGCCCCGATGGAGGGCTCCGCGCGGGAACGCGTCCGGGCTATTGTCGCCGGCGACGAGGTTCTGCGAGCACCTGTCCGGTCCGGTCGACGGCGGTCTGCCCGTGGCGGTGCCCGACCGGACCCGGCTTCGAGGCTCGGCACGGTCAGACCGTGAGGCTGTCGCGATGGACAGCGGCGAAGCAGCTGTTCGGGCACAGGAATCTGAATGCCGAGGACTATGCGTGTGGAGCGCGTCCTTGACTGGGGCGGGTGTTCGATGACCGCGGTGATCTGGTCGCGTACCTTGAAGAAGACGAAAGCTGGTGGTTCGTCGCCGTCAAGTCGACCCCCAACGAGGAGCTTTACCTCTCCACGTACCACCACCGGGAGGAGCGCCACGCGCGATCCGGGCCACCTGGCGAGCTTAGGACGGGTTCGGACTCTGCCTGCTATGATGCGCCGCTCTCCAACGCGGCCCGCTCGGAACGTAAGCCCATGGACGGCCCCGACTTCTCGAAGACCGAACTGGTGCCTGTGATCGCCCAGGACGCCGAAACGGGCGACGTGCTGATGCTCGCCTACATGAACGACGACGCCTACGCCGAGACGCTTGCCACCCGTCGCGTCTGCTACTACAGCCGCTCGCGGCAACGGCTTTGGCGCAAAGGGGAGGAGAGCGGCAACGTGCAGCATTTGAAGCAGATTTACTACGACTGCGATGCCGACACCGTGCTCGTCAAGGTGGAGCAGGTGGGGGGTGCCGCGTGCCACGAGGGCTACCCCAGTTGCTTCTTCCGGGAGATCGACCCGGACACGGGCGGCGCCAAGGTGATCGCCGAACGCGTTTTCGACCCCGCCGACGTCTACAGGAAGTGACCATGGGCAACGTCCTGAACCTCGGCATACCCTCCGGGAGCCTGCGGAACGCCTGCGCGGATCTGTTCGAGCAGGCGGGCTACCGCATCTCGTTCCCGAACCGCTCCTACTACCCGGAGATCGACGACCCGGAGATCGACTGCCTCTTGGTGCGCGCCCAGGAAATGGCTCGGTACGTGGAGCAGGGCGTGCTCGATGCGGGTATCACCGGCCACGACTGGGTGCTGGAGACCGGTGCCGATGTCGAG
The DNA here is from genome assembly GCA_028818795.1 of Gammaproteobacteria bacterium. Classification (GTDB taxonomy): domain Bacteria; phylum Pseudomonadota; class Gammaproteobacteria; order Pseudomonadales; family Azotimanducaceae; genus VXYL01. The sequence continues at coordinate 5,200 of JAPPND010000186.1, read as the reverse complement.
GAACTCGGCGAGTTCGTGTTCTCCAAGGTCAGTCGCCGCCCGAGCCGCTGGGTGCTGTGTGTACCGAACGACTCGCCCGTCCAGTCCGTCAAGGATCTCGAAGGCAAACGGGTCGCCACCGAGGTGGTGAACCTGACGCGCGCCTATCTCGCCGGACACGGCGTGACGGCGAACGTCGAGTTCTCCTGGGGAGCGACCGAGGTCAAACCGCCAAGGCTTGCCGACGCCATCGTGGAGATCACGGAGACCGGCGGTTCGCTGCGGGCCAACAACCTGCGAATCGTGGAGGAAGTCCTGACCAGCACGCCTCGCCTGATTGCCAACCGTGCCGCCTGCAAGGATCCGTGGAAGAAGACGAAGCTCGACAACATCGCCCTCATGCTCGAGTCCCGTCTAGCTGCCGAAGGCCGGGTCGGGCTGATGATGAACGTCCGCAACGAGGATCTCAACGCGGTGACGGTCATCCTGCCGGCGCTTCAGAATCCCACGATCTCGCACCTTAGCGACCCCGACTGGGTGGCGATCAGCACGATCATCGAGGAGGCACAGGTGCGTGTCATCGTGCCGGAACTGAAAAAGGCCGGCGCCACCGGGATCGTGGAGTACCCGATCAACAAGGTGATCGACTAGATCCGTGCGACGTTAACCGCGCCCGCCACTCTCGGTGGGTCGGCGCGGAACTAGACCCGCCAGCCATTCCGCCATTGAGGGGATTGCCACCTCGTAGCGCTCGTCGGCACGGGGGGACAGGACTCCACGCTCGACCAGCGCATTGGCGAACTCTTCGCCGGTTGCGGACTTGAGGCCCGGATACGCGCCTTGCAGGCCCGCCAGCCGCTTCTCGCACAGCCCGACCAGATCGCCCGGATCGACGGGTTGCTGCCGTTGCACGGTGGCGACGACCGTCGCGGTGAAGGGACGGTGTATTCCCAGGACCGACGCGGACAGGCGGGCGTTGTAGTAGCCGTGCCGGTTCCGGTCGGATTCCGACCGCACGCGGGCGTAGTCTATTTCGCTCAAATCGCCGTCCGTCCGCAGCAATTCCCGGCACAGAGCCGTCTGGGCGCCCTTGAGGTGTTGGGGCCAGCCCAACGAGAGCTTCGCCACCGCTTGGGCGGCCTGTTCGCGGTCGCCGTTCGCGCCCAGTGTGCCGAGCATTTTCCCTGTCGATTCGGCACATTCCTGCTCGGCCATCGCCCCCATGTTCACGATGGCGTTGGCTGCCAGACGCGAAAGCCCTTCAATCTGTCGAAAGCGGTTGGCCGTGTGGCCTAGGCCGGTGAAAAGGCACACGGTCGGGATGCCTATTCCGTCCCGATGCAGCGCCGCGAGTCCGGGGCGCTCGGGCGGACCTACGGACTGAGCCTCGTCCATATAGAGCACGATCCGATCGGTCGCCCCATCCGCGATCGCGTCGCTCAACGCCTCGGCGGTCTCGCCAACCCGAAAACGCGAACCCAGCGTCCGTACGGCTCTCGCTACGATTCTCTTGCCGATCGGGCCTTCCTCGATGGCAACCTGCCGGACCCTTTCCATCAACGCGGTTTCGCTGGACAGATGCCGTTCTTGAACGCTTACAAACACCACGCCATCGGCGCGGTTTTCTCGCAGATGGTGAAGCAACGCCGTCTTGCCGCATCCCGGAGCGCCTTGATAGATGCGGAACACCGCCTGCTCACCGGGCTGGGATCCGAGTTCCGTAAGCGCCCGGTCGAACTGGTCGATCTCATCGACCCTTCCCGCGAAGAACGGCGTGGCGTCGCGGTCCCTGTGGGTCGAAAGTTCGTCGGTCTTCTGCCGGTTGAAGGCCATGTCGGCATTATATGCCCGTCGATCGTGTTCACATCCCTGCCCACGCCCCGACGCACGCCGCCAGCGTGGCCGTCGTGGGATTGGTTCTTGTGTCCTATGCCCGCGTTATGATGGCAAGTTCCTTGCGTCGGGCAGAGTCGGCATGTTCCAACGAGTCCTCATCAGCAATCGCGGCGAGATCGCCATCCGCATCGCCAAGGCTGCGTCCGCCTTGGGAGTCGAGTCCGTAGGGGTGTTTTCGCCCGTGGATGCGCTGTCGTTGCACACCCGCATCGCGACCGCCGCCTTCGAGATCGGCAACGGGTCTGCCGACGATCCCGTCGGGGCATATCTCGATGCCGAGGCGCTGATCGGGATCGCGAAGGACAGTGGGTGCGACTGCGTCCACCCGGGCTACGGCTTCCTGGCGGAGAACGCCGAGTTCGCACAACGTTGCAGGGAAGCCGGTTTGACGTTCATCGGCCCGTCGCCGGGTGCGCTGTCGCTGTTCGGCGACAAGGTTCGCGCCCGAGCCTTGGCTTCGTCTCTCGACATACCGGTCGTGCCGGGAAGCAGCGATGCGTTGGCGTCTGCGGACGACGCGTCGGCAGTGGCGGCGGAGTTTGGTTTTCCCGTCATGCTCAAGGCCGCGGGCGGGGGAGGCGGCCGAGGAATGCGCGTGGTCGGCGGGCCGGGTGCCATGGCTGAGTCCTTCGAACGTTGCCGAGGCGAAGCGGCCGCGGCGTTCGGCAACGGCGACGTATTCGTCGAAAAACTGATTGCCCGCCCGCGCCATATCGAGGTGCAGATTCTCGCCGACGGCGAAGGCAACGTGCTCCACCTCCACGAACGCGACTGCTCCGTGCAGTTGCGCAATCAGAAGGTCATCGAGACGGCGCCCGCGCCCGGCCTCGACGACGAAATCCGGGACCGCATTCTCGCCGATGCCATCAAGCTCATGACGGCGGCGAACTACGCCAACGCCGGCACGGTCGAGTTCCTCGTCGAGCCGGAGAGCGGCAATCACTACTTCATCGAGTGCAACCCGCGCATCCAGGTCGAGCACACCGTCACCGAACAGGTGACCGGCATCGACCTCGTCGAGGCGCAGTTCCACATCGCCGCCGGCGCGTCCCTTGCGTCGTTGGGCTTGGACAACCAGCAGGCCGTCGGCGCACCGCGGGGTTTCGCGGTGCAGGCCCGCGTCGTGGCACGCGGTGCCGGAACCTTGAGTGCCTACAAGGAACCGACTGGTCCGGGTGTCCGTGTCGACGGCAACGGCTACGTGGGCTACGCGCCGCCGCCGCAGTTCGATCCGCTGCTCGCCAAGGTGATCGCGTCGAGTTCGTCGTCGGCGGGTTCGTCGTATGGCGCCGCGGTGGATCGGACGAGGCGCGCGCTCGGCGAGTTCCACATCGGCGGGCTTGCCACGAACCTCGAGCAGCTCAAGGCGATTCTCGCGCATCCGGCCGTGCGAACCGGGGATGCCCGCACGACCCTGTTGTCCGACGAACCGGCGTTGCTGTCGCCCGCCATCGACGGCAATGGCAACGGGGCACTGGCCTTGCTGCAGCAGCAGGCCACGGTCATGGGCGTATCCACGGTCTCCGGCGCTGGCGTGGCCCCCACCGTCGCTCCTGCCGTCGCCGCGCTCGAGGTGGAAACGGGGCAGGAGGCGGTCGCCTGTCCGATGGCCGGTTCCGTGTTGGAGTTCCGGGCCGAGGAAGGCGATGCGGTCAATGCCGGCGACGCACTCATCGTCATCAGCGCGATGAAGATGGAATCCCAGGTGTCGGCGCCCTGCGACGGTACCGTGGCGGCGGTGCAGCCGCTCTGCGCCGGCGACAGCGTCGAGGCGGGCCAAGTGTTCGCGGTCATCGAGCCGACGGCGGGTGCGGAGCGCGCGCGGGAAGACAGCGGCGACGAAACCTGGGCGTACTTGCTCACGGACGTCGCGACGATGCAGTCGTTGGCGCATGAGCGCCTCGCGCCCGGTTCGGAAGACCCGGGCGTCGTGAGACAGCGCCGCCGGGGCAAGCTGACCTGCCGGGAACGCATCGATCTGCTGCTGGACGCCGGCACCTTCCGGGAGGTGGGCAGCGTCGCCGGCTTCGCGTCCTACGACGAGGACGGCAACGTCACGGCGTTCACTCCCGCCAACCACGTCGGCGGCTCGGGTCGGATCGAAGGTCGTTCCGTGGTGGTCTGCGCCGACGACTTCACGTCGCGTGGTGGCCACTCCGACGGTGCCATCGGCGCGAAGAGCGGCTACGTCGACCGCCTCTCCATCGAAATGAGAATCCCCTCCATCCGTCTTCTCGATGGATCATCGGGCGGCGGCAGCGTGGCCTCCATGGTGCCGGCCCAGAAGAAGGAAGGCGAGAGCAAGGCCAAGGAAAGCCGCGGCGCGATCAAGGCGGGCCGTCCCCGCGTCGCCGGCGGCGGCGGCTCCTTTCTACCCGGGCACTTGGGCAGTGCCATGTACACCGACCAACTAGGCAAGGTGCCGGTCGTGAACATGCTGCTCGGCAGCGTGGTCGGCATCGGCGCCGCCAAGGCCGTGCTCGGCCACTTCTCCGTGATGGTGCGCGACATCGCCCAGTTGTTCGTCGCCGGGCCACCGGTCGTCGCCCACGCCATGGGCTACGACATCACCAAAGAGGATCTCGGCGGCTGGCATATCCACTGCCGCAACGGCTCGGTCGACAATCTCGCGGACACCGAGGAAGAAGCCGCTGAACTCACCCGGCGGTTCCTGTCCTACCTGCCGTCGTCCGTATACGAGACACCGCCGCTCAAAGCGGCGCGCACGGACGACCCGCCCGAACGCCGGGAGGAGGAGCTGTTCACGCTGATTCCCCGCAAGCGCACGACGACGTTCGACATGCGCAAGGCGATTCGTTCGATCTCGGATAAGGACTCGTTCTTCGAGATCGGTCCGCTGTGGGGCACCGACCAGATCACCGGCTTCGTGCGCATGAACGGCCACCCCATGGGCGTCATCGCATCGGACAGCCAGCACGCCAACGGCGGCGCACTCACTGCGGACGGCTGCAGCAAGCTCACCCGCCATCTCGATCTGTGCGACCTGTTCCATCTGCCGGTGCTGAACCTGGTCGACAACCCCGGCTTTGCGGTGGGTCTCGAACACGAGATCACCGGCACGATCCGCCGCGGCGGCGAATGGATGGTCGCCTTCTCCCAGGTGACGGTGCCGATCTTCACGGTGGTGATGCGCCGCAGCTTCGGCGTCGCCGGCAACAACTACGCGACACCGCGATCACAAGTGTCCTCCCGGGTCGCGTGGCCCGCCGCCGACGTCGGCGGCATCCCGCCGGAAGGTGGGATCGAGGCGGCCTACAAGCGGCAATTGGCCGAAGCCGAGGATCCCCGGGCATTGCGCGACGAA
>JAPPND010000201.1 GCA_028818795.1 Gammaproteobacteria bacterium | reverse complement strand
GGCGATCAAACGGTGTGGTCTGTACGTCATGTGCCGTGAAGGCATCAAGGGGCGATCCGGCACCTTAGATCATGGCTGTTGGTCTTCGTCGTCGGAAAAGCGGTCCTTACGATCGCCCTCATTCTCACCGTCACCTCAAAAAAACCTTGGCGGATCCACCGTGGCTGCGGGCGACGGTGCATCGAATGCGACGAAGCGTGGTCGTTCGTCTACGCGAAGAACCGGAACGTTGCCTATGCCACGGCGGCGCCGCCGGGTTCCGGCGACGTCTGGACGTGGTCAGCTATAGATGCCGACTCGAAACTGGTGGTCAGCTATCTCGTGGGTCTGCGGGGTGAAGCCTGGGCGCTCGAGTTCATGGACGATCTGCGCAGCCGCCTCGAAGATAGGCCGCAGATCACCACTGACGGGCTGGCGGCTTATGTCAGGCGGTCGAAGGCGCCTTCGGTGGTGACGTGGACTTCGCGCAGATCCTCAAGCAGTACGAGACGGCTTGGACGATGAATGACGGCTACTGGGAGGCGACGACCCAAGTGCGATCCGACAAGAAGATCGTGGAGGGCAATCCGGAGTGGAACCGGATCAGCACGTCATACATCGAACGGAGCAACCTGACAAGCGCCTTGCAAAAGCACGCGACTATGGTTGCCCTGTTCTTCTTGTATTGCAACTTGTGCCGACGGCACAGATCGCTCGGAGTCACGCCAGCGGTTGCGGCTGGCGTTGACACGGAGCAGCACGATCTGGCGTGGATTGTTGGGTTGATCGATGCGCGAGCACCGAAGCCGAATCGCCCCAAGACCTACCGGAAGCGGTTGGCCGCCTAACAGCACTAAGTAGCTACGTCGGAAACCTTGCAGACGACCAGCGCGTTAATGTTGTCGGTAATCTGGGATACGTCGTCATATTCCAGATGAGCAACCATCCGCTTAAGCAATAGCTCTCGAACAGCAGTTGCCGATTCTAGGTTGGAGCTACCTAGATAGGCTCCCCGAGCGTCGAGACTGAGATGTTCGCCCAGCACAGACCCCCACACCTCCCAGAGAGCGTTGTAGACCTCATCGTTGCCGAACGATGGCCAGACCGTTCACCTACCCACGCAAGCCCCGATGACAGAAGATGGAGCGTTAGCCTTTTCGGTCTTGTTCGGCTCGTACACATCGGGTCAATTGACGCCGCCAGCCCCAACGACCCGCCTCCAAGGGACAAAGCCCCGACCGCCTCACAAATCCACCTACTCCAATAGCAGACGAACCAAGCATGCAATACCCACTCGACAACCTCGGCCCTGATCGTTTCCAGCAGCTCTGCCACGCGCTAATCGCCAAGCAGTTTCCAACTCTCCAGTGTTTTCCGATTGGGGAAGCGGACGGTGGCCGCGACGCCGTAACTGGCTCATTCAGCGGCGGGGTCACAATCTTCCAGGTCAAGTACGAAACCGGAAAACGTCCGAGACAAGACCTAGTCAAGTGGCTAGGAACCGTCCTCCCTAAAGAGACGCCGAAGATTCAACAGCTCGTAGACCGCGGTGCGACACAGTACATCCTCATAACGAATGCCGGAGGCAGCGGACGATTAGATTCAGGTTCCATAGATAAGGTCTCCGACTGCCTCGAAAAGCATGTTCCGATACCGGCACAAATGTTGGTGGCGTGATGACGTCGAACGACGACTTGACGATGCCTGGAGCATAAAATGGTCTTTCCCCGAAGTCTTGAGCAACCACGACATAATCAGATTGGCATTGGAAGCTCAGGCACCGACCCTCGCGAGTCAGCGAACGCAAGCTGTAAGAACCGCTATTCGGGACCAATTCGAAAAGGAGAAGGACGTACGGTTTAAGCAAGTCGACCTGAGGAACAATCTATTCGACCTGTTCATTGACGTACCGATACGCATTCCAGAACTTAGCGAAAGGGAAAGAGACGACGTTAGACGATCAAGGGTATTGGCGCTATATGATGTGGCCAGACGCTCGGCCGACGAACGAGACTTTTTTGAACCGAGACTTGGAGCGCCAGCCTACTCCTAGGCCCATTGTGCCAAAGCCAGCTACGTCACGTCGTCTTGGAAGGCGCCCCGGGTCAGGGTAAGTCAACAATCGTACAGTATGTCTGTCAGATACACCGGCACCATCTTCTAAATGAGGCGCTCGATGATCAGCGAATTCCGGAGGCGCACCGCATCAATCCTGTTCGAATCCCGTTTAAGGTCGATTGCCGCGATCTCGACGTATGGCTTCGGTGCGACCAGCCGTTCCCAATAATCGGGGACCCGCCCGTTGGCCGGCATAGATCGTTGGAGTCTTTTCTATGTGCGCATCTACAGCATCACTCGGGTGGGTCGTCGTTCGACGTGGACGATCTCCATGCTCTAGTACGGTTTTGTTCAATCCTTCTAGTATTCGATGGACTGGATGAAGTTGCCGACATCGACGGTCGGGCGACCGTTGTCGAACACATTACCAAGGGCAACGCACGATTGGAGGAGGCAGCGCTATCCGTACAAACCATAGTGACCAGTCGACCAGCTGCATTCTCAAACTCCCCTAGTTTCCCCCGCAACAGATTCTTGTATGTACACCTTACGTCAATCGACATGCCAATAATCAGGGAATACACCGACCGATGGCTACACGCGCGACAGTTAGAGGACCGAGAGGCATCGGAAGTAAAGGGCATCCTAGAGTCGAAACTTGACCAACCGCACATGGCCGAACTCTCCAGGAATCCGATGCAACTCGCGATTCTACTCAGCCTAATCCACACACGCGGCGTATCGCTTCCCGACAAAAGAACGGCGCTATACGACAGCTACGTCGATCTCTTCTTCGCTAGAGAGGCCGAGAAGAATCTGGTCGTACGCGACTACCGCGACCTATTGATCGACATACATCGATTTCTTGCATGGACGTTACACTCGGAAGCCCAAATCGGAGGAACGCAAGGCAGCGTTCGAGCAAGTCGGCTACGTGATCTTGTCACGACCTACCTTGCTTCGGAAGGGCATGACGCTTCATTGGTCGACCGTCTGTTCTCAGGGATTACGGAACGCGTAGTAAGCCGGATCGTAACATGGGTGCTTACGGGCGAGGATGTTTGGCGATTGTTCGATTGGGGGAGCGGCGAGCTCGGAGAGATTGGTCGTGCACTTTCGCCCACTTTGTTTTCGTCGACCCTTACGTGGCCTAGCCGGGGAGAAACTCTGGGAGACATTTGGAAGTACCAATTCCCCGGGTCTGCCGGTCGAACGAAGCGGCCTGGGACTGAGATACCTGCCACCGGACTCGGTGCTCGTTGCCGTCGGCATGGGCGCGTGACCCAGCAGCTTGCAGAAGAAGTACTCGATGGATCAATGGAAGACTGACCTCACACCTTGGAGCGAAATGGTCGAGTCCGGTCGTCACGAAATGGGTGACTGCTGGTTGTTTTATGTGTTTGCGTTTCTTGCGTCCAGTACAAAGTCGCCTCGGAAGACGTCCTCGGAAGTCAAGGACCTCCTTAACCACGACGCTGATCTTTGCGTACGTGCCCGTTACGCCCGACGGAATGCGGGAAACGCGGGATGGTGGGTGCGTCATCTCGAGGCAGAGGTCGCGTACGATCTAAAGACTTTTGTCCTATTGATGTTTTTTGCCTGGGCCGGACCAAAGACAGCCACCCGTTTGGCCGGACTTGCCGACGATGTGCTGCGTGACTTGCCTGATTATTGGTGGAATCGGCTACGCAGCGTTCTGCTATCGCCCGGACGCTACCATAGGGCAGCTGTTGGGCGAACGCTTGACCTTGGATTGCTTGACGCACCGATGGCCCTGTCGCCGCGCTGTGTCGTCCTCTTTGCGGAACGGGCAAAATTTGAGGACGTGAGCGAACTCTATTCCACATGTCTTCGAAACTACGATGGTAATGACGAAGCCGTGCTTCAGCTGTGTCTTTAAACGGCGTTTAGGTTGGCGGTCGAAGAGAAGCGATCGGATGAGTGATTGCCCGAGATTTCCAGGTGTTATAGGAAGGGCGTAACCTTCGATGTATACATGATGCTGGATGTTGATGGCCCTGACGGTACACGCGAGTGGGGTATGGGACTATCGACGGCGCAAGAGATCGTCAAGACGTGCGAGGACTACCCATTGGAATTAGTTGGGCTAGCGGAACAGATCTGCAGGTCGGAGTTAGCTGAGAACATCGTGCCCGTGAGTGATGTAGCGCAACGGGACGGTTGGTTTGTGGAATCGCAGACCAAACCCCCTGGAGCTTGATTTCCCGTTGTCATTTCCCGTCATCAAGGAACGGCGTGGCACCTTGGTAAGGACGGCGTTCCCCACGGTAGAGCACGTATCGAAGTACGGGGTCGCGACTGAGAGCTCGAAACGCAAGAAGGAAGAATCCCACGCACTCGGAGCCATATCTCGTCCGGTACTCGCCACGGAACGCTGTCGAAGAACACACAACCGCTGGAGATTGTGCCCCTTACTGCGGCTTTTGTCGGCTACGGTGCCCCTTGGCCGCACGACTTGCTCCCCATTCACGGGGCCCACGTGGGGCTCGGCACAAGCGTCGCTCGGTGTCAGCCCCTACGGCGCCGCCAGATTTCGCCATGCCCCTTGCGCTGCGCGTCCTCAATGAGAGTCACGTCGAGCACCAAGTGTAGCGTGTCCAGCCGCCGCCGCTTCCTCGCGACCCACCAATCCATGTCTGCATCCCGCTTCTCCTTCCGCCAGCGGTCGCCCTGGTAGCCCGGTTTGCGCTGCAACCCCCCGTCTTGTCCCGTGTGCAGCACCTCATGCGCCGTCGCCACGGCTGAATCGTTCGCCGGCATCGGGCCCGGCACCAAGTAGCATGTTCGATCAGGACTCGGGGAGGCGCCCATGGCACCAACCCGTCGATCTACGCTATGAACCCTCGTGTCGCGTCCGGTGCTTGTTCCAATACTTCTCCGGTTCTGCGAGCGTCGCCTTTTCCGTGCGGCTTCCGACCGTTCCTTCGGTGATCATCGGATCATGCCCTGATCGGCTCGAATCAAAGCTCCCTTTTTCAGAGCTTCCCGAGAACTTCCCCCCTAGGCCATTGGGCGGGTATGGTTCGCAGTCTGGACCCGTCTCGGACGATGAGCCACCTTCAGTAACGATAAACCGTAGGTCCCAGAACGCCGTAACAAAAGGAACATAACCGATAGACGCACAGATGACCTTCGACTTCGGCGGCAGACCCACGGCTGGCAGCATCCTAGACCGCATCCGATCCGAGAGCCGTGACGAGTCCGAGAAGGGCCGCTGGTTCGAGCAGCTGTTCATGCGGATCGCTCTTCAGCGGCCCGAGTTCGAGATCGATGCGATCAGGCGCTGGCCGGACTGGCCGGAGCGGGAGGAACTGACCGGTCTCGACGGCCGCGACATCGGCATCGACCTAGTCGCGCGGCGGACCTCGGGCGAGTGGGTCGCCATCCAGTGCAAGTGCTACGACGAGGAGCGGACCCTCGGGAAAGGCGAGATCGACAAGTTTCTGGGCGGTTCGCAGCAGCCGGTGTTCCGACTGCGTTGGATCGTAGCGACGTGCCGTTGGGGACGGAACGCGGAATGGGCAATCGTGAACGCCCATCCCCAGGTCACGCAGATCGATTTCCGACAACTGCTCGGCATCCAAGTCGAGGAGCATGACGCCAAACGGCCCGTGCAGGAGCCGTGGCCTCTCCAAGTCGATGCCATCGAGGACGCGGTCGCCGGCCTCTCGAACCACGAACGGGGTCGTCTCGTCATGGCGTGCGGCACGGGCAAGACCTTCACGGCGCTGCGAATCGCCGAGCAGATTGTCGAGGGCGGCGGACGGATTCTCTTCGCGGCACCCACGAATCGGGCGTCGTGCAGGCGTTTCTTGATCGTCGTAAGCGGGAGTCCGAGGAATGCCGCGACGTCGGGGCCCGACATGTCGCTCATGTAGTACAACGTCACCGCCTCGCGCTGCGCCGCGGGCAGCGCCGCCACGGCACGCTGCACACGTGCGCCGGTCTCGTCGACAGCCCTGGCCTCGTCCGGCGTTTCGGGCTCGTCGACCAGGCATTCGTCCTCCGGAAACACAAACTCGCTGTGATGCCGCCGCCGGATGCGATCGCAGTGCTTGAACACGATGGTGCGCAGCCAACCGACGAAAGCCGCAGGCTCGCGTAGCTGACCGAGGCTTCGGACCATCGCCACGGCTGTCGGACAGTCACGCCGACTGGCAGGTGTCGCGCGCGGCGTTCATCCGCGAAGACGGGTCGGAAAGGCTGGTGGGCGCCGTGACCGCCTACGACCTTACGTTGCGGATCGGATCGGCCCAGGTCCACGCGTGCGGCTTCAACGGCGACGTGCTGGACCCTGACGCCGGTAACCACCAGGACTGACGTACCTGGCACCCGCATACGCGGACGCCATCAGCGCGATGCGGAAGGCTGGCTACGACATGGCGGTGACCTTCGACGACGAAGCGTTCTGGCTGGACAACGGCTTCGTGCTCGGCTGGCGCGCCCTGAAGTGGCGCGTGGCGACCACTGATCTGCCGAGCAGGCCGACTCCCGATCTCGAGCGACTCGCAGCCGTGCATCGGGACGACCTTGCTGCGGCGTTCAACGACAGCCATGCAACGCTCACCGGTACCGTACGTCGTCCGACCTATCGTCGAAACAAGCATCCAGGGCTTGTTCATCGCCCACGTTTGGAACGGGCACAGGGAGACGGACGGCTCCGCCACCGGCCATGTCAGCGTGAGCCCAGATCGTCGTTTCACGCTACCCAGCAGCGATGTGTCTCGGCTCGATGCGGGGGACGCATGTGTGCTGCTCGAAGCGCCCGACTGGCCCTCGGACGTCCAGCTCGCCGATCCGGTGCTCGAGGTCCTCGACGCCGGTCGCCGCTGGCGTCTTCGGTCGGACTCGACGCGCCTCGTCGCGACGCGTCTGGGCGATGGCCTGGAATGTGTCGTCGCAAACGACGCTCACCTATGGGTGGATGAAGTCGCGGGTGATTCGGACATCTGTCTCGCCGTGATCCGTGCCATCGCCGAAGCCTGGGAGTGCGACGAGGTGCTGTTCGACCGGCTGCACTACAAGAGCGCGGTCGGCACGAAGTTGCGCCAGATGGGCTCGTGCCGCGTGGCGACGGGGACGCGGCTCGGAAAGGCCCGGTGGTACGTGGTGCGGATCGTCAATC
>JAPPND010000205.1 GCA_028818795.1 Gammaproteobacteria bacterium | reverse complement strand
TTAAACTCGACACCTGCGCAAGAGACCCAATCGGTTCACCCCAGTGATCATCTCGGCCAGCCACAGATTCGTCTATGTCGGGATTCCGCGCACGGCGTCCAAGTCGATGAATGAATGGCGGGTTCATTCAGAGCACCCCTACCTGGGGTTGTGGTATGTTGGACAAGGTGACTTTGTTGGGTTGAGACCAAGGCAAGATTTTTGGTCCTCGCCCGCAGACGTGCTTGATTCGGTGGGGGGCATTGCGGGAAGTCGCTTATGGCACTGATACTAGAACTTTGTTCTGTGAAGACAGCAAGTTGGCATAGTTTCGTGCCGTTTACTGCGTGATTGCGAGTCTGCCGGAGGGAGTTGGATCGGAAGCACATGCCTCAATACGGGAAAGACGTTGTGTGAGTCACGACTAGGCAATTGGATTAACAACAGTGGTCCACTTTGGTGGTGTGACCTCAATGATCGTAGAGCCTGCAATGATCGTGACGGCAATTGCACTTGGCAGATTGACTCGTCGGGGACCCGTGGTTGGTGCGAGTCGCCCGATGAAGTGAAAGGCGATTGTTGGGGTGTGAACGACAATTGGACGAATCCGTACAAATGGGGCCGGAACAAGTGCTATGCACACGGCGGAAACTGGATCCCCACGAGTAGGCCAGTCTGGAGGCGATAGCGTGTCAGCTGCTGGCTGCTGGGCCCAGATCCCGCCAGAACGCGATTGTGTTGACCTCACTCGTACTTGCACTGCTGATCATTGGCATTGTGGCGGGGCTAGAGCACTATGAGACACGCCAGGCGGGGGCGACAGCCGAACCGGTCGTTGTGCCGTCTAATTTCGAGGGGTATAGGCAGGCTGACTCTGTTGTTCGGGGTACGTTTCCGCCACGTCGCGTACCCGATCTCGACGTTGAATCCGATTCGGCGCCGGCGTCAGGCGATCAACCTGCCGCCCTTCAAGGCGTCGCCGACGGTTCCGCTCCGAATGACGGTACGGAATTAGGTTCGGCACTCGTATCGGGATTGGACTTAGCGGGGGCCGACCTGAGAGGCGTTGGGATGGAGGCGGTCGACTATCGCAACGCCAACCTCAAGGGTGCCGACCTGACGGAAGCCAAAGTCCTGAACGCGGACCTTCGCAGTGCCGATCTAAGCGACACCCGTTGGTTCAGTGCGATCGTTTGGGACTCCCGACTGGACGGCGCAGACTTGCGGAATGCTGATATCCGCGGTTCGAACTTCACGCGCACCAACCTGCGGGGTGCGGATCTCAGGAACCTGAACGCAGGCCCCCGCATCGTCGAGGGAATTCCCTACGGGGTAGGGTTCGATGACCTAGACTTGACCGACGCGGATCTTAGATGGGCGGATATGACTGCGGCTTTCGTATGGGGCACGGTCTTTCGCGGAGCGGATCTGAGGGGAGCGGATTTTCGCGGCGCGAATGCACTGGAGGGCGCTCATTTGCGGGGTGCGGTATATGACGAGACGACGCAATTCCCAGTCGATTTTGATCCGATACACCAGGGCATGATCCTGAAGCCGGATCAAGAAACGGGCGACGGCTAGTTCCATTCGCTCCTACGCCAGCAGCATCTGCTTGAGAATCACTTCGTAGAAGCGACTCAGAGGTGCCAGGTCCGCCAAGGCCACCCGTTCGTTCACTTGGTGGATGGTCTCGTTGACCGGCCCGATTTCCACGACCTCCGCCCCGGTTGGCGCGATGAAGCGACCGTCCGATGTTCCGCCCGAGGTCGAGGTCTGCGTCTCGAGTCCGACGACGTCGGCGATTGCCTGGCGCACCGCGTCGACGAGCTTTCCGCCGCGGGTGATGAATGGCATGCCCGAGAGACGCCAGTCGAATTCGGCATCGGCGCCGGCACCTTCGAACGCTCGTTCCACCGCCGCCTTCAGCCGGTCGGGTGTCTGCGTCGGATTGAAGCGGAAGTTGAACGCACACTCGAACTCACCGGGAATGACGTTGCCTGCTCCGGTTCCGGCTCGGACGTTCGAGACCTGGAAGCTCGTCGGCGGAAAGTCGGAATCGCCTTCGTCCCAGGTCGCGTTGACCAGCGTCTTCAAGGCCGCCACTGCCGAGTGGATCGGGTTCACGGCCTGCTCGGGGTAGGCGACGTGGCCCTGTAGGCCTTTCACCTTGGCGGTGGCGCCCAACGAACCCCGGCGTCCGACGCGGATCACGTCGCCGACCCGGGCCGAGGAGGACGGCTCGCCGACGATGCAGTAGTCGATTCCGACGCCCCGCCGGACCAGTTCCTGCACGACGCGGACCGTGCCGTCCACGGCGTCGGCTTCCTCGTCGCTGGTGACCAGGAGTCCCAGGCAACCGGGATGGTCGGGGTGGTCGGCCACGAAACGTTCGGCGGCGACGACCATTGCGGCCAGGCTCGATTTCATGTCGGCCGCCCCCCGACCATAGAGGAAGCCGTCGCGCACCGTGGGTTCGAAAGGGGGCGATGACCAGGAGGCCGCCGGTCCGCTGGGCACCACGTCGGTGTGTCCGGCGAGCACCAGGCGCGGTTCGCGGACGGCGGTGTGGCCGCAAGCACTCGGGTGCTCGGCCCAGAAGTTGTCGACTTCGCCGAAGCGCATGCGTTCCACTGCGAAGCCGGCGCCTTCGAGTCGCCCGATGAGCAACTCCTGGCACCCCGCGTCGTCGGGGGAAACGGATGGGTGGCCCACGAGCGCTTGGGTGAGCGCCAAGACCTCGTCGGTCAACCCCCTGTTGCAATGCGGGCCACAACGGCGCGAGATATCCGAAGTCATGGACTCGGGGTTGGACCATCGAGGAGCGTAATCGAACGCCCGAGAGGGTAGGGTTTGAGCCGGTCGAGATGAGGGTTCATTGCCTTGCGGGTACGTGCGCGGCCGTGCTGGCCTGGCCCGAGTGGCCGCGGGCGATCTCCGCGTCGAGCGTCGAGCGAATCGTCTCCGTGACGGCATGGGTCACCCCGGCGTGGGTGATCGCGTGCTGGGCACGATTGGTGATCTCGAAAACGTCCTCGACCCTTTCCCCGAGGGTGGTGATGCGGGCGCGGCGGACGCTGATGTCGAGTTCTTCGAAGAGCCCCCCCAATGTGGCCAGCAAACCCGGTCGGTCCGAGGCAACTACCCGCAGGGTGGAGGTCCGGGCACCGGGCTCCGTGGTCAGCGCGACCTGTGTCGGCATGACGAACTGTTTGAGTTGGCGCGACACGTGGCGGAGCGGCCCGGTGCCGCGGTCGCCGTGCATCGCCCGGGTCAGCGATTGGGCGAGTTCGGCGCGCCTGTCGTCGGCGACCGGGGCGCCGTCGCCATCCAGGACGATGTAGGAGTTCAAACAGATTCCCGACGCGCTGGTTGCGATCCGTGCCGCGGCCACGCGAAGGCTGGCGGCGTCGATGGCGCGAACGCTGTCGGCGAAAAGGCTGTCGCGGTCGCGGGCGTAAAGGAAGACCTCGGTCGCCCCTTCGGCGCTTGCTTCGTCGGCGACGTCGAGTACGGTCACGAGCGGGCCGGTGTCGATGTCGTGACTATCGATGGCGCGCGTGATGGCGACCACCTGGGCCGGTGAATGGTGTACGAAGAAGTCGTCGTCGGGTTGGTCCCACAGCCGCCTCGCCCGGGCGTTGTCGATACCGTGCCGGGCGAGTTCCGCCAGGGCGGCCTCGCGGCATGCGGCGGCCCGCTCGCCGAGCGCGTCGAGGCCCTGCTGGAGTTGGCGCCGGGTGTTCTGATAGAGCTGCCCCAACAGCGTCGCCCGCCAACCGTTCCAGAGCGTCGGGTTGGTGGCGTTGATGTCCGCGACGGTCAGCGCGTAGAGGTAGTCGAGGCGGGTTTCGTCGCCGACGCGACGCGCGAACTCGCGGACCACGTCGGGGTCGTGGATGTCCTGGCGCTGGGCGGTGGCGGACATGGCCAGGTGCGCGCGAACCAGCCATTCGACAAGGGCCGTGTCCTGCTCGGACAAGCCGTGCCGGCGGCAGAACCGCACGACGTCGTCGGCCCCGAGTTCGGAATGGTCGCCGCCGCGCCCCTTGCCGATGTCGTGGAACAGGCCGGCGACATAGAGCAGCTCGATCTTCGGCAGCTTGCCCGCCACGCGCGCCGCCAAGGGGAATCTGTCGGCCGCCGAGGGAAACAGCAGGCGGCGCATCTGCCGGATGACCATCATCGTATGGGCATCCACCGTGTAGATGTGGAAGAGGTCGTGCTGCATCTGCCCGACGACCTCGCCGAACTCCGGAATGTAGCGTCCGAGCACACCGTAGCGGCGCATGCGGGTGAGTTGGCTGACCAGGGTGTAGGGCGCGCGCAGGAGGTCCATGAAGTAGGCGGTGACCTCGGGATCGTTGCGGAACGCGTCGTCGATGAGATTCAGGTGGTTGCGCACCGCCCGGATGGTGGATGCACGCACGCCCGCGATGTCGTCGCGGTTCGC
Source organism: Gammaproteobacteria bacterium (assembly GCA_028818795.1). Lineage (GTDB taxonomy): Bacteria > Pseudomonadota > Gammaproteobacteria > Pseudomonadales > Azotimanducaceae > VXYL01. Next base: position 2,779 of record JAPPND010000205.1, on the reverse strand, counting down.
CATGATCACGAACAGCTCCATGATGGACGCCGGTCGCGCCTTGAAGACGTTGTCGTGACTCGCCTCGATGTAGTCGTTGTGGATGTGGAAGCGGTCGTTGACGCGTTCGATCCTAGGCCGCTCACCGGCTCGCAGGATGGCCTCGTCGAAGTGCTGAAGCAGGATGTCGTTCACCTCCCGGAGCAGCAGCACGTGGCGGTAGTAGTCGTGCATGAACTGTTCGACGCCGAGTTGCGCGTCGGTGTCGCGGTATCCGAAGCGCCTTGCCAGCTCCCGCTGGTAGTCGAACAGCAGTCGGTCTTCCTTGCGTTCTGCGATGAGGTGCAGACCGAACCGGACGCGCCAGAGAAACCGGCGGCCGTCGGTCAGCCAGCCGGCCTCCAGGTCGTTGAGGAAACCGGCTGCCACCAGTTCGTCGAGTTGCTGGGAGTGGTGATCGTGCTGCGTGATCCAGAGGATGGTCTGGATGTCGCGCAATCCGCCCGGCGAGCCCTTGAGGTTGGGTTCGAGGTCGTAGTCCACATTGTCGTACTGGCGGTGGCGCTCGATCTGCTCGTCCTGCTTGGCCCGGAAGAAACGCTTGCGCGGCCAGATGGACTTGCGCGCCAGGACCTTGTCGAGCTTGGCCGTCAGGATGTGCGAGCCGGCCAGGCGCCGGCGCTCCATCATCGTCGTGTAGACCACGACGTCCCGGGCCGCCTCGCGCTTGCAGTCGGCAAGTGTTCGCACGCTGTGGCCGATGTCGAGCTTCAAGTCCCAAAGCAGCCTGACGAAAGCCGCGATGTCGTCCCGAACTGCGCCGCGTCCTACCGCCCCCGCCAGGGCGCGCGGCCGCTTGGCGAGGATGAGCAGGTCGATGTCGGAATGGGGGTGCAGTTCGCCGCGTCCATACCCGCCTACGGCGAGCAGCGCGAGGTTGTCGTTGCGTTCGAACCAGTGCTGCCAGATCTCCGCCAGGAACGCGTCGATGAACCGCGCTCGTTCCGCCACCAGCTCATCGATATCCGCCCCGGACCAGAACTCCTCGGCCAGTGCCCGGTCGGCTTGGGCGATTCGTCGTCGCAACTCGGCGGTGTCGAGACGCGTGTCGGTGACGGCGGCGGTTGTCGGCGCCTCAGGACTCTCGGAATGATCGGTTTCCATGCCGTTGGGGCGGGCTAGAACGGCTCCTCGGCACGACGCGTCAAGACCTCCGCGCCGTGTTCGGTTACGAGCAGCGTGTGCTCCCATTGCGCAGACAGCTTGTGGTCCTTCGTCACCACGGTCCACTGGTCGGGAAGAATCTTCACGTGTCGCCTGCCGGCGTTGATCATCGGCTCGATCGTGAACGTCATGCCCGGTTCGAGCCTGGCGCCGTTCCCCGGCTGGCCGTAGTGAAGGATCTGAGGTTCGTCGTGGAACCGGCGCCCGATGCCATGTCCGCCGAACTCGCGGACCACGGAGAAGCGGTTGGCATGTGCGAGTGACTGGATGGCATGGCCGATGTCCCCCACGTGGGCGCCGGGGCGGATTTGCCGGATGCCCTCGTAGAGGCACTCCTGGGTGACGTCGACGAGGCGTTTGGCCAGCACGCTCGGCTTCCCGACGAAGAACATCTTGCTGGTGTCGCCGTGGAAACCGTCCTTGATGACGGTGACGTCGAGATTCATCACGTCGCCGCGTTTCAACACCTTCTTCGGCGACGGGATGCCGTGGCAGACGACGTGGTTGACGGACGTGCAGATGGACTTCGGAAACGGTGGCTGGTCGGCAGCGAAGGTGTAGTTGAGTGGCGCCGGGATGCAGTCGAGTTCGTCGACGATGAAGTCGTGGCAGATCCGGTCGAGGTCTTCGGTGGTCACTCCGGGTTCGACATGCTCGCCGATCATCTCCAACACGCTCGCCGCCAGACTTCCGGCGGTGCGCATCTTGTCGATCTCCTCGGGCGAATGTGTGTGAACGGGCATGGGCTCAAGTATGGGCCAAAAGGACCACTGCACGCACGAGTCTTGGACAACGCCTGCCGGACGCGTTTACCATCCGCTGCCGAAGTCGAGGGGGTCGAACTTGGAGGTTCAACGTGCCGCCAACGCGCGGGACACTGCGTAGAGGGCAACCCGGTCCTCGGCTCCTAACCTACCTCGCGCTCGCGGTAATCCCCTTACTGATCGTCGCGTTGGGGATCTCGTTCCTCATGGACGAGGGAGCCGATCAGCAGTTCGACGCGGATCTCTGTGCCCGCACACCCAGCCCGCAAGCCGGTCGCACGGTCCTGCTGCTTGACCTGACGAAACCACTTAGCGCGAATACCGGTTTCACGGACGAGGTTCTGCGCCACGTCACAACGGCGATGGACGCCGATACCGAGTTGAAGGTATTCGCGCTGGCCCAGGACACATTCGCGCCTCGGATGCCGTTGGGGCGTCTCTGCAAGCCGTACGCCGACCAACAGCTGATCGTCGAAATGGCCAAAGACCGGGCCTCCACGGTGCCCGATTGCGCCGATCTGCCCGCGCAACTCCCACCCCAGGTTCGCGAACTCGCCACGCGTTTCTGTGCCCGCCGCGACGCCTTGGCGCGACGGATCGCCAGCGTGGCCTCGCGGGCACCGGAAGCCACCGTGCCAGCCGCGTACCTCATCGAAGCCATCGAGGATACGCGGTTGGAACTCGCCGCTGTCACCCAGCGGCGGTCCCTGTACCTGCTTTCCGATATGATGCAGCACGCCGCCTGGTATTCCCACCTGGCGCACTGTCCAACGCGAAGTGAGGGTGAAGGCAAAGGCCGATTCCAAGGCGAA
>JAPPND010000134.1 GCA_028818795.1 Gammaproteobacteria bacterium | reverse complement strand
ACGACGAACTCAAGCGCGCGGCCCTGGAACAGGGCGTGACCGTCCTGCAGCGCAAGGGCGACGTGATCGAGAGCACCGCAGCATGACCGCTCCAGCACCGCTGTCCTTCCGCACGGCTACCCGAATACGTTGTACCGGACGATGCAGTAGACGGCTCTCAAGCCATCCCGCCAGCCGATCTTCTTGCCTTCCGCCCGGCTTCTCGGCGCGTAGGGAATGTCGATCTCGCGCACCCGCCAGCCGCCCCTGGCGACCTTCGCCGTCACCTCCGGTTCGAAGCCAAAGCGGTTCTCGCGGATGTCGACGGACTCGAGGACGCGCCGCGCGAACATCTTGTGGCAGGTTTCCATGTCGGTGAGCGTCAGGCCCGAGAACAGGTTGGAGAGCCGGGTCAGCGCGGCGTTGGCGGCGCGGTAGGCGGCGGTGCGAACGCCTGTCGGTCGCCACGACGACATGCGCGAGCCGTAGACCACGTCCGCGCTGCCGTCGATGAGCGGCGCGGCGAGGCGGTCGTATTGGGCGGGGTCGTACTCGAGGTCGCCATCCTGGACGACGACGAGATCCCCCGTCGCGACCTCGACGCCGGATCGGATCGCGGCGCCCTTTCCCCGGTTGCGCCGGTGGATCACGAGCTGATCGACGCAGCACGCCAGGGCGCCGCGCAGCAATTCGCCGCTGCCGTCCGTGGAGCCGTCGTCCACGACGACGATCTCCTTGCCGAGGCCCGCCAGCGGCGCGGCGCGGATCCGGGCGAGAACCTCGGCCAACGTGGGCGCCTCGTTGTAGCAGGGCAGGATCACCGAGAGCACGGCCGGTCGACGTTCCCGAGACATGCCCCGGCCAGGGGCCGCAACTGTTGCCATCCGCGCTGCAGCCTCGTACAGCGGCGTTCTAGGGATTCCGCGCCGAACGGCAGGCGATGCTGCCGCCTGCTCCCGCCAACAGCGCCCCCTCGCCCGGGAGATAAGCGCCCGACAGCAGGCGGTCGAAGTACTCGACCGTCGCGGCGAGGCCCTGGCCGAGCGAGACGCGCGGTTTCAGGCCGAGGGTTGCCTGCATAAGCCCGAGGTCCGGTCGGCGCCGCAGCGGATCGTTTTCGGGCAGCGCCCGGAAGGCCAGCCGGGATTTCGTTCCGGTGATGTCGATGATCGTCCGGGCGAGATCGATGATCGCCACCTCGTCGGCGTTGCCGAGATTCATCGGCCCGGCAACATCCCCGGCGCAATCCATGAGGGCGACTACGAAGTCGACCATGTCGTCGATGTAGCAGAACGAGCGGGTCTGCCTGCCGTCGCCGAACACGGTCAGCGCCTCGCCCTTGAGAGCCGCCAGGATGAAGGCCGGAATCACCCGTCCATCGCCGATGGCCATGCGCGGACCGTAGGTGTTGAAAATGCGCGCGACCCGGATCGGCACGCCATAGCGGCGGTGGTAGTCGAAGAACACCGTCTCGGCGCAGCGCTTGCCCTCGTCGTAGCAGGCGCGCGGACCGATCGGGTTGACGTTTCCCCAGTACCGCTCGGATTGCGGATGCTCCGCCGGTTCGCCGTACACCTCGCTGGTCGACGCCTGGAATATCCGCGCGTCCCGCCGTCTGGCGAGATCCAGCATGTTGATCGCACCGTAGACGGCCGTCTTCGTGGTCTGCACCGGATGCCGCTGGTAGGCGAGGGGCGACGCGGGGCATGCGAGGTTGTAGATCGCGTCCACCTCGGCCTCGAGCGGAGCGACGATGTCGTGGCGCATCGTCTCGAAGTCGACGGCACCCGAGTCCGCCCGTTCGCGAAGATGGTCGATGTTGGCCGCATCGCCGGAGCTTAGGTCGTCCACGCAGAGAACCGCGTGACCGCTCGCCAGCAGCCGTTCGCAGAGATGCGAACCGATGAATCCCGCGCCGCCGGTGACCAGCACGCGACGGCGGCGGGTTGTCGAGGTCGTAGCCGGGGCCATCATCGGTCGCGGACGGCGGGCCATCGCGCCCGGTCGGTCATTCGGGCGCGGGCCGCCCTCGTCGATGCCCGCCAAGTCCCGAACGAGGCGCACCACGACGGCAGAGGCGCACGCTCGTTCGCTTCGGCAATGGGCAAGACACGGATGAGATCCTGGTTCGTCTGAACGGCCAACTTCCCTAGGCTTCCTTGTGTTCCTGTTCTTTCTGCGACGGCGTAGAGCGGGCATTATTCCATGCATGTTCGCTAGCGACCATACCGGGGCCCACATCGCCTACCTCGCCGCCACGCTGGGTCTGCTGGCGCTGTTCGGCATCGTCTGGACGTTGATCGGCCGACCGGTTCTGCGGCTGATTCTGGGCGGGAACCGTCCGCAGGGCGCCGAGGGATTCCTGCTGACGCTGGCCACCGGCATGGCCGGGAGCATGGTGCTGCTGGCCGTGCTAGGCGTCTTCGGCGTGCTCAACGGTGTTGCCGTGGCCGCCGTGGTCGCCCTGGCGTTGCTGGCGAACCTCGCCATGGCCGTCCGCCGCCACGGCGCCTCGCCCATCCGGGGGCGCGACGGGCCCGCGCGGCTGCTCGCCGGACTGCGCCGCCATGCGTTCCGCGCCGGCATCGTCTGCCTGGTCTCGCTGCCGGCGCTGGTCAGCGCGGTGACCGGCAGCGTCGGCGGCGACTCCTACATGTACCACCTCCCCCAGGCCCGGCTCATCGCCGATACCGGGCGGCTGGCGGTGGACGAGCAACTGCAGGTGCCGCTGCATCCGCACTACTACCATCTGCTCTACGCCGTCGCGCTGCTGGTCTGGGACGACCGGCTCGCCAACGCCATCCACGCGGCCTCGGCCGTGCTGAGCGTTCTCGGCCTCTACTTCCTCGGCCGCGTCTGGGTCGGGCGCGGCGCCGCCCTCCTCGCCTGCGCCATGTACCTGACATTCGCCGCGACCATCCACTCCGCCCCGAGCGTGGCCGTTTCGGCCTACGTCGGCTACGGCACCGCCGTGTTCACGCTCTTCGCCTACCATTGCCTCGGGCGCGCCCTGGCCGACGCCGACGGCCGCATGCTGTGCCTGGCGTGTCTGCTGATGGGCGTCTCGCTCGGCATCAAGACCCAAGCGTGGGTCGGCGTCCCCGCCTTCGCCGCGCTCGCCCTGGCCGCGTGCGCCAGGATCCGCCGGCCCGGGCCGGCAGCCGCCGCCTGCCTGGTCGCCGCGGTCGCGGGCGGATTCTGGTACGTGCGCAGCTTCCTGGTGTCCGGGGATCCGTTCCACCCGCTGGGCGGCAACCTGTTCGGGCACTGGGCGTGGAACGCCGCCGACCTCGAGGAAACGCTTGAATGGATCGCCGCCAGATCCGGTCTGGACGCGCTGCAGTGGCTGCTCGTCGCCCCGGCGCTGGCGATGCTTCCGTTCGCGCACCGTTCACTCCGCGCGGCGCGGCGTGGCGGGCCGGCGCCGATCGCCGACCGCGCCCGGAGCGCCTTGGCGCTGGCGAGCCTGGCGGGCTTGGCGACATGGATCGCCACGTCCTTCCACGACCGCTTCCTGCTGTCCATCGCCCCGGTGATCCTGCTCGCGTCGGCAACAGCGGTGGCGACGGTACTCGGCCGGGTGCGGGGTGGCAGTTGGGCGACGTTGGCGACGGCGTTCGCCGTTCGCGTCCGCAAGACCACGCCACGTTGGGTCGCGACGATCCTTGCGGCGACGGCCAGCGTGCTGGGCCTGGTGGTGGTCGGCCAGCACAACGCCAACGTCTGCGGCGGATTCTACTGCTCGACGATCCTCGATGGAATCGAAGCCCGTCGACTTCTCGGCGAATTCGACGCGAAAGACCGTCTGAGAATATACGAACTCTACCTCAGCCACGGCAACTACTACTTCCTGGACCACGACGTCCTGGGCGCATGGGTGGGTCCTTCCCGCTACCGGGATCTCGTCGCCTTCGGCGGCGACGGGGCCGCCATCGCGGCGCATCTGGCGGCGTTGGGACGCAACGCGCTACTTGTCAACGTCTTGGCAACCGGCGGCGAGTTTCCATTGTCCGGATCGTTCCTCGACCACTTCGCGCCGTGCGGCCGTCACGGTCGCGCGGCCCTCTTCGTACGCCGCAACGCGCTACCCGAGGACGCCGGAAACTGGCCACCTCGCCGCTGCCGGGGCACCCCGGCGACCGACGCCGGGCCTTGATCAGCAACAGCCTGCGGCGGCCGGCTTGGCCCGGCGTTCGCCGGCGACCAAGCCTACCAACCGACGTCACTGGCGTGCTTTGGCGTACACCAGCAGCACGAAGTCCGGCGGCAGCAGACTCAACAGCGGGTACGCCGCCAGGGTCGAGACGAACAACGCCACGGCGGTCGGCAGCGGATATCGGCATCGGATGCGCCGCCAAAGCCCGGCCGCGCGAATCGACTTGAGCCGCCGGCGCACCACCGGCCGCAGTTCGGTTTCGCGCATGAGCAACCGGCGGAGATTGTCCGGATTGAAATACGTCACGTGCGGCGAAGGCAATCCCCGCTGCCAAAGCATGTCCCAAGGCGCGACGATCCCCAGGCCGGCAAGTCTGCCGGCCAACCGGAACAGGAAACCCGACGAGGACGGCAGCTGGAATGCGGCAACGCCACCGGCGCGCAGCAGGCGACTGGCGGCGGCAGCCGCCGCGAGGGGGTCCGGCAGATGCTCGAACGTGTGGTTGAACGTGATGGCATCGTAGGCGCCGCGATGGTGTTCTCCCTGCGGGTACCCCGGAAATCGACCGCAGTGGACGGGGTTGTCCTTGCGGGCATCCGCATCCGCACCCGGCGCCGGCTCGACTCCGGCGGCATCGAATCCCCGGGCGGCAGCCGCCCTAAGAAAGTCGCCGTCGCCGCTGCCGATGTCGAGGAGCCGCTTGCCCGGCGCGCCAAGATGCCGTCGGATCTCGTCGAGCGCCACGCGGTTGTTTTCGGCATTTAGCGGCCGCAATCCCTCGATGCCGCGGCCAATCCCCGGGTCGAACGATGCGGTCAGGAAGCCGCACGCCGCGCAGCGTCGGATCTGGCGACCGACATCGGCCATCGCGTTGCCGCAACAAGCGCATCGTCCGGCGAGATCCCCCGCCCCATCGCTTCGTGCAGGATCCACTGGTCGATACTCGTCAATATCCGCCAAGTCCCGAACGCGTCCGCATCCCACCAGTCAAGCCGCGATTCGAGGGAATCGGAACGGCCATCTTACGTCTCCCGATCCTCCGAGGGCAGCAAGAACCACGAGTCTGGTTCCATGCATGTCCGTCAGCGACCCTGGTTGCCGGCGCGAGCGAATTCGCCGTCCCGTGCTGCGTGCCGAAGCGACAGCAGCAGAGCGGCCAGCAAGACGACGCTGTAGAAAGGCACGAAGGCCGAACCGATCGTCATCCCCAGGATGGGCAGCGTCCAGACCACGAGCCACAGGGCGCACTCCCCGAGATCGCGGAGCCTCTCGGCGCGGCGCCGCCACGAGGCCAGCGCCCACAGAACGACGGGGCCCACCAGCGCCAGGTCGTAGACGAACAGGTACGGCGTCGCGATGGCCGTGGCGAGCAGCAGCACCCCGAACGCCGAGGTCTCGGAGACCAGCCCCCGGCGCAGGCGCGAGAACGCCCACCAGGTGGCGAAAACCGCAAGCAAGCTGAACGGCGCCTGTGCAAGCCAGGCGGCCCATGTCGGCCAGCCGGCGATGCGGGCGCCGGAAAAGGCGGAAACCATGGTCCAACTGTGGAAACCGGCCAGCAGGGACGCCTGGTGCGGCAGCGCGTCCAAGAGCCAGACCCGCCATGCCTCCCAGCCGAACGCCAGCACGCTCAGGGACATCCCCCCGAGCACGGTCAGCGCCGCGCTCGCGAACGTCCGCCAAGCCCGGGCCGCCAGCAGGGCGACGGGGATCAGCACCCCCAGATGCGGCTTGACGGATATCAGCCCGATGCCGACGCCCGCGAGCACCGGGTGCCGGCGCAGCAGGGCGAGCGCGCCGAGGTACGCCGCGCCGGCGAGGAGCCCCGTTTGCCCGAAGAAGAGACACATGGCTGTCGACGGCGCGCACAGCAGGGCGGGCTTCCTGGTCACCGCCAGGTACGCGGCGACGCCGACCAGCGACCACGCGGCGAGCGCCCAAAGGTAGGGCAGCGCGGCGAGCGGGAGCGCGACCAGCAACGCGTGCGGCGGATGCGTCCAAGTGTAGTAGAGCGCGTCGTAGGCGAGCAGGTCCCCGAGCGCCGCCCGGAATGCTCCGGGGTCGTAGAGTTGGGAGACATGCCCCCCGGCGGTCAGCACCGCAGCGGACCAGAACACCGCGAAGTCGCGGCCAACCAAGATGCCCGCACCTTCCTCGAAGTGCCCGTCCACTGCCTGGAAGTAGCCGAACAGGTACGAACCGACAACGGCGAGGAACGCGCCGTTGCCGACCCAGGCCAGGGCGGAAGAAACGGGATGGCGGCGATCACGGCGCATCGGGCTGGCGGTCGCGGATTCGTTCGACGTCTGCTACGGGCGATACAATGGCTGCCACCGGATTTTCCCACACCTCAAGGACCGCTTCTTCGCGTGTGCCACGCCGCTACAGAGAGCCCGCCCCGCCGCCCCGCAAACGGCGGCAGCATCCACCCAATCGCCTCGTCGGGACACCACCCGACGAACTCTCGACTGCCGCCTTCGACCTCGTTAGACGTCCCGTGCCATCGGCGCGCCGCACGAGACCGGTCGGGCAGACGCCACGTGCGCGGATCGCCATACCCGGGCGGCGCGCCTGCCCGCCGACCCCGGCCCGGGGGTGGACGAACATGGCGGTAGCGGCCTACATCGCCGCCACGCTGGGTCTGCTGGCGCTGTTCGGCATCGTCTGGACGCTGATCGGCCGACCGGTTCTGCGGCTGATTCTGGGCGGGAACCGTCCGCAGGGCGCCGAGGGATTCCTGCTGACGCTGGCCACCGGCATGGCCGGGAGCATGGTGCTGCTGGCCGTGCTGGGCGTCTTCGGCGTGCTCAACGGGGTTGCCGTGGCCGCCGTCGTCGCCCTGGCGTTGCTGGCGAACCTCGCCATCGCCGTACGCCGCCACGGCGCCTCGCCCATCCGGGGGCGCGACGGGCCCGTGCGGCTGCTCGCCGGACTGCGCCGCCATGCGTTCCCCGCCGGCTTCGTCTGCCTGGTCTCGCTGCCGGTGCTGGTGAGCGCGGTGACCGGCGCTTTCGGCGGCGACTCCCACGTGTACCACCTGCCCCAAGCCCGGCTCATCGCCGATACCGGGCGGCTGGCGGTGGACGAGCAACTGCAGGTGC
>JAPPND010000155.1 GCA_028818795.1 Gammaproteobacteria bacterium | reverse complement strand
TTCTTACACCCCCCCCGGCTCCTCCCCCCCCCCCCCGCCTGGGCCCCCGCCCGGGGGGGGGGCCGCCCCCCCGCCCCCCCCCTCCCCCCCCAACCCCCCCCCCCCCCCCCCCCCCCCCCCCCCCCCCCCCGGGGAGGGGACGACGGAGACCAAACAACAATTCGTTCGTCCTTTTGTCAGGATCATTTTCAGGTAGGTAGTATTCTCCGCACATGAAGGCCGTTCACTTCGCCGACTTGCATCTCGACTCGGCATTTGCGTGGTGTGGAGCCACGGGGGATGCCGCGCGGGCCAGACGTCAGGCGCTTCGCGGGGCGCTCCTCGCCATTGCGGAACTAGCACGCAATGTCGACGCGGATGCTCTTTTTTGCGCCGGGGTACCTTTACCAACACGACCGCGTAACGCCCGATACCGCTAGCTTTCTCGTGCAGACCTTCGCCGAACTCGACCCTATCCGCGTCTACATCGCTCCTGGAAACAACGACTTCTACGGCCCACAAAGCCTATATGCGACCGGCAATTGGACCGACAACGTTCACATCTTCACGGAGCCGTGTCTTCAACCGATCCCGCTCGCGGAGGGCATCACCCTCTGGGGCGCTGCTCACTGCGCACCGGCCAACACGCCCAACTTCCTGGATAGCTTCCGCACAGACGGAGATGCAACCCACATCGCGCTTTTCCATGGAGCGGAACGCTCTTGGCTAACCGAGCAGGGAGAAGGCAAGCAACCCCATGCGTCGTCTGCCCGGTGATATTAGACGATGTTGTCAGCGCGTCTGATGCGCTGCGAAACGTGTGGTACTGGAGACGCTGCTTGCCATCAGCGAGTCCACTCAGGTTGTCCTCTTCACCCATGAGGACGATGTCCGCGACTGGGCCCGAGAGCACTTGGCCGAACCCAGTGACCATCTCACCGAAATCGCGCTTGATACTGAGACCGCCTGAGCGCAGCCTCCGAGGTGTTTTCGTCGGCTTAGCCTGGAGCGGGAGAAGGAGAGTGCGGCGGCAGAACGAAACCGAGAGATGTCGCGCTGTCGCCTAGCGGTCTTTGCAGCGAGGACTAGGAGGCCATCTTCGCGCGTATATGCCATGGTGCCTGGCGCGTCAGGAGGCGGTGCCGGTCGACGGAGGGCATGTGTTCGTTGCCCTCGAGGTAAAGCTCTATGCACGTGGCTAACGACGCTTTCGCCTCTCCGAGCGACGCGCCGTCGGCAGCGACATCGATGTCGGTACAGATCGCGTGCCATTGATTGCCGCGGAGGCGAGCGTAGCATCGCAGTGTGAGGTCCATTTCGGCACTCACCGGAAGACTGCCATCGAACAACGACATATCACTGACATCCGTCCGTGTTCAGTGATGGACGTGATCCGTGCTGTCTTTCTCTTGCGACAGCGTTTAACAGCGTTTGGTGCTTTGCAGAGTTCCGTCCCAACGTAGCGACGGTGAAGGAAACATCCGTTGGTCACTCCCCTCCCTGGTCGCTGACGCCTTGGATCTTCTCTTCAGCCAATTCGTGAAGTCTATGGAGGAACTCGCGTTGTCTCACGCCGCGGTCCCCAACGCGTTCAGCCGCTGCAAGCAACTTCTCGAAATGATCGGTGACCTCTTCTCTGCTCAAGACCCAAGTCTCGCCGCCGTCTTTGGATCGTTGCCGTCGCGCTTCTCGTCGAGCCGTGCGGATATAAAACCGGGCGAGATCGAGCGCCTCGTTCTCATCGTCAAGGGGCTCTAGAGTGATCTGATTCTGTAACCGCCCCCGAAGAGCCGGCAAGATCGCCGCGTAGCGCCTTAGCGCGTCGGGCGTGATCCCAATCATCAAGAATAGGCGCTCGGGCAGCGCGTCGACGACCGATCTCAAGGCCGAAAGGTAACGAACGATCGCGGTTGGACCAAGGACTCCACCGTGCTTCTCCAATTCATCCAGAAGAAGGAACAATCCATTTAAGGCACCCGCAGCTGCACTGACTTGGACGATGTCCCGCAACGCCGCCGTCTTTGACTCCACGGTATCTAGGCGAAACTGAACGCCGAGCGAGAGCCGGTGTGCCTTGAGAACGCGAAGGCCCAGCAGCCATTGCATCATCAGGTCGATTTCGTATTGCGATGTGGATTTGGCGAGTCTCAGAAGCGCTGTTCTCATATCCTGGCTCCGCGCATCGCTGACAGCACTATTGTCCCTTCGTAGTCGCTTCCGCAAGCGTTTGAGATGGTCGGTGCCCAATTCTTCGAAAATCCGTCGGGTCGTGCCGTCAAAAGACGGTTCGGGATCAGCCAAGTATCGCACCATATAGTAGCCACCCAGCTGTCCCATAGCCTTACGGATTTCGGACTCGAAGTGGTTCAGGAAGTTGGTCTTGCCGACCCCTTGAGTTCCTTCGACGACCACTACTTGTGATCGCTGCTCGCGCACGAAGGTCACGATTCTTTGTTCCACCTCCGCGTCGGCCTCGATTGGACGATGCGGATTGGCCGATGTCTGATTCGCGGCTGGGAAGGGATTGGCGAGGATGCCGAACATCAGATAAAGGAGGTCCGCATCTTCCGCTTGTGAAGCGCTCTTGAGGCGATCGAGAAGTGCCACTAGGACGCGGCCTCGATCCGCAAGCTGACGCTCGCTTTACCGGGAATGAGGTAGTCTCCCCGATATAGGAACGCACGCTCAACGATGGGTGTGCCGGAATCGCTTCGCAGCACGTGGACTATCCTGTCGTTGAAGCGAAGCTGGGGTGTGGACCCCTCCGTCGAACGGCGAATAAGGCCCGTCTCGCTCGCTTGGTCCAGCAGGCGCCGCGCGACCTCGGGATGTATGCCTTCATCCATGACGAGAGACTCCAACCACTCGCCGGTGGCAACGAGGCCAAGAGATTGGGTGTCAAGCGCCAAGAAACGACGCAAGGCGATATCGGCAAACGCCTCCGGCTCTGGGCACTCCGGCGTAGGAAAGATCCCGCGGCCGGGAACGGATGCGCACACCATGGCAATCTCTCCCATCGTCGCGTATGTGGTCAGCCCTCGACCGACCGGTTCCAGATCTAGCGTTTGCCCCACCGAGAGTTCGCCTAAGTGCTCGACGAAGGCAGCGAAGGAAGGGGTGCAGAGAAGCAGGTCTCGTACCTCGTCGACCCGCTCGTTCCGTAAGGCGGCGGAAAGGTGCCGCGTGCGGTCGTTCGCGACCCAAGTGCCCCTAGTCACGTCGGCGATGCGGCCTGATTGCAGGAAACGCCTGTATTCCGCGCTTTTTGCCTGGATCACATCTTCGGCCTGCTGTGTCGTCATCTCTTGGTTGTCGTCGATAGCACAGACGACTCGGAACATGCGCTGCACATTGAAGCGCAGAAAAGACGTGCTGGGCGTTGATCCAGCAGACTGCGTGCTTGGCCCGCCACCGCTTCCAGGATGATGTTCAGGTGCGTGTAACTGCTTTACGCCGTTGCCAGCGGGCGGCGGTTTGCTCAGCGGTAGTATCTGGGTGCACCAGAGAAGGTCTTGGTCGGCATGGTACGGTGCCCAAGACAAACCCTCGCCAATCGCTGAGACCTGGAACCCCGCGCTGTCCGAGTTGGAGAGTCTAGCGGTGCCGAATCCGGTGGCCAGTTCCCACACCAACGCTGTCAAAGACACATAGTGACAGTGGCCGGAAAACGGATGGAATGTTAAGCCCGATAACGTTTCGCCGAAGACGCCGCCTGCTGTCGTCGTGGTGAAGTACAGTGGGCGAACGCCTTCCGATAGCGCCATGCGCGCGAGACCCTGATCGCCAGTCAGCAACCGAACCACATGCGCAGGTCCCGATTGGGCTTGATGGTGCCGAGCGGCTTCGAGAATCAACCTGTCGGCATACGAACGTATTGGCGCACTGATGTTCAATCCTTGGACGTCGCTGCTTGAATCCCGCTCGAAAGCGGATCGGAGCGGATCGCCGAGCAAATAGGTTCGTTCGATTTCCGTGTCCGCTTGAAGTTCGAGCCTGAGGAGCGCACGTTGGCCACCTTGACTGGTCAGGTGTTCCATCAATTCCCTGATGCGCCGCTTGCCGCTGTCGGCCCGGCGGATCTGTAGGAAACGATCAGCCAAGTTTGCCACTTCCATCTGTGCAATCGCTGGAACCTTGACGCGTGCTGCAGGATGTAAGAACCGCGCAACGAAGTCCAATGCGCCTTGAAGTATCCCGGATGTATCGGCGACGACGGTGGTCGATCGCCGAAACGGCATTTGCTCGATGGCCATGGAATCAAATCGCGGGTGGAGAAGGCCAACTCGCACAGCAATCGACGCCACCTCATCCAACGCTCGTCCAACGCGGCGTCTATCCTGCGGGTGGGCCGCTAGAAGGCTGGAGGCAGTAGCAACTGATGCGTCGTGGCAAGGAACCTCCCACTCGTAGGCACCCCGCTGCAATAACTTACTCACGGTCGGCGGAGAACGGTCGGTGCCCGTATGCGCCAGTCTGATGCGGCCCAGAGGCAGCCATTCGCCACCGAACGCACGTTCTTCGCTCACGGAGAGGCAGCACGTCCCGTCGCTCCCGAACAGCCCGGCAATGCTAGGGGCTGCCTGTGTCGGCGTGAGTAGGGAAGGCGTACTCATCGGATGGAAACCGACATTCCCGGTCGATTGCCGAAGCAGGCAAGCAACCACTTCAGGTGGACTGTCAACGCAAGGAGCGCGTTGAATTCAATCGGCGTCGACTGATCGTCAGACGACAGGCCGTGGATCGGCGTCCAACTCACGGATTGGGCTGTCACGGCGGCTTCCGCAGCACTAACGAAATCGGCCAGAACACCGAGACGACGTTCGTCGGGCGGCTTGGCGACGTCCAGCGCACGCACAAGTCGGTCATGGAGGTCAAGACGAGTCTGGTCGTCGGCGATGCCTGCGAAAGCGTCCTCTCGCAATCGCCATGTGTAGACCTCCTCCAGAAGTCCCGACTCTGCGTCCAGCAGTTGGGGGTGCTCGTCCAGGCGCAAAGCGAGCGTACGTGACGGAACAAAGTCTCGCCAAATGGATAGCGTGAGACTGACGCTCGGCTCGTCGTTGGGCACGCCAACACCTCCTCAAAGCGGCGACCAACCTCAGGGCTGCGCGAGGGTCGGGAACGTCGCGCCGCTTGATCGCCCTCAACGACTAGCGTACTCGAACCCTAGGTTGAATGCAGCGTGGGGCCGCGACGCCCGATGACCCTGCGATCCTATCTCCGGACAGCCGCGCGTTTGGTCGCGACAGGAGGGAGGACTGTGACTTGCGGTCCGGAATGTTCGGAGGTGAACAGGAGGAAGCCGCACGGAATTGAAGGCGGCAGGGCGGGCCAGGGCCAGGAAAGCGAGGTCGGCGGCATGAGCGAACGTTACTGGATCGGGAAAATCCGCAAGGCGCGGCAGGAGGAAGAACTGCCGACGATGTTCCGTGTGGCGGATGTGCGCGAGTTGTGGCCTCAGTTCCCGGGGCCGTTCTTGTCCAAGCACAGGGTCGGCAATCCGGGCGGAGAGACGGAACTCTTCGTGCGCGTGGCGCCCGGACTCTATCGGCTTGTGACGCCGAGGGACGGACCGCTTCTTAGGCGTCTTCGCAACGAGCAATGTGGTGAGAACTGATCAGGCGAGCGTTGCGGGAAACGAATACACTGGCGGCGACGGTTCGCTTCGGGGAACATGTGGTGCGCGACGCCACCATAGCGAACCGCTCGCCGACGTGGAACGCCAACTCGGTTCTCGCGGCGTACCAGAACGCGGGCGGTGCCGGCGGCGAGGCGGAGCACGTGGCCCACCCGGAACCAAGCCTGCGCCGACCGCCACGACCCCGTCCCCCGACGCCCGAGCAGTTGCTGAAGAGCTTCTCGGTGTTCGCCGTCCTTGATCTCGCGGGTGTCGGGGCGGTCAGACGAGTCCTGCTGGACGATCTTGAGCTTCTTGAAGTTCATCGCTAACCGGCGTCGCCAGCTACTCTTCATCAGGCAGCGGCTCGGCCACGTCGAACACCTCGTCCTGTGACTCGCTGAACCCCGAAGACAATCTCCCGACCGAGGGCATGACGGACAGAGGTGATCGACCAGCACGACTCGGACAAGGTCTAGGGTGGCGCGCCCGACCGGACTCGAACCGGCGACCTCATCCTTCGCAATGGACGCCTCTAATCCACTGAGCTACGGGCGCGCCACCGCCTGATATGACGTCTTGCCCACTTGCGAGCCGCTAGTACTGTAGCAGTCAGTGGTTCCCTGCCTCCTGAGCCAGTTCGTCCTTGATTTTCTGTAGACCGCGCCGCGTGTCAGCGAACGAAAACCAAACGTACGTAGAACCGGGACTCGCGTTTGGCAAACTCATCGACAGTGTGGTCGTACTTTTCCTCAACGGTCGGAATGTCCCCCAACACGTTAACTGCTTGGGGAGACGCGGGAAGCCTCGTCGGCGGGGTCAACGTACCCGAACAGATCAGTGTTGCAATGGCACCAAAACCTCACAACGTCAACGACCGGGCCGATAGAATGGCGTTCCCACGAGCCCGAAGAGTCGCAGCCGGGACGCTTAGCAGACGATGACACCGATGCAAGTCTGGGAAGCCAACGCAGACGCCAATGAAGGTCCGCGAAGTCATACGCATCTTGGAGGGCAACGGGTTTCGCCAAGTCCGCCAAACGGGAAGCCATCGTCGGTTCGAAGGCGTTGTTGGCGGGCGGACGCGCCTGGTTACGTTGGCTGGAAACACCGGCGAGGAAGTCTCGGCGGGGACACTCGCGTCGATCAGACGCCAGTCGGGTCTCCCCCGAAACCTGTTTCGTTCAGACTAGCGCCACAAAATTCGTTGCCTCTCCGCACCGCATTTTGCCCCAACCCAAGCCGCCCGATTACCCCGTCCGACCTTTCGGCTGGCGCCGAAAAGCCCGACAGGCTGCTAGGTTGGGGCGGGAACCGAAAGGCGCGGTTGCAGGACGAAGCCGAGAGATGTCGCGCTGTGTCCTTGTGGTCGTTGCAGGAGGGACCACAAGGCCATCTTCGTCCGAACATGCCATGGTGCTCTACGCGTGAGGAGCCGGCGCCGTTCATCGGCAGGCATGTCCCCGATGCCTTCGAGATAAAGCTCTATGCACGCGGCCAACGATGCTTTCGCCTCTTCAAGCGACGAACCGTCTGCTGCGACATCGAGGTCGGTACAGATTGCGTGCCATTGGTCGCCGCAGACTCGGGCATAACATCGCAACGTGAGGTTCATTCCGGCACTCCAATCGAGGCTCCTAGTACCTTTCGACAACGTATCACCGCCATCGGCCCTTGGCTAGTCGAACCGGGTTGAGTTGCGTAGGACATTCCTGCCCGTACAGCGACAAATGGCCCCGCCACAACGTCAACGCCTACCTTTGGAGACCTTCCACCTGCCGGTCGAGGAGATGCGTTCCGGGGCGTACTCCGACAA
>JAPPND010000108.1 GCA_028818795.1 Gammaproteobacteria bacterium | reverse complement strand
TGGAAGGACCGCTCAAACCGACCGTGAAGGACTCCGGTCCCTCGTAGATCGCGTCCGCCACGACCATCACCTGGACCGTCGCGTCACGGGATTCTCCCGGCTGGAACGTCAGCGATCCGCTCCCGGTCTGGTAGTCCTCTCCCGCCGTGGCGGTACCGGGCGACGTGGCCCAGCTCACCGAGGCGGGCAGTGCCGTAGCACCGGTCAGCGACACCGTGAAGTGGATCATCCCGTCGCTCTCGGCAGCACTTGCATCCGAAATCGCCAGCGTCGGCGCCGCATCGTCGTCCGTGATCGTCCCGACCGCCATCGCGTCGTCCAGCATCGCGTACATCGCGCCGCTCAGATTCACGTGGAAGGTCTCTTCCGCTTCGTGGACGCCGTCGGCGACGACAACCACGGAGACCGTGCCGCCGGTTTCGCCGGCAGCGATGGTCAGGGTGCCGTCATCGTTCTCGTAGTCCTCGCCGGCCTTCGCCGTATTCGACGCCGTGGCCCAATCCACGGATACCGGCAGGCCGCTCATTGCCGACAGCGTTACCGCGAAGTCCAGAGACCCGACGCTCTCCGGTCCGCTTGCATCGGCGATGGACACCGACGGCGCATCGTCGTCGTCTTCGATGGTGCCGGTCGCCGACCCGTCCGCCAGCGTCGCATAGGCGGCACCGCTCAGGTTCACGGCGAACATTTCGTCATGCTCGTCGATGTCGTCGGACATGATGGCAACGGCAACCGACATCTCGGTATCGCCGGGCTCGAACGCAAGCATTCCGCTACCCGACGCGTAGTCGACATCGGCCGTCGCCATGCCGTAGGCGTCGCCGGGCGTCGCCATGTCGCCGGTCGCCCAGTCCACGCTGATCGGCAATGCGCTCTCGGCATCGAGTGTAACCGTGAACATCATGTCGCCAGCACTCTCTCCGCCGCTTGCGTCGGCGATCGACACTGACGGCGCGGCATCGTTGTCGACGATGGTTCCCATCGCCGAGGCGTCGCCGAGCATTGCGTACATCGCATTGCTCAACATGACCGCGAATACCTCGTCGTGCTCGTCCAGCGCGTCGTCCATGAGGTCAACCGAGACCATCAACTCCGTCTGGCCGGCCGCGAACGACAGCGTGCCGCTCCCCATCGCATAGTCCATATCGGCGGTTGCCATGCCGTACATGTCGTCCGTGGCGGCATCGCCGGTCGCCCAGTCCACGCTGACAGGCAGCGCGCTTGGCGCCGACAGGGTCACCGCGAAGGACAGGCTGGCCGCGCCCTCATCGTCGCGCGCGTCTGCGATCGATACGTACGGCGAGTCGTCGTCGTCCGTGATCGTGCCGATTGCCGTAATGGCATCGGCTTCATCGGCGAACGTCGCATTCATGGCGTTGCTCAGCGTGATGGCGAACTGCTCGTCCATCTCGTCCAGGCCGTCGTCCAACAACGCGACTTCGACCATCATTTCCGTGACGCCAGGCGCGAACTCGAGCGTACCGCTGCCCGCCGAGTAGTCCATTCCCGCCTTCGCCATCGTGTGACTGCCTTCCGGAACCGCGATGTCTCCTGTCGACCAGTCGACACTGACCGGCAAACCACTGGCCATGTCCATCCCGTCCATGTCCACTAGACGGACGGTGAACACCAGTCGACCATCGCTCTCCGCAGCCATTTCGTCGTCCACGGAGATGGCAGGTGCATCATCGTCGTCTTCGATGGTGCCGATGGCCTGGGCATCGCCGAGCGTGGCGTTCATCGCCTCGTCCAGCACCACCGCGAACGTCTCGTTGCGTTCGTCGACCGAGTCGTCCATCAACATGACGGAAATAGTCATGCTGGTGTCGCCCGGCGAGAACTCAAGCATCCCGGCACCTGAAGCGTAGTCCACGCCAGCGGTCGCGCGTCCGTACTCATCCGCCAACATCGAGGTGTCGCTAGTCGTCCAGTTCACGCTGATCGGCAAGCCGCTGTCCTGCGCCATGCCATCGGCATCGGTCAAGGACACCGTGAACGTGATGCTCCCATCGGATTCGCCGGCGCTCATGTCCGCGATCGCCAGGATCGGCGGATCGTCGTCGTCCTGAATCGTACCAATGCCTTGGGCATCATCCAGGTTCGCGTTTGCCGGGTTGGTCAGGGTCACGGCAAACACCTCGTGCCGTTCGTCACGAGGGTCATCGGTGATAGTCACCGAAACCATCTTCTCCGTTTCCCCCGGCGAGAATTCCAGCATACCGCTAGCGGCCTCGTAGTCCTCGCCCGCCATCGCCATTCCATAGGGATCATCCGGCGTTGATGCTTCTCCCGTGGCCCAATCGACGCTGATGGGCAACGCACTCGCATCGCTAAGCGTCACTCTGAAGGTCAACTCGCCCGAGCTCTCGCTGCCACTGTTGTTGGCTATTGAGAGCGTCGGCGTCGCCTCGTCGTCCTCGATCGTGCCTGTGGCTTGACTGCCAGCCAACGTCGCGTTCATCGGATCGCTGAGCGCTACGACGAACGTCTCGTCATTCTCGTCGACCACGTCGTCCATGAGATCCACCGAAACGACCATCTCGGTTTCGTAGGGCGCGAAGTTGAGCGTGCCATTGGCGGCCGCGTAGTCCTCTCCCGCCATCGCCATCGTGAGGGGGTCGGTCTCGGCATTGCCGGTTGCCCAATCCACACTGATCGGCAAGGCGCTCGGCGTGCCAAGGGTCACCCTGAACTCCAGCATGCCCGCATCCTCGGGACCACGGGCGTCGTGGATCGTCAAGGCTGGTGCTTCTTCATCGTCCGTGATCGTGACGGTTCCCGTGGGTTCGGCCAGTTCGCCTTCGATGTAGGCGTACTTGGCGTTACTGAGGTTCACGGTGAACTGCTCGTCGTGCTCGTCGTATTCGTCGTCGAGCAGTTTGACCTGCACCGTCGCCATCGTTGGTCCCGGCAAGCCGGTCCGCGGTTCGGGAGCAAGACTGATATGGCCGCTACTCCACACGTAGTCGGCGCCTACCAGCGCCATGGTCAGCGGGTCGCCTGTCGCTGCGTCACCCGTTTCCCAATCTACGTCGATAGGCAGACCACTTTGCCTATCGAGACTCACCGACAATGTGACCTCGCCGTCGGTCTCGCTGACGGTCACGCCCTGCTCAACCACGAACGACGGCGGTTCGTCGTCGTCTTCGATCATCCCCATTGCCATGCCAGCATCGACCATGACGTCGCTCGGCATGTCGGGTCCGACCGTGGTCGTGGCGCTCGTTACCGAAACGCCGAACGCTTCCGTGTGCTCGTTGAGATCGTCGTCCTCCACCGCCACTGTCACCGTCATCTCAGTCGGCCCGGACATGCCGGTGCCCTGAGTTGGCATGAAGCTCACCGTTGATGTCTTGGCCGCGTAGTCGTGCGGGGCAATCGCCATTCCCCACGGGTCGTCCGTGTGCACGTCACCCGTCTCCCAGTCCACATGGATCGGGATGCCGCTACCTTGGGGCATACCATCGGCATCCGCCAGGGATATCGTGAAGGAAACCATGCCGTCGCCTTCCATGGCGCTGCCGTTGGCAATGCTCACCGCCGGCGGACTGTCGTCGTCATGGATCGTGCCAGTGGCTTCGCCATCGCCAAGGGTCGCGTAGGCGTCCTGTGTGCTGATAGCCAGCATGAGGACCTCGGCGTGCTCGTCGAGCACATCGGCGGTCACCATGACCGTCACGGTCTTCTCCGTCTCGTAGATGTCGAAGTTTTCCGTGCCATCGGCCGACGTATAGTCGACACCGGCAACGGCCATTCCCCAGGGGTCATCGGAGGAGGCGTCGCCGGTCTTCCAGCCGATGCTGGTCGGCAGGCCGCTCTTCTCCAGGTTGATCGTGAAGGTCAACTCACCCGAGTCCTCGTACATTACAGAGTCTGCAACGCTGACAACGGGCGGATCGTCGTCGCCCGCGACGTTCAGGATCGTACCGACCGCCGTGCCCTCGCCGATCGCGGCGTACTCCGGCATCTGCGCGCTCAGGGTGACGCTGAAGCTCTCGTTGTGTTCGTAGAAGGTGTCGTTGACCACGGTAACCGTCACGGACCCGTCGGGAGTCATGCCGCCTTGGTCTGCGGGGATCAGTTCGAGGACCCCGGCGGTCACCGCCTCGTAGTCCGCGTAGTCTCCCTCGCCAGTGGCCATGCCATAGGGATCGTCGGGGGTTTCGTGGTCGCCGGTCATCCAGTCCAAGATGATTGGAAGGCCGCTTTGCCCTTCCAGGGTCACCGCGAATGTAAGGCTGCCATCGGCCTCCGGCGCTTCGCTTGCCGCAATGGACACGGTCGGCGCAACGTCGTCGTCGGTGATCGTGCCGATCGCCTCCGCGTCCCCGAGCGTTACGTATTCCGGCATCTGCGCGGTCAAGGCAACTCCGAAGTTCTCCGCACGTTCGTGCATATCGTCGGACGTCACCATGACCGTGACGGACGCCTCGGCTGGGCCCGGCATTCCCGTGGTCGGATCCACCGGGAACTCGACCATCCCGCCGCTGACCATCTCGTAGTCCACGTTGGCAGTGGCCCAATCCCACCGTACGCCGGCCGTTGCGTCCTGCGTCATCCAATCCAGCATGATCGGCAAGCCACTGCCCTGCGCCATGCCGTCGGCATCGGCCAGGGACAGCGCGAAGGTGATGCTGCCGTCGGATTCGCCAGCGCTCATGTCGGCGATTGTCAGGATCGGCGCATCGTCGTTGTCCTCGATCGTGCCGAGCGCGTCGCCGACGCTGATGGTCGGCTGGTCCTCGCCGGCCGAGGCGGCACCCGTGACCGTCACCACGAAGGCCTCGGGATGCTCGTCGTGATCGTCGTCGGTCACGTCGACGGTAAACGTCATTTCGGTGTCGCCCGGAGCGAACGTCAGCGTGTCCTTTTTCGCGGTGTAGTCGACATCGGCCACCGCCAGGCCAAAGGGGTCAATCGATATCGCGCTGCCTGTCGCCAAATCGACAGTGATTTCGAAAGCGCTCGGCGCGGACTCCATGCCGGTCTCGTCCTTCAAGGACACGGTGAACGTGATCGTGCCCGCGTCCTCGGCGACGGTATCACCGGCGATGTACACATGCGGCGCCGGGTCGTCGTCCATGACGGTGACCGTGGCCGAATCGGGGCTGCCCACGTCGTAGCCCGGGTCGAACTTGTCGAGCACACGCACCGTAAAGGTGGTGTCGGGCTCGTCAAGGTCGTTTTGTTCGGTCATCACGGTCAGCGTGGCGGTTTCCTGCCTTGCTGCGAACTCGACCAACCGTTCGGTCTCGGTCACCACCCCGGCCCGCTCCTCGGTCACCATCACCCTGACCGGCCGTTCCGGCAAAAGGTTGGTTCGGAGTGTGCGCCGTTCGACGGTGAAGACCAGGTCGTCGCCCTCAGTGGCCTCCGCTGCGTTCGCGGTGACCACGGCCTCGGTTTGCGGCCCTTGCGGCGTCGCGAGCGCCGCCGCTGCCGCACCGCCACCACCGGCGTTCACGGCGCGCACTTCGAACGTGTACGCCTGGCCGTTGGCCAGTCCCGTGACGGTGTGCCGGCGGGTGGTGTTGTCGCCCACGGATGTCCAATCGCCCATACGGTTGACGCGGACCTCGTAGCCCGTGATGGCGCTGCCGCCATCATCCGACGGGGGAATCCAGTAGAGCGCCACTTCATGGTCGCGCGGAGTCGCTTCGAACAACCGCGGCGCGCTGGGAAGATTCGGATCGGGTTCGCCGGGGTCCGGCCCGTCGCCCGTGTCCTCGCTGGTGACGGTGACACTTGCCGTCGCACTGTCACCCCGAACATCGTAGCCCGCCCTCCGAATCAGCGTCGCCGTAACGACGCTGTCGGGCTCGACGATGTCGTCGTCGACGGTCGTCACGACAAGCCGCGCCGTGGTCGAGCCTGGGGCGAAGTCGACCGAGGCGGGTGCCATGTTGATGACATCCCCGGATTCCGTCACGTCGACCACAACGGTCAATGCGTCGTCTTGGAACGCCGTACGCCTATGCACGGTGAAAACGGCATCGGTGCCCTCCGCGACTTCGCGATTGGAGAAGGACACCCTGATCAACACAGCGTTGACGTTGCTCGCGCGTCCGTCGTTGTCGCTGACCCTGACCACGGTCGAGTTGCCGTGGCCAGGGCCCGGCTCGTAGCCTCCACCTGCCACCACCGTCGCGGTGACATAGCTGTCGTCCTCGTCCACATCGTCGTCCTCGGTCGCGACGCTCAATGCGGCAGTGGCCATGCCGTCGGCGAAGGTCACCGTCGTCGGCGCGGCCCCGTCGATCATCATTCCAGTCTCGGTCACGCTGACATTGACGGTCAGCGCGCCCATGGAATCGGATCGGGTTAGCAAGAAACTCGCGGCGAATCCTTCGCGGACCGGTGAGGAAACGGCGGCGATCGTCACCTCGGCCGCGCCGGGCGCGGGATCATCGTCGTCGGTCACCGTGACCATGGCCGAAGCGGGCGCGCCCGGCGTGTAGCCGGTGCCGGCCGCCACCGTGGCCGTGATATCGCTGTTCGGCTCGTCCACGGCGTCATCGTCGGTCGCGACGCTCAACATGGCGGTGCCGTCGCCGTCGGCGAACTCCACAGTCATCGGCGCGATCCCGCTGATCATCATTCCCGATTCCGAGACGTCGACGTTCACCGTCAGGGCACCCATGGAATCGGATCGGGTAAGCGTGAAGTCGGCGGCCGTGCCTTCGCCGACCGGGGAGGTACCCGCGGCGATCGTCACGCTGACCATGCCGGGCGCGGGATCGTCGTCGTCGGTTACCGTGACCATGGCCGAATCGGGCGTGGCCGGGTCATAGCCCGTGCCCATCGCCACCATGGCCGTGATGACGCTGGCCTGTTCATCCACGCCGTCGTCCTCGGTTGGGACGCTCAACTTGGCCGTGGCTTCGCCATTGGCGAACTCCACGGTCGTCGGCGCCGTCCCGTCAATCATCATCCCCGTCTCTGACACGGTGACACTGACCGTCAGGGCACCCGCAGAATCTGATCGGGTGAGCGTGAACTCCGCAGCCATCCCTTCGCCGACCGGCGACGTACCCGCCTCGATGGTCACGGTCGGTGTCGGCACTCCGCCATCATTGTCCTTGACGAGCCAAGTCGATGTTCTCCGAGGGTCATCGGCGTCGCGCAAGGGCCGATAGCCGTCCCCGTCGTCCACGGTGACCGAGATCGTGCTGTCGGCCTCGGCGACGGCATCGTCGTCGGTAGGGACCGCCAAGCTCACGAATCTCTTGCCGACATCGAACACGACGGTTGTCGGTGGCGTTCCCATGATCATGGACGCGGTTTCTGTCACGCTTATGTTGACTGTCAGCGCAGCGGCGGGGTTGCCGGTACGCGCGAACCGGAATTGCGCTGGATCACCCTCATAGGCTTCCCGGTCGCCGGCGGGGTTTTGAACAATCACGTTGACGTCCTGCGCAGCCGCGCTGGCACCCGAGATCAGGCCGCCGACCACCAGGGTCGCACCCAGGACTCGGAGGCCGCCGTGCAACAGGCGGGACCCGTTACGGAAACGCCCACCGCCTGTCACATTCGCCGGGGAGTTATTCATGTTCATGCCCTCCTTAGGGCCTATTCAATTCATCAGTCATGTGGTCGGGT
>JAPPND010000156.1:5129-7637 GCA_028818795.1 Gammaproteobacteria bacterium | reverse complement strand
TACGGCGCCGACCTCACGCGACGGAGCCGAGATCCATGAGGCCGACGAAACGCGGGCCCTTTTTGGACTCGATGTTGGCAATGGCGGTTGCCGAGATCCGGTCAACCCGACGGTCGATCAGTGTCTGGTTGCTCGTTACGCTTGGGTTCACCGTCACGCTTGTGGCGTTCGGCTACTTCAGCCACGCGCACGTCATGGTGTCGGGCCAACTGTTGTCGGGCGGTCATGCAGGTCCCCGGTACCTCTTCTCGTACTTTGCTCCGTACTTGCTATGCTGCATTCAGATCGGGCTGGTCTTCGTAGCAGTCGACATCTGCAGTCAGGACAAGCGCGCCCGGATCGCCGAGGTGCTCGACTCCAAGCCGGTAGCGAACAGCGCGTTGCTTGGCGGTCGGACAGTCGGCTTGGTGCTGACCGGGTGGTTGCCGCTGGCCGCAGCGACTATTGCGATCCAAGTGATCGGCACGGTCGCACGAGTGGCCGATTGGCCCGTAGGCGATCTGGTTGAGCCGGTATCGCTGGCTGGCTTCCTTCTCGTCTCTGCTGCGCCAATGCTGTTCCTGTGGTGCGCACTACTCGTGTGCCTCACGACCATCTTGCGCAACAGGTTGGTGGCCGGTCTGGCCGGCCTTGGACTTCTGGGCGCGCAGATGTGGTGCCACGCCAATGTCCCGGCATACCTCCTGCCAGTGGTCGCACCGGTGTCCGGTGGTGGCTTCTGGGCCTCGGACATCGTCCCGCAACTCGCCGATGCGGTGGCCATCGTCCAATGTGCTTCCTTGATGCTCGTCGGCGCGGCCCTGCTCGGATTCTCAGGGGCGGTGCACCGACGGCGCGACGGCTTACGTGGCTCCCAGTGGATAGGCGCGATTGGGATAGCTGCAGCCGGCTTGGGAGGAGTCGGATGGGTCTTTCTGGAGTCGTTCTCGAACGTGCATCTTCGGGCCTCCTGGCTCGCGACGCACACGGCAGCGGAACGAGCCGCCACCGCGCTCCCGGACGTCGAACACGTAGCCGGCGACGTGCACATCATGCCTGGCGACCTGCTCATGCTCGACATCGATCTTGTTGTCCGGACTCCACGGCTTGACCGCAGCGAACTGTTGTTCAGCCTGAATCCCGGCATGCGGGTCGAGCATGTGCGCCTTGACAAGACGAAAGCCGCCTATCGACATGCAGACGGGCTTTTGTCCATCGACGTGCCGACATCGCTTCGTTCGGCGTCCAGATTGACCATCTCCTTGCTGGCATCCGGCATGCCGGACGCCCGATTCGCCTACCTGGACAGTCCGGTCGACTGGCGGCTCGAACCCCACACCAATCGTATCGGATTGCTCGGGTCTGAAGGCGGCATCTATGACCAACGGTACGTCGCCCTGATGCCGGGACGGTGCTGGTTGCCGACGCCGGGTACGAATATGGAACGCGGCATCCGCGACTACTTCACTGCGGATTTGATCGTCGAGGTTCCGGCCGATTGGTGGGTAGCCGGCGCGGACGCCCGACGGGAGGACGTCCGGGAGCCGACATCTGGTCGGCGGAGGTTTCGTTTCTCGACTACTGCGGTGGTGCCGGAAATCGGCATCGTCGCCGGCCCGTTCGAGAGGCGCGCAGCGCAAGTCGGGGGAGTGGAACTGGAGCTCCTAGTGCACCCGGCGCACCTGGATAACGTCGAGTTACTGGCCGAAGCGACCGGATCGGCGATTCTCGATCGCGTGGAGGAACTCTTGGCCGACGCGGCACGCCTCGGCCTGCCGTATCCCTATTCCAGCTTAACGCTCGTCGAAGCCCCGTCGCGTTTGCGAGGCTACGACGGAGGGTGGCGGATGGACACGACGCTCGCGTTGCCCGGGATACTGCTGTTCAAGGAGCATGGGTTTCCCAATGCCCGGCTAGACACGATCCTCGCCAATCTCGAGGGTCGCCCGAAGAAGGAACTTGCCCAATACGTCGAGTCGTACTTCGACTACGACTACACCGACGGTCGACTGCTCCCCGGATTCGCGAAGAACCTGTTGTCCTATCAGGCTGGCGTTGCAGGGAACGACCGTGCTGCGCTGGATTTCATAATGCACGAGCTAGCCATCCAGGTCCTTCAGGAGACACGTTCTCCGCGCGTGAACGTGTTCTCGGCGCACGCATTCGACTACGAGGTCTATTTCGGCGCCGCGATCAGTGAGGCTTTCGATGGGTTGCTCGGAGGTTCCCTGTTCCCCGTGCTGGGTACGTTTCGTCCCGACTTGGAGCGATCATCGGTATGGGAACTGGCGTTGAACAACGCGCTCCAAGACCTCGACATCCACCAGAATCCCCAGGCGGCGACCTATGCGCTAATGCGCCGTGGTGGCGCCCTCGCGCGCGGCCTGGTGGACTCGATGGGAAGGGAACGAGCCGCGGCTTTGCTCGCCGGTCTGCGTCAACGCCACGTCGGCGGGCACATCGACGTCGAAGGGTTCCTGGCTGCGGCACGCGACATCGGCAGCGACATCGCTTTCGTCGAGGCTTGGA
>JAPPND010000156.1:0-5029 GCA_028818795.1 Gammaproteobacteria bacterium | reverse complement strand
CAGTCGGGAAACGGGCGTCGACGGGGAACTCGCCGAGTACCCCAGATGGAAGGGAGATTGGGCTCGGCTGGGATTCCCATCCGCGTGGGGCAAGTACCATCGTACTGTTGCGTGGGCGTTGCCGGGCAACGGCAACGAGACGGTGTTGTTTACGGCTCACCTGCCCGAGCGTGCCCAGTGGCGGCTGGAGTAACTACCTTCCCGATCGTCATGTGCCCAACGCGTTCGGAACGTTCTTCGGAGCCCTCGGAGCTTTCGATATGAAGCTGCTGGTTTCGCCGGACAACGAAGTCCCCATCGAGTTCGACGGTGCGGCGGCACAGGTCGGCTGGAATACGCTGGGCACGTTCTTACTCGGTCCCGGCGCGACAACCCTCGTGGTCTCGAACCGAACGACCGGCGACCTCACGGTTGCCGACGCGATCCGTTGGGTGCGGTTGGACCCGTAGGAGTCAAGCGTCCGACGCACGCACTGCGGCATGCGGCACAGACGTCCACATTTCAGGGTCTGCGAAGACCAAGTCGGCGAAGAGTCCCGCGCGCCGAATCCGTTGGCGGTGCAGTGTCTCCGCCCGAAACCGCTCTAGCCCACGGCACCGCTTTGACTCCTGTCCCACTTCACTCCTCCTGCATACGCGCGGGAATGTCCCGCGCCGCATGGAGGACACGCCACACATCGACCTCCTCCTCGCGATCGACGTAGAAGATGAGATAGGGGAATCTGACCACGGAACGGGACCTCAGGCCGGGGATACCAAGTTCGTGCGCGTATCGCGGCGATCCGACTGCGGGCCGCTCCCCGATGGTTCGCTGGGCGTCTTCGACCGAGTCGATGAAAGCCAGAGCAACCGCCGAGCCTGCTTCGGCCAAGTAGTATTCGACGGCGTCCTCGATGTCGCGGCGGGCCTGGTCGCGCAAGACGACCGGTTTGACGTTCACCGGGGACCGGCGTCGCGGACCCTACGCCGGAGAGAATCGAAGTAGTCCGCATCGGCGATGCCCGCCTGCGGCGATGCCGCTCCTTCGAGAAGCAGCCCACGCAAGCGCTGGTGGTCACGATCATTGCGGATGAGGTCACGGATGTACTCGCTTGAGGTGCTGTACCCGCGCGCGCTGACCTGATCGTTCACGAATGATCGGAGTGCATCGGGCAGCGATATATTCATCGTTGTCATCGTGTGCAACGCTAGCTTGATTGGCAAACTTTGGCAAGATTGACTCGAACCATCGAACTTACGTCGAAGAGTGGTGTTGCCGCGCCTTGGTATACTTCGCCGTTGCTCTCTTGCGGCACCTCCATGACCATCTACGTTTCCAGCCTCGCCGACATGCCGGACCTTGTCCGGCGGTTCGGCGTGCGCGACCTCGTGTCGATCATCCAGCCGGATGCTCAACCCCCGACGCCACCGGAAATCGAGCCGGAACGGCACTACCGCTGTCCCGTACACGACATCGTCGAACCCCGACCCGGTGAAGTACTGCCGCAGGCCGATCACATTGAAGAACTCGTCTCCTTCCTCCGGACCTGGGACGGCGAAGCGCCGCTCCTTACCCATTGCCATGCCGGGGTCAGCCGATCCTCCGCCGTCGCCCTGATCGCGCACGTGCTGCAGTCCGGCAATCCGGTCAATTCCGTGAAGGCGCTGCGCGAAGCTTCCCCGTACGCGTGGCCGAACCGACGCATCGTCGCGTTGGCCGACTCGATCATGGGTTTCGACGGAGCGCTCGTGGAGGCGCGCCAAAACATGGGCGCTCCGATCTGGGAAACGGATCCCGACTACGTGAAGGAACCCGGTCGCTTCACAACGCTGGCCGTGTAGGACGGCCGGCGCGGGACGCGTGGCGGCCCTTCCGGACTTCATCGGCGGCCGGGTGACGGTCAAGGTCGGCGACATCACCCGCGAGGACGTCGACGCCCTCGTCAACGCCGCCAACGGATCCCTGATGGGCGGCGGCGGTGTGGACGGCGCCATCCATCGGGCGGGCGGCCCGGCGATTCTCGAAGAATGCAAAGCCATCAGGTCCTCCCGCTACCCGAAGGGACTTCCTACGGGTGAAGCCGTTTTGACAACCGCCGGACGGATGGCGGCTCGGTACGTTATCCACACCGTGGGTCCGGTCTATGGCACCGTCGCGGCCGAAGCAAAACTCGCCGGGTGCTACCGAAGCTGCCTCGCTCTCGCGGTGGATCGCGGGCTTGCGACGATCGCCTTTCCGGCCATCTCCACCGGCGTCTTCGGCTATCCGCGCCAAGAGGCGGCCGCCGTGTCGTCTCGGGCAATCCAGAAGCACCTCGAAAATAGCCCCGGAATCGAACAGGTCCGGCTGGTGTTCTTCGCCGCCGAAGACGCGGAAGTGTTTCTCGATCACCACGTCTTCGGGTAGCCCGTGGGCGAACAAGACCAATCGACCGCGACCAAGGGCACGTATCTCTACTTCGCCTACGGCTCGAACATGTCCAGCGAACGCCTGCGTGGGCGCACGCCTTCAGCAATCTCGCTGGGCAGGGCTCGACTGCCCGAGTACACGCTGCGCTGGCACAAGCTAGGCCGCGACGGTTCGGGCAAGTGCGACATCGAGCCGTCGGACGCGCCCGGCGCAACGGTCTGGGGCGTGCTCTACGAGATCAACCGCGCCGAAAAAGACGGTCTCGACGCGGTGGAAGGCCTAGGCGTCGGCTACGAAGAACACACGGTACAGGTGGAGACAGGCACGGGCGTCCGCGAAGCCGTCACCTACAAGGCGAGACCCGACAAGATCGATGCCGAGTTGCGCCCGCTGGCTTGGTACAAGGCGCACGTGCTGAACGGCGCAACCGAACATGGATTGCCGGACGAGTATGTGGCACGTATCACTGCCGTGGCAGTTGGTTAACCGGCGAGGTGAAACGCCGTTACTATTCATGCCATGGAGTGGCCCGACGTCGAAGCGCGTATTGAAGCTGGCGAGAACCGGCACACGGAGTTCAAGCGGACGCTGGAGTTCCGACAAGTCGGCAGAGCTATCTGCGGCTTCGCAAACACCAACGGCGGTGTTGTCATCCTGGGCGTAGACGATGCAGGCACACTCATAGGAGTGTCAGGCGAGGCCCAATCGGTCGAAGAACGTCTAACCAACCATCTGCAGAACGGTTGCAGCGCCCCCGTGCGGGGCAGCATCGGCCACCATTCACATGGGTCTGCTCACCTCTATTGGGTGGAGGTTCCTCGTCAACGCGGTTTCGAGCCGCTGCGCCAAGACGGGCGCGTATGGGTCCGCCGGGAACGGAGCACGGTGGAACCATCGCCGATGGAGTTGCAGGAGCTGTACAACGCCTTCGGCTACATCCTCACCGAGGAGCAAACGATCCCCGGTGTCGGTGTGTCCGGCATTGACCTTGAAGTCTTCAGCACGTACCTAGTTCGCCAAGGCTTCGAAGTCGTCGAAGGTCCGCAACCGGCAGTGGAGGACGACCTTCGGAATCGTGGTGTGCTGGCTGATTTCGACGGATCGCTTCATCCGACCCTCTACGGCCTGCTCGCATTCGGGAAACGGCCCCAAAGCGCCCCGCAGACTGGGAACTTCTGGATCGAGTGCGTCGTCTACGGCGGCAACGATCAAGCAGCGGAAGTGATTCTCGTCACGGAAGCCAAGGGACGCCTCGACGAGCAGGTGGATCGAGCGCTCGGCTGGGCGCGCGGTCTCGGTCGTTTCGAGAACCACGACGACTTGCGGCGGAAGGACACGCCGCTCCTGCCATTGCCAGCCATTCGGGAAGCCATCGTGAACGCCGTGGTTCACCGCGACTACGCAATTACCGGATCGAAGGTGCTCTTCGAGGTGTTCTACGACCGGGTCGAGATCACCAGTCCAGGGTCGCTGCCCAACCACATGACCGTGGCCGCTGTACGCACCGGTGGTCGAACCCGGTCACGCAACGAACAGATCGCCAACTACATGCTCAACCGGCAATACATGGAGAAGCGCGGCCGCGGGTGGCTGGTGATGCGCAACGCAATGGCGGAATTCAACGGCACGGAACCGGAGATTGACCACGACGAGGACAGCCGGTTCGTGACGGTTCGGTTTCGGCTCTCGCCCCACGACCGGCGGGATCTCCTTAGTACAACGTAGTAACCGCCCCATCGCGAATGCAGTAGGTGCCTTTGCCGCTGATGACCTTGCAGCGCCCACCGGCGGCGAACTCGACCATCCGCGCCATTCTCGGCTTGTCGATATCTTCCAAGATCTGCTGGCGGATCAGCTCGCCATCCACGCCCAGCCTTCGTTCCAAGTACCGAACTACCGCTTGGTCGGTAACTGCTAGCGAATGTCGACTTGACCTATCCATCACTTCACTCCGCCGGTGGACTGGTCTTCGCAATTTGCCGTCGTGACTCGTCCAGCTTGCCTTCAAGCCATTCCAGGCGTTGTTCGGTCGCGCTATCGACCATCAGGTCCGCCGGAATCTCCCCGATTCGAACAAGACCGAGCAACAAAGCAAGCCTAGCTCGCACGGAGACCCCCGCGATCTTGTCCAGTTCTCCGGCACAACATTGGTACGGGTCCGCACCAAACACTAGAGAAGACCATGACAATCCAAAGCGATACTTCAGATATACAAGTGCGGTCCCCGCTAACCGGATCAACTATCACGTCTGCTATTGCCGTTCGCTACCACGTACCGCTTCACGCTTCGCCCGAACCCTTTCGCCGTACGCCGCGTAGCGCTCCCAGGCCATGAGGCCGTCGTGGGCGAAGTAGTCGTACTTCGGACGTAGCGTCACCCGGCCTTTCGCCGGCTCGTTGTCGAACAGGCTGCAGTACTTCTCGGCCGGCTGGTCGTGGCCGGTGCCCGGTGGCGCGTCGAGTTGGCGTTCGTCCATGATGCGATCGTTCTTGCCGAACGGGAACGGGCCGTAGACATCCATCAAGCCGGCGAACCGAACCGGATTCCGGTCCAGCACTTCCTGGGTCACTGTCTCTCGGAACGGTTCCTGGGGCTGGAAACGAGGGCGCATGTATTCGCACTGCAGCGTCATGCGGACTC
>JAPPND010000244.1 GCA_028818795.1 Gammaproteobacteria bacterium | reverse complement strand
GGTCAACCACTTGACCGAGCTGCTCCACATAAAAGCTCACGCACCACAATAGACCGATACGACGCTCGGGCGGTCATGCCCTAGCTCGCGCACGATGGTCCGGCGCGCCTCCCCGTCGATCCGACGCCGCGCCCCGGTCAGAGAACGCTGCCGAGGCCCACCCGCGGCGGGCGACTTCCACCCGGTGATCTCCTCGTAGCGCGTCTGCGCGTAGTGGTGCCGCAGCCCGTGCATGCGGTACAGGCCCGCCTCCCGCGTCCGGTTTTCGTAGACCTTCAGCTGCTGCCTGTAGTTGCGGTCCGGCGGGATCAGCGCGCCGCCGCCCGCCAGGCGGCGCGCTTCGTCGAGCAGTCGCCTCTGCGACTCGTTGCGCACCGGAATCTCGCGCGGGCGGCCGCCCTTGGTGGTCGAGCCCTTCAGCCGGATGCGGTCGCCCCGGTCGTCCCTCGACGGCGTGAACTTGATCGCCTCCTCGCGCCGCAACCCGAACTCCGCCTCGAGGCGCAGCGCCATGACGACGTGTTCGTCCTTCACCAGCGCCAGCTTCTCCGAGTCGAGCACGACGCTCCTGTCCTCGTTGGTCACGTACTCGCGATTGTCGATGCCCAAGTCTTTGTTCGACGGCACCACGGCCGGCCGCCCGATCCGCTCCGCCCACCAGCGCAGGTGCGCCGTGCGGTTCTTCATCGTGCCGACCGAGCGCCCCTGCCGCTTCCATTCCCGCACCAGCGCCACGGCGTGCTTGCGCTTCAGCCCCGTCGCCCGCAGGCCCTTGAAGCCGAGATCGTGCGGGGCGTTGGCCATCTGCGCCAGCGCGTAGGAGCGCGCCCTGCGCGTGCCGTGGGAGCCGTCGTCGTGTGCCTTCTCCAGGCGCTTCAGGTCGAAGTTCAGGTCGCGCATCGTCCACCTCCGGCGGACGCTATACGCCTGTCGGAGAACCCGGTCTACGACCGCGCTTCGGTGCATCCGATTCGCCCCCGCCGCCCGTCGGTTCGAGCGCGTGGCGTATCCGTGCCTCTGTGCCGGTGCATCTCCCCGGCCACTCCAGGATGCGCTAGCATCCCGGATGACGGCACCTCGGCGTCGGCACCCTGCCGGGTCGCCGCGCCAACGCCGGATTTCCGCCGGCCGTCCGGTCTCCCGGTCTGTCGGCGCTCCCGCCGACCACAGCCGCGCCAGGCGGCTACGTAGGCGGGAGGGAGAATATCACCTGGCACCAACGCGGCACCAGCGCCGCGCTCTTATCACCCTGCGCCGCAGTTGCGCTCCAGCGCCGTTTCGCGCGCTGTCACTACCTACTTCCACGCCACGCCGACTCCATTGCCAGAGGAAGGCGAAACGTTGTGCGACAGAGCGCGGAGGTAGTGACAGCGCGCTTGCGCCGCGTATCCGCGTATGCGTGAACGACCGAACAGCCCCATAGACCGCCCGCCAGATCGCCGGGTCAGCGATTCGACCGTCCAATCCGGTGTTAGCCGAATCGCTCGACCAGTCGCCCTCACCCGCTGCCGTGGCCTCCATCGGGCGACAACCCCGCCGCAATGTCGATGAACGGCCCGACCGACTTCCCCAGAACCGCCACGCCCGCCTCGTGCGCGAACGGCAGACGGTACCTGCTGCGCGCAGCACTGGTGAGCGCGAAGTCGTAGCCGCCGACATTGACCACGTAGAACAAACCGTCACGGCACTCCACCGTCGCAAGGTCGCGACGGAACGGCCATTCCCCGTCGAACTCAGCCTTGTTTACCACGACCGTTGGCCAGCGTCCCGCTTCGATGTCCTGGTCGGAACGCTTGACCCACCGATCCTCGTCCTGCTTTAGGATCTCGACCGAACGACGGTAGTCCACCGTCCCGAATTCGTCGTCCCTTAGGTTTCGGAAGTCGACGTACACCACCGAGAGCTTGCGAATCTCGCCTCCCGGGTCGGGATGGCCTCCGAGCGTAAACTGCATGGAGATGGCCCGTACCAGCCGCTCCATCCGTCCGACCAGACCGCTGTTCACCCGCGGGTAGTAGTCGCGGTACAGCAACTCAGGATCGCCGAGATACGGCACCGGATCCTCGACGCGCGACTCCAGCGCTTCCCACTCGCCCTTCGGGTCGATCGGCCCATGTCCCGCCCCGGCCACAACGTCCAGGTTGTAGTAGCGGCCCATCTTCCCGAACAGGGACAGGATCCCGACGCAATCGTTCAGCACCGTTTCCGTCGTGACGAAGTCCAGATCGCGTTGCACCAGGGGTCGCTCCGTTCCGCCATAGTGTTCCGTACAGATGGTGCCCAGCAGGCTCTCCAAGTCGTGCCCGAGCGCCAGCATCGCCTTTCGATCCGGGTAGGCGCCGTCCCGACCCTTGCGAACCACGGCGATGTAGCACTTCATCAGGCGTTCGAGGCCGCTCGCCAACAGTTGGTGCGGCAGATGGTAGAACGTGCGCCCCATGTCGATTTCCTGCAGGTGGCCGAATCCGGTCTTAAGGAGCTCTCTGGATGTTTCGAGCTCGTCGTGCAGGCACACGAAGCGATTCAGGTCGTCGTCTGTCGTCATTGGCTTCCGACTCCATGCGGACAAGCGGTAAGCGGCGGAAGCTCGCCCCCATCACCACAGGGGCCGCGCCGCGACTCGCAGCACGTCATTACCGGAATCCGCACGCAACGGCAACGTCACCGTGTGGCCGTTGCGACGTCCTGCGACGGTTCGCGGTAATGACGTGCTGCCCGGCAACGATGCGCCAAGGACCAGATTTGCAGCGGAGGCGGCGCAACGAGACAATGCAGCTATGCTTCAGCCAGCCTTGTTCCGCACCCTCAAGGAAGTCCTGACCAACTGCCGTCGACCATCGCGCGACCGCCGACGCGGCTATCACTGCACGTTTGGCTCTGGCTCGGCACCCCGCCACGAATAGTCCTAGGACCGCCAAGTGACCGAAATCAACTTCAAGGGCAAGGAATTCGTCTACAACCACCACCTCTCCGTTCCGTTCCATCCCATAGTGCCGGATCCGAACAAGGGCATTGGCGAGCCGGCGCTTGACGGGAACCTCATCATCCACGGCGACAATCTGCACGCCCTCAAATCGCTTCTCCCGTTCTACGCGGGCAAGGTCGATTGCGTCTTCATCGACCCGCCCTACAACACGGGCAATGAGGGCTGGTGCTACAACGACAACGTCAACGCACCGATGACCAGGGACTGGCTTGACGCCAATCCGGTCGGTGTTGACGACGGACTCCGCCACGATTAGTGGTGCGCCATGATCTGGCCGAGGCTTCGTCTCCTGCATCAACTCCTATCCGATGTTGGACTGCTCTTTTGGACTGTCGATGACAACGAACAGCAGCACGCACGGATGATGCTTGATGAACTGTTCGGTTCCGATTGCTTTCTCGCGACCGTCTCATGGGTCAAGCGATACACGCGGTCCAACAACGCCAACCTGTTCTACTCCATGAAGGACCATGTCCTGGTCTATCGCGCCAGCACCGACCTCCGCCAGGTCAAGGAACCGCGAACAGTCTCGGCGGATTCTGGCTATACGAACCCCGACGACGACCCACGGGGGCCATGGATGATTTCGTCCTACGTCAATCCAGCGACCAAAGACCGGCATCCCAACCTCGTGTACTCGATCGACCGGCCCGGCGCGGATGAAGTCGTTGAACATCCCACGCACGCCTGGAAGTACTCACCGGCAGAGCATGCGCGACACGTCGCGGAGCACCGGCTCTGGTGGGGAAGCGACGGCAATGCCGACTACCCGAGACTGAAGCTCTATCTGTCCGAAGCACAGGACATGGTTCCTGTCGACGTCTGGAACTGGTCTGAAGTTGGGTCATCGGACGACGGTGGTAACGAAGTCAAGCGGATCTTCGGGCATGCGGTGTTCGACAACCCTAACCCAACCGGCCTCGTGCGCAAGGCGATTTCCTTGATCGAGAAACCAGATGCGATTGTGCTCGACGCATTCGCAGGCTCCGGGACTACCGCCCATGCGGTCCTGGAGGCGAACAGGCTCGATGGTGGGCAACGGCGGTTCATTCTGGTCGAGATGGAAGATCACGCGGATCGCCTAACGGCGGAACGCGTGCGCCGCGTATGCGAGGGCTACAGTTTTGCGGGCAAACATAGGACCGAACTCCTACGCCAGAAGATCACCTGGTCAACGCTCCGAAGGTCCGACAGGGTGCTCGACGAAATCCAGAAGATCGAGAACCTCCAAGGCCACCAGTACGACTCCATCGCGAAGACGGTCAAAAACGGAGAGCTCATCGTTACGGGCGAGAAAGCCGTCTCCGAGCGCGTCGAAGGCCTAGGCGGATCCTTCACCTACTGCACGCTCGGCGACCCGGTCGAACTCGACAGCATCCTGACCGGCAAGGCACGGCCGTCCTGGGGGCAACTCGGGGCCGTCCTGTTCAACATGGCCACCAACCGCACCGCGAACCCGGCTGCGGGACGCGAAGCTGACTTCTACATCGGCCAAGCCCACGATGGTCAGCACGTCTGGCACATTTACAAGCCCGACCTCGACTGGCTCAAGTCGCCGGACGCAGCCTTGACATTGTCGCGCGCCAAGGAAATCGCAGCCACTGCTTCTGACGGCCATCATCTGGTTTTCGCTCCAGCGCGTTACGTCAGCCAGCAAATGCTTGGGGAGCAACGCATCCCGGTGGAGTTCGTCCCGCTCCCGTTTGCGCTCTACCGGATCGACCGGTCCTGACCCATGTTCCGGCGGCTCGACTATCAGGATCGCGTCCTGGCGGCGCTGGACTCCCACATTGACCTCCTGAAGGCCAACAAGCACGAAACGGACGAGATCGCCGTGCTTGCCGCCACCAAACCACACCTGAACATCCCCGTCCCCGACTTCGCCGAGAACGCTTGGAACGCTCTCAAAGCCGAAAGCAAACTCCCCCTTTCCCGCAGTGGCGTCCCATACTCTGCCCGCAAGGACGGCTGTGATCGGCCCGTCCCGAACCTCGTGCTCAAGGTGCCCACGGGAGGCGGCAAGACCTGGCTGGCCGTCTCAGGCGTCTCACGGATCATGGGACGCTACCTGCAACACCACACCGGCTTCGTCCTGTGGATCGTCCCGAACGAGGCCATCTACAGCCAGACGCTCCAGCACCTCAAAGACCGGCAACACCCCTACCGTCAGGCCTTGGACCGCGTCGCCGCCGGTCGCGTGAAGGTCATGGAGAAGGCCGACCTGCTCGACGCGCGAGATGTCGACGCTAACCTGTGCGTGATGCTGCTGATGCTGCTACATTCGACCGATCATGCTGGTCCAAGTCGAGCGCACGGGCACGGACCAACGGGAAAGCGGGCGGATTCACGCCGAAGATGTCCGGGAGGCGCTCCTTGGGGCCGGATTCGACGACGCAGAGATAGCGGTCAAGACTGCCGAGACGAACGATCTGGCCCAACCCGAGAACCAAGACCTGCTCTCGTCGACCAACCGCGTGCGCGCGATCATCACCAAACAGGCACTGCAGGAGGGCTGGGACTGTCCCTTCGCGTACCTGCTCTGCTCGCTCGCCGCGAGCTCCAACCTGAACGCGATGACACAGCTCGTGGGCCGCATCCTCCGGCAGCCTCACGCGAGCAAGACCGGCGTCGGCGAACTCGACGAGTGCCACGTCATCACTCACCACGCCGAGACAGCGGAGGTGGTCGCCGCCATCAAGGCCGGTCTGGAAAGCGACGGACTTGGAGACCTCGTGCTCGAGGTGGGCGCACAAGACACCGGTGACGCCCCCTCACTTCGCAAACTAGCTCGCCGTGCCGGTTTCGCGAAGAAGGAGATATACCTTCCCAGGGTCATGGTCAAGGACGGAACGGACGTCCGCGAGATCGACTACGAAACTGACATCCTGTCCCGTATCGACTGGCGCGGCTTCGATCCTCGACCCATCGCTG
Organism: Gammaproteobacteria bacterium; assembly: GCA_028818795.1. Lineage (GTDB taxonomy): Bacteria > Pseudomonadota > Gammaproteobacteria > Pseudomonadales > Azotimanducaceae > VXYL01. Next base: position 58,157 of record JAPPND010000244.1, on the reverse strand, counting down.
AACGCGTACCACTGGACGCCCAGTTCGCCGAGACTCAGTTTCAGCGGATTGCGATCACGGGCGGCGACGCCCCCTTCACCGGCGAGTCCGTCTCCGGTGCGAGCGAGGCTCTCCGCTTCGACGCTTCCTACGCCGTCCGCACGATTCTGGACATCGTTCCCAACCCGTTCGTCGGACGCGAGATCGTAGGCAGCCTCCTGGACGCGCTCCGCGAGGGGGGCTTCGACGCATTCCAGCTTGGACGCCTTGCCGGTCTGATCGTCGAGGAACTGCGCAAAGGTCTCCAAACCGAGCGCGACGTGCGCGCCGAAGCTGTGTTCAAGGCCGACGCGGCCGATGGCCGCATCCAGTTCCGCCTACGCCTCGACGGCAACGACTGGCACATGCCATTCCACATGGACACAACCGCGCCCGAGAACGCCCCGCTGGTGGCCTCCAAGACCGGCGGTCCATTGGGCAAGAGCCTGTTTGTCCCGGTCTACCAGCAGGACTTGAACAGCGACGAACGCGGGGTCGCCGTCTATCTGGACGCGGATACGGCCCTGAAGTGGTGGCACCGGAACGTCGCGCGTACGCAGTACGGGATCCAGGGCTGGCAAAGCCGCAGAATCTACCCCGACTTCGTCTTTGCAATGGGAGCGGACGGCCATCCTGAGCGCATCACCGTCCTCGAGACCAAGGGCAACCACCTGGACAACATCGACACCGACTACAAGCGCGATCTCCTAGACTTCCTCTCCCGTGGTCGCTGGAGACGGTCATTGGAGATACGCGACGGGGTCGATTTGGGTTCCGTCGAACTGCCTACGTTCCAGTTTGCGCTTGTGCTTATGCGAGACTGGAAGGTCGAGTTGCCGAATCTGCTATCCGGCACCCCCAAACCCAGCACCAGCGACCATCAGGCCGAGGATGTCGAAGGGCCAGCCACGGAGTCCCCCGCGTGACACCCGAGCAAATCCTTGACCTCGTGGCATCCGGCGAATCCGAAACGCTGGAGTTCAAGGCCACTACGGGAACGCGCCGCGAAGCTGCCGCAACCGTGTGCGCCATGCTCAATCAACGCGGCGGACACGTCCTGTTTGGCGTTTCTCCCGATGGCGCCGTCGTGGGCCAACAGGTCACCGAGCGCACGCTCGAGGAGTTGGGAAGCGAAATACAGCGCATCGACCCCCCAGTCTTCCCGCAAATCGAGAGGGTTCCGCTGTCGAGAGGCCGTGAGGTCGTGGTCATCCAGGTCGGTCGCGGAGCATCGTCGCCTTACCAGTACCGGGGAGCTTCCTATCGTCGGGTTGGCAACACCACGCGAGCCATGCTCGCGGACGAATACAACCGGATGCTCTTTGAACGCATGCACGGCGACCGCCGCTGGGAGACCGAGTTGGCCGCCGGCTGGGAGATCCAGGATCTGGACTTGGCCGAACTGCGCAACACCGTTGCCGAGGCCGTGAGAGTCGGTCGATTGAACGAGCCTGGCAGTCGCGAGCCCGAAGACATGCTGCTCGGCTTGGGATTGATGCGAGACGGCGTACCCATGCGCGCCGCAGCCGTACTTTTCGGCAGTCGACGCCGGCTTGAAGCCGATATGCCGCAATGCCTCCTCCGTGTAGCGCGTTTCCGCGGCCGCGGCCGTTCGGAATTCCTCGACAACCGCCAGTTCAACGGCAACGCCTTCGCCCTGCTCGCAAGCGCCGAACGCTTTCTCAACGACACGATTCCCATCGCGAGCCGGTTTGAGCCGGGCCGTGTCCAGCGCATCGACGAGCCGCTCTACCCGCTTTTGGCCGTCCGCGAGGCCCTCGCAAACGCCCTCTGCCACCGCGACTATGCGATGGGCGGCGGCTCGATCGGCCTCGCGGTCTACGACGACCGCCTAGAGGTGACTTCAACCGGTCCGTTGCATTTCGGCTTGACACCTGACGCCCTTTTCGCGCCGCACGAGTCGAGACCGTGGAATCCGCTGATTGCACGCACCTTCTACCGGTGTGGGCTCATCGAGCAATGGGGGCGCGGCACACTCAGAATGGCGGAACTAGCGACTTCTTCCGGTCTACCCAGGCCCGAAATCGAGGAGTGTGCCGACTCCGTGATAGTGCGCTTCCGGCGCACCGGTCGCCACGCAGTTCGCCTACAAGGCGGCGACCTCACAGACCAGCAGAACGCCGTCCTTGCGATACTGCATGGCTCCGAACGTGCATTGGCACTCCGCGAAATCCGCGCATTGCTGGGCTCCGAGACAGACGAACGGCGGCTGCGAGAAGATCTGGCCACTTTGAAGGCCAAGGGGCTGGCTGTCTCCACGGGACGAGGAGCCGGAGCGCGCTGGAACCCCTTGTAGGTCCGATGCTTGGCCCATTTCTGGCCTATTGCGGCTCATTGCGGCCAATTCGCCACCGCGCTCCTCGCAACCACCCCTTATCTCGAACCGCTCATCGTCGATGCCAGACGAGTCAATAGCTACCCGCCTGCAAGCCAAGCGGCTACGATCGCCTCATTGTGACACCCAGCACTCCTGACAGTAGCCCCGCCACCCTCGAAGAGCGGCGGAAGTCCCGCTCTGGCGCATGGGCGGCTCGAGGATCGACTACCAACACTTGATTTCCACGCTGATCCTCGTCCGGCAATGGGCGGGCGTCGCGCCATCCGGACATCTAGTTCCAGAAGGGTTTGACGACTGCGTCATCGAATTGGCCGACTCCGCTTTCTGGATCCAAGCCAAGTCTCGCCATGAAGGGATGTTCCGAAAGAAAGAAGTAGACGGATTCCTAGACGCGGCGGTGAAAAAGGCCGCCCGGATGCCCGACGCCGCAGAGACGCGGACCACCATAGTCCTAGAGCGACCTGCTTCCGACATCTCCAGCGATCCTATCGGCAGGCTCTTTGACGACGACTCGGGCAACGTGTTCGTCTGCGCCACGCCCGGCGACGAGATTTTTCGGTCTCATCTTCAGCAAGCTGGACACCGCTCCGGTCACGGTAGAAGGCATCGCCAATGATCTTTACAGGTTGGTCGCGAGAACGTCGGCGGAGAACGCAAGCAAAGCGTTCCACGAGCGGCGCCGGATATCCCCCGCCGAGGTCGACCGGCGCATCATCGACCGCCTCGATGCCGAAGATCCATCCTCGATCCACGAGGCGCTATCGGCGGGCCTCCTCGCTCCCGTTGAGTTCATCACGCCAGTTCAGGAGGCCGCGTTCTACCAAGGCGTCAACGTCCGGCCCGGTCATGTCGCCGCAGGTCTGGTTCTAGAACGGCACACCGATACGAAAAACATCGCCACCGCCCTAGAGAGGCACAAACACGTGCTGCTCACCGGCCCATCCGGTGCGGGTAAATCCGCGTTGATCTGGCTCGCGGCGAGTGGTCTGGCCGGGCGGATGAGGTGGTTCGAGAGTTCGAGATTACCGGCACCGCGACCGCACCCGATGCACCCTCGATCCTGCGGTTCGTCCGCTCGCGCCGGCCTACCGAGACCTCGCCCATCGCGTTGGCATTCGACGACCTCGGGCCTGTTGGCAGCGACTTGTGGAACATCTTGGTTCGCGAACTGCGCGGGCTCGCCGTCTACCTGCTTGGATCGACCCGCCAAGAAGATCATCTGGCCCTAATCTCGAACCAGTCGGACACCGACGTCATTCACGTCCAACTTGATGCCGCCTTGGCTCAGAGTCTCTGGGAGAAAGCTGTCGTCTGCCGGGGAGACGAGCTGGACGCATTGGCGAGAGCCATTCGAGCAATCGGAGGGCCTCCTGCTCGAGCGTCCACCTCTTGACGCAGGGGCAGCCTAGCGGCCGTCATAGGCGAACAGGTACGCCAGCGAGAGTCAGAAGACCGAAACGACGAACTGGCTATCATCAGGAGCACAGCCGTCCTCTGTGCGCGCGGGGGAGAGGTCCACGCTGATCGCCTGTTTCAACTGCTCCAACTGGAGCGCGACCCCGCCGCGCGTGCGCTACGAAGGCTACTTGACGAACACGTCGTGCTTGAGCGGCGCCCGGGCGTTCTGGGCGGATTACACCTCCTCCGCTCGCAGGCTCTACTCGCCGCATCGCACGACGAACTGACCAGCCTTAGCACCGACACGCTCCGGCAGAGCCTGCCCGCCACCACACAAGATTCGTTGCCAGCGGTCCTGCGAAGCCTACTCTCCACCTCAACCGACGAAGATCAACAAGACACGTTGAACAGGCTCGCTGACACCCTTCGACGAAGTCGCGACGTCACCACTTGGGCAGCCATCTTGACCGGACTCGGTCTAGCGACCCTAGAGCGTTACGTCTCCTCATTGACCTCATTGACAGCCACACTGGACGCTCACGAAGTCCCCCGTGCCCATTGGTCATTGGCCGCAGGTTTCGCCAGCACGGAAATCGACCTGCCGAACCTGGGCCGATCGGAACAGTGGCAGAGGCTGCACAACGCGATCCTGGCATTCCGCGCCTTGCCGAAGCTTGATTTGCGATCCGCCTGCCTCGAAAGACTCCCGGACGGGCACACACCACCTCCGTGCACCGCCCTACACGAAGCCAACCAGCTTCTCTCAGCCTTGGTGCCGATCTGCGGAACGCAACCTTCGCCGATCCCGATAGAACTGACAATTGACGACCTATCCGGCGCCGATGTCGGTCAGATCGCGAGGCTCCTCTCCACCGCCTACCTTGTCAGCGTGGAACGAGCCAAAGCCATCGTCGAGCAGTGTGGAGGACAGCAGGCGTTACTTGACCTCTTCCACTCGCAGAGCCCTTGGACGACTGTTCCCACCTTTCAAACCGACGGCTCGCATGGGCTCACCGTCTGGTCAGACTGGTTCCACTTGGCGGAGGAGAACCAGTCGGACCCCCACAGCGGTGTCTGCCAAATCTGCGAGACTTTGATCGCACTGGCACCAGACGCGGACGCTGCCGCTTCCGACGCACTCGACCCCGCGGGCAATCCGGTGGTCGTTGGTGATCTCAAGCCTTGGTCCAAGGACATGCCGAGGGCGAACCTCCCGGCCAAGTCGCTGGTTGCATGGAACGTGGCCTTCCGCCAGATTCTTCAGGCGAGGATCGCCAGCGACACCCTTACGGACTACGCGCGACAGATGACGCCCCTCGTCCAAAATACCGAAAGGCTGTTCCGCACGTTCACGGAGAAGTGGATTCAGGGAAGACGCCTGCCGAACGCCGATGAATTCGCGACGAGAGCCAATGAGACCATCGAAGCAGCCAAAGCGCTGGCATACGCGTCTCCGGAAAGTCCCTCCGCCGTTATGACGGAGCCAGCCCAAGGGGGCCAGGGAGACGACACTCTCGGCGCATTGCTGACGGGCGTCCTCGGCAATCTCCTTCTCAGGCTTGGCGACATCGAAAAGGGTAAAGGCACCGCAACCTACGCCGGAAACCTCGCGGCGCAAACCCGCGAACACGCGCGATCCGATATCTGGCGAGTGTCCCCCAATCCGCCGTTAACGCAGTTGTCGGATTTGGCAGACCGTCTGAGCGACGTGTCCCGGATCCTACACGAGCTATCGGAAGACCCGAGTTACTTCATTGCCCTCTCCAAATCCGTTCGAAGGAGCGGGCGCAACAAGTCGACTACGACGGCTTCCCGATGCTGCCTGGCCCGCGCGAAACGTCGACTCGCCGACAGACTACGGAGCCTAACCGCCACTCTCAAGCAGGCCGGCCACACAATCCGCTGCCACTTGAGGCCGATTCGCGATTCTGAGACCGCGTACTGGCCACCCCGAGAGATCGCCATTCTTGTCGAAGTCCCGGATGTCGAGCCTGAATCTCTTGCGAGACTCGACGAGTCCTTGACCGTCGCGCAGGAACACCTTGGAACCGATTGGCCGTTTAGAGCCGCACCCGCCATTCAAGGACACGTTCTCGCGGACCTGGCTCTCTGTCCGTCATCGCTTATGCCCCTTCCAGACCAGGATTTCGCGCGCGACTGGTCCGAACACCTAGACCAACCGATCCACACGATCGCCGGATCCACTCGTCCTTTCGACGAAGGAATCACCGCTTGCCATCGAGTATCTGCCATATTGACATGCTGTGGCTTCACAGATCTGCACCCCGAGGAAGAGAATGCCTTGTCGCGCGCCATCGAATGGTTCGACCGTAGCCGAACAGCCGTTGCCGAGACCGCCGACCGCGCGGGCACAGAGCAATGGCTCCTCGCCCGCGAATATCTCGATGCAACGTGGGCCCGGGTCGTCAACGAGTATCAAGTAGTACAGGCCGGTCAGACCGTCCCGGATCCCGTGTGCATGGCGCAACTGGAGTGGCTATCCGGGCGAAACAACGACCACACAACTGAACTGGCTGCGATCCGGTTAACCCTCTTCCAATCCGGCTCGCAGGCGGTCACGCAGGGTCAACGTGCCTGACCTTCCGTTTCATGCCCCAGGTATCGCGCCCAGGACTCCATAAGCTCGCGCCGTTTCTCGAACAGGTCGCTACGCGCATAGGCGGCTTCGGCTTTGTTCCTGATAGTGTGCGCTAGCGCGGCCTCCATAACGGCATGCGGTGTGTGGGTTTGTTCCGCCGCGTAGTCGCGGAAGCTGGACCGGAACCCGTGCGTCACGGCGTCAAGGCCAAGCTCGCGCAGCAGCTTCGCGTGCGTGTTCTCGCTCAGCGGGCGGCCCCGCCGCACACCGGGAAACACCAGTGCCGTGCCGTCCGACAGCTCCGCCGCTTCGGCAAGCACTTCGAGTGCGCGCCGGGACAGCGGTACCCGGTGCTCGCGGTTCGCCTTCATCCGCGCCGCTGGCACTGTCCACATGGCCCCTTCGACGTCCATCTCATCCCACGTCGCCTTGCGCACGTCAGCCGAACGCGCCGCCGTCAGCACCAGGAACTCCAGCGCCAGCTTCGACGACCGGCTAGCCCGTTGGTTCGCCTTCACCTTCGCAATGCAGTCCGCGACCTCGTTGTAGGGAAGTGCCGGCATATGCCGACGTGCCACCCCGTTGCGCGGTAGCGCTGCCTCGATCACGATGCCCGCCGGATCGTCCGTCCGGTGGCCCTGCGCTACGGCCCATCGGCAGATTGCCGAGATGCGCTGCTTCACCCTCCGCGCCGTCTCGCGCTTTTCGTTCCAGATCGGTTCGAGTACGGCCATCACATGGCCCGGCGTGATCTCCGACACCGGCAGCTTGCCCATCGTCGGATAGGCGTAGGTCTCGAGGCTCGCCCGCCACTGGGGCCCCGACTTCGGGCTCCGCCAGGTGGGCTCGTGCATGGCGATAACGGACTCGGCCGCCTCTGCGAACGACGGCCCAACATCCGCCCGTCCGTCCGCCTTGCGCGGGTCGCCGCCCGCTTTGGCGACTTTCCAGCGCTCGAAGGCCGCCGCGCGCGCCTCCGCCAAACCCATGGAGGGATAGTGACCGATTGCGTTGTCGGTCCTTAGCCCTTGGATGTTCAGGCGCTGGATCCACGACTTCGCGCCTCTCGGCGATACCCGCAGGTACAATCCGTGCTCGTCAGTCAGCTTCGCGGGACCCTTGGCCGTCTCGATTCTTCGCACCGTCAGCTTTGCCAACGTTGTCGTACCCCAACTCGTACCCATATCGGTGCCAGTTTGGGCGAAATTGCGTGACAGGTCAAGCGTAGTCGTGAGACTGATAAACATACATTTATCATTGTGTTAATGGAAGTTGAGAGGACGTAGAGATGCTCGCTGAGGAACCGGAGTGACGGACTCCATCTCCGCCAGTCAGTCAGCCCGCTCCGTTCGGCAGCTCCCGCACAACCCCTTGACCTCAACCACCGCGTTGTCCGGTCGGAATCCGCGTTCGTCGGCGATCTGCGCCAGCAGTGTCTCGAGCCCGCTCGACTCCACCTCGTCGACGTGGCCGCAAGAGGAACAAAGCAGGAACTGGCTCTTGTGAGCATGGTCGGGATGGTCGCACGCCAAGTAGGTCTGGGCCGACTCCAGCCGGTGGACGAGGCCGGTTCGCATGAGAAAGTCGAGGTGTCGGTAGACGGTCAGGGGCGCGATCTTGCGATCCTGCCGCTGCTCCAAGAGCGCGATGAGTTCGTACGCGGAGAGCGGTCGTCCGCCGACGAGCATTTCCGCATAGACCGCCAATCGGGCCGGCGTCAGCCGCTCGCCCTTCTCCGCACAGCGCCCTTCGGCGAGCTTGCGCCATTTCGCTGCGAGCGGTGCCGCTGTTGCCGACGGTTTAGCCAATTCGAAGCACCCTCGGGAGTCCGTTGATCAGTCCCGGTGCCGACGATTACCGTTGTTCGGATTCCACCGGGAGACCGTGGACACCACCCCTACCACATCTTCGCATCCAATGCCAAATGTGCGCCGAGCCCAAGACCACGCCACCGGCAATAGTGACCGGCTCCTCGAACCGCGACACTGCCTCGACGAAAGCGCCCAGCAGTAGCAAGGCGAGGCCAAGCAATGCCGCGCCGACGAATAGCCTATTGTCGTTCACCGGCCGTGTCTTCCAGATCACCCGGAGACTGACGGGAACCGCAAGGACTACCAGGACTCGATGCACCAGCTCGTTCTGTGCAGCCTGTCCAACCACCGGCATCAGCGCCACGAGTACGGGCAGGGCGACACAGTGGAGCACGCAGAGCGTCGAGAGCCCGACTGCCGCCAGATCCAGGCGCGCTGCCGGACTCCACCGGGCTTCTTTGGCGTTAGGCGGGTTCACGGGAGTCGCCTAGTAGCCGCCGGGTGCTGGGCGGCGACGCTGGACCCGCGCGACGTCCGGCGCCGAATCCTTTGCCGTTCGCCACGATGGCTACCCGAGTGGACCGGTGGGTTCGATTCCAGCGCCATGGGCCGTTTCCTGCCACGAAAAAGATATGTTATAACGTACCGCACAGATGATCGCAACCGCACCTTTGGCTTGAGTCCGTGACCGCATTCCATCGCACCCCGTGCGTTGCGCGCATGTTCGTTCACTTGGAGATGGGGCTATGAAACGCAAACAACTATTCCTGCCGGCTTTGCTGGCAGCGGCACCGTGGCTGACGGCAGCCGCTCTCGGCGCAGAAACTCCCGGGCAGGAAGAACCGGAGGACATCGAGGAGGTCATCGTCTTGGCACACCCGCTCGGGCGCGAAGGACTCGCACAGGCCAGTGATGTGCTCGAAGCCGACGAGCTCGAACGCAAGGCGGTGGACAACATCGGCGCGACCGTGGGCAACGAGCCGGGGATCCACAACAGTTCCTACGGCGTTGGCGCAGGGCGCCCCGTCATCCACGGCCTCGGTGGCGCGCGCGTGCGCGTCATGGAGGAACAGATCGACACGCTTGATGTCTCCGTCAGCAGCGGCGATCACGCCGTCACGGTCGACCCCTTCGTCGCGGAGCGCGTGGAAGTCCTGAAGGGTTCGGCGACCTTGCTCTACGGCTCCGGTGCCATCGGCGGCGTGGTCGATGTCCACACGGGCCGCATCCCCGACGAAGTGCCGGAGCGCATCCGCGGCGCGCTTGACCTGCGTGGTAGCGACAACGGCAACGGCAGCAACGCGACCTTCCGGCTCGACGGCGGCGGCGGCAACGTGGCGTGGCACCTCGACGCCTTCGCCCGCGAGGCGGACGACTACGACATCCCCGGGTTCGCCGAGTCCGCCGCCCTGCACGCCCGGGAGGAAGAGGAAGAGCACCACGACGAGGACGAGCACGGCGACCACGACCATGACCACGAGGTGGACGAGCACGACGAGGAGGAAGGGCATGGGGACGAGGAGGAGGTCCACGGCCACCTGCCCGGCAGCGGCCTCGACGTCCAGGGCGGCTCCGTCGGCTTTTCCTTCGTCGCCGAGGGCGGCTTCGCCGGCCTCTCCGTCAGCACCCTCGACTCCGAGTACGGCATCCCCGGCCACAGCCATGCCCACCACGAACACGAGCACGATGACCATGAGGAGCACGCCGACGACCACGAAGACGACCACCACGAAGACGAGGCCCTGCACGAGGATGAGGATCCTCCAGTTGTGGTCCTCGAACAGACGCGCGTCGACTTGGAGGCTGGCCTGGCCAATCCGTTCGACGGCTTCGAAGGCCTGAAACTCCGGCTCGGCATCAACGACTACGAACACGTGGAGAACGAAGCCGGCGAAGCGGGCACGGCCTTCTCGAACCAGGCCTGGGAGGGCCGCGCGGAGTTGACGCACGGCCTGTTCGGCGGTTGGCGCGGCGCCCTCGGCGTCCAGCTCGGCGACCGCGAATTCTCCGTGGTCGGCGAAGAAGCCTTCACGCCTCCCGTCGACACGTCGTCGGTCGGCCTGTTCTGGGTCGGCGAGCGCTCTATCGGCGAACTCGGGATCGAGGCGGGCCTGCGCTACGACCGGGTCGAGCACGCCCCCGCGCACGGCACGAGCCGCGACTTCACCGGCGGCAGCGCTTCGCTCGGCCTCATCGTGCCGCTCGGCGGCGGCTGGGAGGGCACCTTGCTGGCCGACTACTCGTCCCGTGCTCCGGTGGGCGAGGAACTCTTCTCGGACAGCCCGCATCCCGGCACGGGGGTGTTCGAGATCGGGGATCCCGGGCTCGACCATGAGCAGGCCCGCAACCTGTCGGCCACCCTCACCGGCGGGGCCGACGGCCGGTCCCTGCGGGGAACCTTCTACTACACGCACTTCACGGACTTCATCTACCAGGCCGCGACGGGCGAGGAGCAGGGCGGCTTCGACGTGCGTCGCTACGCCCAGGCCGACGCGACCTTCGCCGGTTTCGAGGTGGAGGGCCGAACGACCATCGCCGAGTGGGGCGCCGGCCGTCTCGAAGTCGGGGCTTTCTTCGACATGGTGTCGCCCGAACTCGACGTTTCCGGCAACGACAACCTACCGCTCATTCCGCCCAACCGGGTCGGGGTGTCCTTCGAGTTCACGAGCGACCGGCTGCGGGCCAACGTGGACTACGTGCGGGCTTCCGAGCAGGACGACGTCGCCGAGTTGGAGCTGCCGTCCGACTCGTACGACGACCTGCGCGCACGCATCGCGTGGCGTTTCCGCCCGGGCGCCATGACGGTCGAGGTGTTCGTCAGCGGTCGCAACCTCACCGACGACGAGCAGCGGCTGCACACGTCCGTCGTCAAGGACCTGGCGCCCCAGCCGGGACGCACGGTCGAAGCGGGGATGCGCATGCGCTTCTAGTGCCACCTCACGGTCGCGCGTCGACACCACGAAGACCGACGAGTCGTAGGGACGGGCTTGTCCCGTCCCGTGCCACTGTAGACGTGGCGACGCCGGCGGAGCGGCCGCCAGGGTCGCCATGATTCCCCGGCTGCCGTCCGCGCTGGTGCAATTCCGATCCAACCGGAACCGTAGTCGTTGCTGGGATCCCGATAGATGCTGTGGGCGTGACCCGCTGCGTCGTCGCCGTTCTGACGCGAGTACTCGAGCACGACAGACGGTCCGGTCACGCGGAAATAGGCGGCACCCAGCGGAGCCTGCGGTCCCCACCAGGCGAAGTGGGTGTCGCCTATTTCAGCCGTATTTGATATAGGAATCAACGGTTTGCCGGTGAAATGCCACAAGATATTTCACGCATGTGCGGCGCAGGATCGTACGCTCGTCTCTGCCTGACCAACTGCGCTGCAACCCGCACAGCAACTCGGCTCCTTGCTTGGAGTATGATCCGTACAAATGACTCAACAACATGCCGCCGCGAACTCGGCGGGGGCCACTTGGCCGGATGTCGCCATAGAGGTCGTGAAGTTCGCGCGGGAGGAGCCACTGATATTCGTTGCGGTGTTCGTTACCGTGTCTTAGGGCTCTGGTTCTTGTTCCCTCGCGTCACTGCGGCGGTGCGTGAGCGTTACCAAGGAGCCCTCGGCAAGTTGCGGAACAACGCTGGCGACAAGGAGACACCCGATGATTGAACCCGTGGCAGTCAAGCTGATATGGGCTGGTGCCATATTGGCGGCCTATGGCTTGTTCCGTTGGCGCTGGTTGGTTGCGATGCAGGATTTCGTGATTAGCGCCGTGGAAGATGCCGAACGGTGGGCACAATCGACCACAACAAGCGCATTCGCCAAAGATCTGGTCGAGCGTTTCTCGAATGCTGCGTACCGCCCCTCGGCAACGTGGCGCATCGCCCTGCTCGTGTCGTGTGGCGTGGTTTTTGCCGTAGTCCGAAACCTTCACCGTAATTCCCCCCCTGCTCAAGACGAAGCTGCGGAAGAGGAAGCCCGGATGACCTTTCGCCTGCTTGTTGCGGTACTGACCACGAGCCCTATCGCGCTAGTGCTGGTGTTTGTCGTCTTCTGCTTCGGGCTTTTGCTTCAGGGTTCGGTGAGGGCGGTACTCGGGTTGATCCCCGAGGCGACGGTCTTCGGGCGGCTGCACCAACCAAGCACCTGAAGCCGCCGTCCGGGACTCCGAAACCGCGGCAACGGAAGTGCGAGGAGTGTCGACGACCGCCGTCCCTTGAGCCAACCTAGTGGAAGTGGCCAGATTGTACCCACTTTCGAGGTCTCGATTCGCTAGCAAGATCAACGGGTTAGTGGGAATGTGCCACGAAATCTGAACGGCTAGCTCCCGCCAATCTATCGGCCCACACCGCTCATGGCTCAGGCAGAGGGCTGGCCGCCGGCGCGCATCTGCAATGGCGTGCATCTGCAATAAAGGATGCGTTGGCCCAACCCGGTGACCTTGCGGGCGAGGCGGTGACGCCGAACTGCGTCTCCCATTGGGGATTTCGCCATACTCCTTATCGAAGGCCTGTCGCTCTGCCGACGTTGTAAACAAGGACCCTCCTTTGGCCAGCGGATAAAGGAGAAAGTGGCGTCTTGCTGCTAGCCCTGGTCCCGTCTAGGCTTGAAGGATGAGCACGGAGGAATCACCAACGGCAGAAGCTGCAACCGCACCCGAGCTTTTTCCTCGTCGCCTATGGGATGAGATCAATGATCTCGGCTTGCAGCGCTACATCGAGGATCTTGATGCCCAAGGCTACACGGTGGTCCCTCCGGAGATCGCAAATCCGGATGGCCTCGCCGACCGGATGCTCGAGGCATGCCTCGATATCGCCGAACGCCGTACCGGCGAACGGCCCGACCTCGAGCGGGGCAGATCGGAAGGCCCGTTCGATTCGCCCGTCGGCGACACGATGAAGGCGTTGCTGCTCGAGGATCCCGTGTTCGAGGAGTCGCTGATGAACCCAGCGCTGCTTGCCCTGGCGACGTACCTATGCGGCTACGACGTCGTACTGTCATCGCTGACTTCCTTTATGAAGGGACCCAGCAAGACCCGGTTCCAGTTGCATACCGACACGCGGTTGCCGTCACCGTTGCCGACGCAAGCGCTGCTATGCAAGGGCATCTACCTGCTGACGGACTTCAACCGAGACAACGGCAGCACCGCGTTCGTACCGGGTAGTCACAGGTGGTGCCGCAACCCGGACGCCAGCGAAACCTCGATTGGCGAAGGCGGCAACGATCAGGCTGTCCCTGTCGAAGCGCCGGCCGGCTCGCTCCTTGTCTTTCACGGCAATACCTGGCACGGCGCGTACAATCGCCTAGTCCCGGGGCTTCGAGTCAGTGTCCATCTACTCATGGTGCGGTCCCTCCTTCGGGCCACGGAGGACTTCATCGGCCGGATCCCGCAGCGGGCGCTTGATCGAAACCGGCCAAGGTTCGCGATTCTGACCCAGCAAGGGGTCGTACCGGGCTACATCGACAAGGATGACGAACGGGCCAAGGTGGTACGCGCGCAGAGGTTCGTTTCTGCGTACGAGAAGGACTCCGGAGTGAAGTTGCCGGCGAAGCGCTAGCCATCTGCCGAGCGAAATCCACAGGCTCTAGCGTCACGAACCCCGGCCCGCTGGGCGTAGCGGCACCCCCTCCCCTCGGCGTGCTCACGAACAATTTCCCATCGCCACGAACGATGTTGCTGGTCTGGCGGGTACTGAGACGGTCGTGGCGGCGCTGGCGAACGAAGGAACTGCTGTGGGGCACGAATATCGAGCGGTTCTGGCCGCAACTGGCGATGTGGCGCGGAGACGACTCGCTGGTCTATCGGGTCGTCACCGCCCAACGCGGCAAGCGCAGGGGCATGCGCGCTGCCATGGCAGACCCGCGGTGGGCGCACATTCGCTTCATCCGGCTAGCATCGGTCGATGAGATCGAGTCCTTCGCAGCGACCGCCGAGGCCGTGGTCCGCCGGTGAAATCGCGAAATACGGGCCCGCGCGGTTGACAAAGCGCGTCTACGCCCGAATCCTGATCCGTTCTGAAGGAGGATCGAAAAATGCAATTGAGAACATGGCTTGCTGCTCTTGGGGCTTTCTCGGCAATTGCGGCCGGCGGTGCGGAGATTCCGGTTGCCGAACCCGAGTCGGTCGGCATGTCGACGGATCGACTCGCGCGAATCGACGCGGCGATGCAGCGCCACATCGAGGCGGGCAACGTCCAGGGCGCGGTGACGGCCGTCGCGCGCCGCGGCAAGGTGGTTCACTTCAAGGCGCACGGGTTTATGGATGTCGAGGCGGATCGCCCGATGGCCCGGGATGCGATCTTCATCATGATGTCGTCCACGAAGCCGATTCTCGGCGTCGCGGCGATGATGATGATCGAGGAGGGTTTGATTCGCCCGAACGATCCCGTGTCGAAGTACATCCCGGAATTCGCCGACATGCAGGTGGCCGTGCTGAAGGATCCGGCGGACGAGGACATCAGCCCGTTTCGCGTCGACCGCCGGAATCTGCCGGAGCACAGGCTCGTTCCCGCCGAAACGCCCATCACGATCAAGCACCTGCTCACGCATACGTCCGGCTTGGCCAGCGGCGGCCTGGGAACGGCCCAGGCGCAACGTAGTGAGCGCGTGACGCTGGCAAGCTATATCCCCACGCTCGGTGCCGCCCTGTTGGACTTCCAACCCGGATCGCGCTGGACCTACAGCGGCGGAACCGGACTCGACGTCGTCGCCCGAATAGTCGAGATCGTCTCCGGGATGCCGTACGACGAGTTCGTGCAGACGCGGATCCTCGATCCGCTGGACATGACCGACACGCACTACAACGTCCCACCGGCCAAGGCGTCGCGACGCGTCGTCATCCAGGGTCGGGACGTATCGCGTTGGAACGGGGACACCACCTATTTCTCCGGTTCCTACGGGTTGTCGAGCACGGCGAGGGACTACCTCCACTTCGAACAGATGCTGGCCAACGGCGGCGAGCTCTTCGGGAACCGCCTGCTCGGCTCGCGTTCCGTCGAGTGGATGGCCAGCAACCAATTAGGCGATCTTTACCGCGGCTTCGCGCAGAACGCGAAGGGGCAGGGCTTCGGCTACACCGTTGCCGTCGTGCTCGACCCGATCGCTGCGGACAGCCGGCGCAGCGCGGGAGCATTCGGCTGGGGCGGCGCGTTCGGCACGCGTTCCTGGACGGACCCGGCCGAGGAACTCGCCGGGGTCCTCATGCTGCAACAGCCACACCCGGGTGCGCAGTACGACTTCGAGAACGCCGTGCGGCAAGCGATCATCGACTGACCGCTCCCCCGGGTAGGCAGCCGGGCGGAACGAGAGTCAGGGACACCACCGTCAACCCACTGGGAGCGGGTTGATCCGCTGACCGAGTACGACGGCCACGTCGTCGGGTTCTGCAACACCGGTTGCCGCGACAAGCTCGAGGCGGCTGTCCCGCACGTCGAACACGCGAAGTCGCGGGCCGAGCAGGCGTGACGAGCAGGTTCGTGTCGAACGCCATCACGCGCCGTGCTCGTGGTAGACCTCTTGCCTGATCCAACTCCACGGTGCAACGTGGAACCCGGCCGTGAGCCCGCTGCCTCCGTAGCTCGGAAAGTCCAAATGCCGAGGCACCATCCTCCTGCGGGCTGCCAGGCAACGCTGCAAGCCTTCCTCGACCATTCCGGCCAGTGTTGCCCCCTCTCGCCGGGCCACGCGCCGGACCTGCTCCAGCAACTCGTCGGGAAGCTCCATGGTGGTCTTCGTACGGGTTTACCCGTATTGTCAGCATTGCAGCACCATATCGCTGGTGTCGGCGCAAGGCAAAGGTCCCATGGTCTTTCCCGGATTTGCCGAACACCGTCATTTTCTTATACTATTGGCAATAGTAAACGAAACTAACGATGGCGGATCATGAGTTCCGAAGCCCTTGCCGATCAGCGGTATTTCCACGTACATGGCCTTAAAGCGGTCGCGCCGGAGAGGCTGAATGCGGCGCTCAAAGCGGCGATCGACGAATTCGAGGCCGCATTGTACGGCCCGAGCCGCACGGAGCTGACCGACACCGAGATCGCGATGCTCGAACAGGTCGGCGTCGATCTCGACGAACGGCCCGATGGCACCGATCCGATGCTCGACTACGCCACGGAGTTCGCTGCCATCCGTAGCACGAGCTTGACGCCTGCGGCGCTCGCGAAGGAACTCGGCGTCACGGCGGTGCGAGTACGGCAAATGATCCGGGACGGAAGTCTCTATGCGATCCGCATCGAAGGACGACTGCACGTCCCGGTCTACCAGGTCGCCGGGCAAAGGCTCGTGCCCAACATCGGTCGGGTGAATCAGGCGATGGCCGACCTCGACCCGGTCTCCGTGCAACGCTGGATCACCGCCGCCGATCCGGACCTGGACGACATGACGCCGCTCAACTGGTTGAAGGCCGGACGCGGTCTCGACGCCGTGCTCAAAGTACTTCCGGAGCGGTAGTGGCCAAGGTCCCCCAGCACCCCGATCTCGACAGACTCGAATCCACCGCACCCCGATGGCATTCGGTCGAGCCCGGCGAGCTGATGTGGCGGGTGTACTTCCGCAGCGGCGAGCATCCGTCCCGGTGGAATCAGTTCCGTACGTTCGGCCCGACCGACGCGCGGTTCGACCACCATCTCGAAGACTCGCCGAGCGCAGGCCGCGCAGTCATGTACTTGGCATCAAATCCCGTGACCTGCCTCGCGGAGGTCTTCCAGAAGACGCGCACGATCCATCGTACGCACCGCCGACCGGCGTTGGTCGGTTTCGCCACGACGGCCCCGGTCAAGCTTCTGGATCTTAGGGGAACGTTCCCGACGCGCATCGGCGCGTCGATGGGGTTGATGACCGGTGCTCGGTCTGTAGCCCGTAGCTGGGCGAGGGGACTGTATGCGGCGTACCCGGAGGCACGAGGTATCGCCTACCCCTCCTCGATGCACGCGAATGCCGCTGCGGTCGTGCTGAACGACCGTGCGGATCCTGAAGCCACGCTGCCCGGCTCGCCAGGGTTTCACAAGGCGCTCGACGATCCCAGCATGATCACGTTGCTCAAGAACGCCGCGCGTGAACTCGGGTATGTGATTCGCTAGCGAACCTTGTCGCCGGATCAGTTCCGCGTCGCCCGAGCCGGGGGACGCCGGGATTCGCCGAGGATGGCACGAACCCGATTGACCTCGGCTGTGACCGTACTGTTTGATCCCGGGTGTGGTTGCCGACCATGAGATCCACCGTCTTGCGCCCTGCTGGAACCCCCGCCGCAGAACTCCGGGATATCGCATCTACTTCGGGCGGGACGGCGAGACATTGATCGTGCTGCTCGGAGGCGGCACCAAAAGACGCCAGCAAAGCGACATCGAGACTGCTAGGCGGCATTGGCGGGACTACCGGCGTAGACGTCAGGAGGAATGACACGATGGCATTGACCAGAGACTTCAAGGTGACGGTGCGCGAGCGGCTTCAGCGCGACCCGTCCTTTCGCGAAGCGCTTCTCAAGGAGGCGGTCGATTGCCTTCTGGCGGGCGACGTGGCCACCGGCAAATCACTGCTACGCGACTACGTTAATGCGACGATCGGATTCGGCGAGCTCGGTGGAATGACGGACAAATCGCCCAAGAGCCTAATGCGCATGCTCAGTGCGAACGGCAATCCCCAGGCACGCAACCTGTTCGAGATCATCGGCTGCCTACAGGAACGCGAGGGCGTGCATCTAGAGGTCCGTGCGGTACGTTGACGACCATCGCTGGAACGGCGCGTGTTGACCGGGAGGAACGGCTGCACGGTGGCACCGCCGTAGTCGGGAGGCGGTGCCAAGCCGTCCGCTACGTGAGCGCCTGGTACGCCAACCGTTGAAAGGCCTCCTGGTAGTCGTTGTTCGGCATCGCGCCGGCCATCATCACCTGCGTCAGGCAAACGCCTAGGAGTTCCTCGCTCGGGTCGGCCCAGTACGTGGTCCCGGCTGCGCCGTCCCATCCGTAGCTGCCGACGGACCGGATCAGCGGCGCAGGACGGCCGCGGCCGTGGTAGGTCGCGACCCCCAGGCCCCAGTGGAAGCCGGGACCGCCGATAGGGATTTCCATGTTCCCGGTGTGGTTGCCGACCATGAGGTCCACGGTCTTGCGCCCGAGAATGCGGACGCCGTCCAGTTCGCCGCCGTTCAAGAGCATCTGTCCGAAGCGCGCGTAGTCGCCCGCCGTGGTGACGATGCCGCCGCTGGAACCCCCGACGCAGAACTCGCCCGAGCCGGTAATCTTCTCCGAGGTCTCGCCGCGTTCGAACACCTCGAGCCTGACGCCGTCGCTGGATGGCCGCGGGATGTAGCTGTCGCCAAAGTGCCCGGCGAGGCCGTTCTTGACGTAGAAGCCAGTGCTGTCCATGCCTAGCGGGTCGAAGATGTTCTCTTGGAAGAACTCGTCGACGGGCTGACCGCTTGCCGCCGCGATAACCTCCGTGAGCACCGGATACCCGACGTGGTACTCGAAACGCTCGCCGGGGTGCGCCATGAGCGGCAGTTCGGCGAGCGCGCGAACGCGTTCCCGGGCTGACAGTGTCGGCGTGCCGACGCGGCGCATCCAGCCAAGGGTCTTCAAGGCGTCGACGCCGTCGTACATACGCGCGAACACGTCCGCGTACTGTTGGCGGTAGAAGGCCGGCATCATGCCGGGATTGAGGATGCCCGTGGTGTTCGTCAGGCAGTCGCGCACCGTGATGCCGCGCTTGGCGCGTTCGGTCATTCCGGGCGCGTTCGGGATCTGCACCCGGCTGTCGCCGAATTCCGGGAGGAACCGCGACACCGGGTCGTCCGGGTTAAGCAGGCCGCGTTCGTAGAGAATGCAGGTCGCGACGCCCGCCAGCGGCTTGGTGGTCGAGAACATGCGGAAGAGGCTCTCGGTCGTCGCCGGCTTACCGGTCTCGAAGCTCAACACCCCACGCGCCTCGAGGTGCACGACCTGGCCCCGCCGCGCGATAAGCGTCACCAGGTTCGGCAAGCGCCTATCGTCGATGTAGGCCTGCATCGCCGGGCCGATCTGGTCGAGGCGTTTCGGATCGAAGCCAAGCGCAACAGCGTCGCCAGGTGGGAGAGCGGACATGCCGGTTCCTCGAACACACGAACTCGCGGAAGGTCGTGGAGTCTAGAGACCTGCGGTCGACACCACCAGAATCCAGGCAGGTTCTACAAAGATGTTCCTCGAGGATGGGGACTGCGCCGGTCTGTCTACGCGTACGCCGCCTGTGACACGCTCAGCCTATGGAACTCGCATACAATGCTTCGCTGATTTTCTGGGTTTCGATGTCCCCGACGTTCGTCGGCGTCGGGACGGTAGATTGCCGCTGAGGGTCTGGTGGATCGGATTGGACTTTGATGCAGCAGAACATCTCGAAGCCGTCGAGCGTCGGGTTTGCTCGCCGCAACATGATGGCGGTCCGGCCCATGCCGTGAGGTTGTCGCGCCGCTTCGGGGCCCCGGCTGAGGAATTGTGGGATGCCCTGACCGACCAAGAGCGGCTGCGGCGCTGGTTCATGCCGGTGGGCGGCGAACTCCGGCTTGGCGGTCGCTACCAGTTCGAGGGGAACGCGGGCGGAACGATCACCGCTTGCCAGCCTCCGTCGCTCCTCGCCGTTACCTGGGAGTTCGCCGGGGATGTAAGCTGGGTGGAGGTTCTTGTTTCGAACGATGGCGCCAAAGGCGGACGCTTGACGCTCGCCCACACCTCGCGTCCGTCGGAACACTGGGACGAATACGGAGGAGCACCAGCCGTCCGAGGCAACGCTGGATTCGTGGCAACTGAACTTACTTCGGAGTAGAGTTAAGCGACAATTATTCCAAGAGTAAGGAGAGGGGAACATGACACTGAGAACTGTCACCGACCCACTACGTGCGGCGGGAATCCCCGCCATTTTGCTGGCCTTTATGGCCGGTACCGCCTTGACGGCAACTGCCGCCGAGGACGACTCTGACGAAGGCGGCTATATCGAGGAGGTCGTCGTCACGGCCTCGAAGCGCGAGGTGAACCTCCAGGACTCGAGCCTCGCCATCACTGCGTATACCGGCGAGCAACTCGACAGCCGCGGCATTCGGGAGGTGACCGACATCGCCGCCGCGATCCCGGGTGTCGACATGGCCGAGTCGGTGCCGACGGAATCCATCCTCATCATCCGAAGCATGTCCAACAACGGTCGCGGCTATCACCGGGCGGAGATCTGGCGTCAGCAGACGAACACCAGCTACCTCGACGATGTCGTGCTGTTCCCGGGCATCACGCCGCTGAAGATGGTCGACCTCGAGCGCATGGAGGTACTGAAAGGACCGCAGGGCACGCTGTTCGGCAAGAGCGCGATGGCGGGCCTGGTCCGCTTCGTCAGCAACAAGCCGGACCCGGAGGCGTTCTCGGGGAACATCAGCGCATCCCTTGACACGGTTGCGGGCGGCGGCACCGGCAACTCGATCGAAGGGTATGTCAACGTTCCGCTGTCGGATTCGTTCGCCGTCCGCTTGGCGGCGTACCGCTACGATCTGCCGGGGTTCATCGACGTCGTCGGCGTGCAGCCCCGAGACAATGCCGACACGGAAGAAACAGACGGCTACCGCCTCCGCGCCAGATGGGACCTGACCGACAACATGGCCTTGGAGGCGTCGCTCATCAATCAGACCACGGTCGTGGGCGACGTGGGCAAACCGATGGCCACGTGGGCACCGTCGATGGAGACCAACGTCCACGCCCTGCAGTTGACGCGCTTCGACCCCGAGGATCCGAAACGGCAGTGGCGCGAGCCCGGGGATACCGAGGAAGACGTCAAGAGCCTCAAGTTCGAGGTCGATCTCAATGCCTTCACCTTGTCGCTGATCGGCGCGAACATGACCAACCACAGCCACTTCTACCGCAATGCGCTGTGGGAGTGCGTGCCCGACGGCGGGTGCCCCGGCCTGACCGTCGGCGGACTGACCCCCAACGGCTACGCCTACTGGCACTCCTCCGAGGGACCGTCGGAACGGAAAATCGAGACGTTCGAGGTCCGCGCCATATCCAACGTCGAGGAAGGCGATCGCCTCGAGTGGATCGCCGGCGCCTGGTATGAGAACAACAACCACCGCCGTGCAGGTCGGTCGTGGTGGGACACCAACGATGCCGAGTACATCGCGTCGCTGAGCGGCGGCTGGGGCAGTTTCGTTCCGCGGTGCGATGCATTCACCGTCCAGGAGATTGTCGACGGCGCGGTCCTCGCGAACCGCTATCAGTACAACAATCAGGATGAACTTGCCGCGTATACGGAACTCGGGCTAAACGTCACCGATCAGCTCAAGGTGTCGTTCGGCTACCGCTATTCCAAGCTGCGCACCAACTTCTACCGGGGCATAAGGGACGACCGCTGCTTCGATGCGGGCAATCCCAACCACCATCCGGAGACCGGCAACACGTCCGATTGGGCGAATGTCGGCACCTACCGGCTCAATGTGGACTACCACTACACGGACGACGTCATGTTGTTCGCCTTCGTCGCCACGGGGTATCGACCGGGCGGCACGAACAACATCCAGGCCTGCCCGAGGGGCCAGACCACCTGCGACAACACCACACGAAACGAGACACGGTACCGGATAGCCTACGACTCGGATTCGGTGCGGAACTACGAAGCAGGAATCCGGAGCACCTGGATGGATGGCCGGTTGCTGCTGAACGGCAGTCTGTACCGAGTCGACTGGACCGACATGCAATCACCGGTGTTCCAATCCGCCCAGAGACTTGATCTCTACCGCATTCGCGGGCGGGTGATCGTCAATATCGGCGAGTCGCGGATCGACGGATTCGAGGGAATGGCCATCTACGCGGTCAACGACGAACTGAACCTGCAGCTCAACGTGGGCTACAAGATCGCCGAGATCCTCGCGGACCAGCGTCAGGACTACGTCGGCCTGCCGCTTCCCGGCTCGAGCAGCGGGACGGGCGCACAGATCTCCCTCTTGGCGGACTGGAGCCGGACCATGCCGATCGGCGAGGTCAGGGTGAATGCCACGGCCCGGTACGCACCGCGACGATACGGGCACTTCTACACCGAAAACCCCGTCCCGTCCTACATGACGACGGACCTGTCCGTCGGCGTGCGGCGCGATGCCCTCGAGCTTTGGATGAACATCGACAACCTGTTCGACGAGCGGGCGATCACGTTCCAGCATCCGGGTTACCCGGGTTGGCCATACCGCCCTGGCATCGACTGGCGCGAGCAGTACAGCGTGTTCACGATGATCCGTCCCCGGACCATCGGTGTCGGCGTTTCCTACGACCTAGGTCAGTAGACCCATTCGCGGGCCGGTCGGGAAACCGTCGGCCCGCCAGCTTCTTGACAATACCGTAGGGGCGAGGCTTGTCCTCGCCCGTATCGGATAACCGGCTGCGTGCGTTGCGCGAAGACGGGCGACCACAACGCGCCCGCCAGGGCGCGCGGTCGCCCCTACGAACCTGTTCCTTGCACGTCCACGGCCCGGCTCCTAAACCTCGGCCGGATCGATCCCCGGTTCGAGGGGAGACGGCCGGTAGTTCGGATTCGGCTCGGGATCAGCGCTTCGATCTCCTGCTGCCAGCCCGAGAGCAGCCCGTGCAGTTCCCGAACGACGCCCGGGCGCGCGGCCGCCAAGTCCGTCGTCTCGCCCTCGTCATCGCGGAGGTTGAAGAGTTCCACCCGGTCGTCCTCGAAGTGCTGGATCAGCTTCCAGTCGCCCCGTCGAACCGCGCCGGCGGGTCGTCCGCCCTGGTTGGCGTAGTGCGGGTAGTGCCAGAAGATGGCCTCGCGGCCAAGCGAGGATTCGCCGCGGAATAGCGGCACCAGGCTGACGCCGTCGCGGTGCTGGTCGGGTCGCGGAGGACAATCGGCGATGTCCAGAAAGGTCGGATAGATATCCGTGCTGGTTACCGGGATCCGGCAAACGCTCCCGGGTTCGACGAAGCCGGGCAGGCGGGCGATCTGGCAGACGCGGGTGCCGCCTTCGTACATCCAGCCTTTGCCCTCGGCGAGCGGCGCGTTGCTGGTGGGAACGCCCTCACGGCGATTCGAGGTCGCGACCCCGCCGTTGTCCGACGTGAACAATACGAGCGTGTTGTCGTCGAGGCCTTGCTCGGCTAGGCAGTCGAGCACCCGGCCAATGTTCGCGTCGAGATTCTCGACCATGGCCGCGTAGGCCGCGTCGCTCTGCCGGATACGCCTCAGCACCCGCTCGCCCCGCAGGTGCTCGCAGCCGAAAGGCTCGCCTTCGACGATGACATCCTGCTTGTCGAGGCCCAAATCGACCGCCCGTTCGCGGTATTTGTCGACGAGCCCCGGCGGCGGCTGGATCGGGATGTGCACCGCGTAGTGCGCCAGGTTGAGGAAGAACGGGCGGCTCGAGTCCCGGGCTTCGATCAGGTTGATTGCTTCGTCGGTCAGGCGGTCGGTGAGGTACTCGCCTTCTTCGCCGTCGGTTAGGTTCGCCATGCCGTAGGGACTGAAATAACCGTGCTGGGGCATCCCCCAACCGAGACCGGCGATATTCACCTCGAAGCCGTGCCGCTCCGGGGTGGTTCGTGCGCCACCGAGGTGCCATTTGCCCACATGCCAGGTCTGGTAGCCGCCGTCGCGCAACGCCGCCGCGATGCTGTACTCGCTCGTTGGCAAACCGTGGAAGTACGGAACGTCCTGCAACCGGCCGATGGCGTGACCGGGAATGTACTGGGTCACGCCCACCCGCGCCGGATACTTGCCGCTCATGATGCTCGCCCGGGTGGGCGAGCACACCGGGCAGGACGAGTAAGCGTCCGTGAAGAGCATCCCCTCGCCTGCCAGGCGATCGAGATTCAGCGTGTCGTAGAAGGCGCTGCCGTAGCAGGCGAGGTCCGTCCAACCGAGGTCGTCGATCAGGATCAGCAGGATGTTCGTTGGCATCAGTCGATCTCGCCAGCGAAGTGCCGTTCCGCCAGTTCGAACGCGTCGAGGCCGACCTCGATGCCGATCAGGCGACCGGCGATGTCGTCAGCGGGCGGGTGGATGCCGCCCCAGATTCGCGACAGACTGCACTGGTCCGAGGCGTCGCGATAGGTCGCCCACTGAAGCGTCATGTCCACCGACGGGCCATCCTCGAACACTAGGAACTCGTTGGCCTCGATCTCGAAGTCGCTCATGCCGCCGGGGAAGAACTCGTCCTCCGTGAACGCCGTGAGGACCTCGGCCGCCGCCCGGGAATAGGTCGAGTGTCCCGACACGTAGCCGGCGAAAGGAGGCGTCACGAAAGTGGGGCGCTGGTAGGGCCACCAGTTCTCGGCAAGCATCCAGTCGACCCCCGCCACGTCCACGTCGGGATCGTCGATGGCATCCGGCCCCAGCCAAGCCAGGAACTTGATCTTGCCGACGTGCTCGTCCTCGTCGCCGGCCAAGGCGTCGCCCGCGTCCACCAGCTCGATGTAGCCGGGACGCAGCGGGATACCGTCGACATGGTAGGACTCGCCGTCCGGGTCGCCGCTCTGGCCCCGGTCCGCCATGGCGCGCAGCGACGAGATGGGCCTGATGTAGTCGTAGTAGCCCTTGACGCCCCAGGCCGCGATCGCGGCGTCGTGCATGGCGCCGCCGAGCATGAAGTACGCCTTCACGTCGTATTCGAGCAGATCGAGGGCGTCTTCACCCTGGAAACGCTCGAGCATGAGCGGGTGGTCGTTGACCTCGTTCAGGATCACGAACCAGTGGCCCGGCGGCGTCTCGGAGTCGGGCCCGTCGGCCCAGAACTCGGCGAGCACCCGGGCGTAGTCGCCCCTCGGAACGACCTGCGGCTCGTAGGGTTCACTGGTTGCCGGATTGACGGTGTGGCCGGCACCGGCGTCGCCGCCTTCCGCGAGCCGGTAGAAATCCGGATGGCCGTCGAAGTCGCGCGGATAGGCCGTTACATTGCCCACGCTCGCCGGCGAGATGTCCATCGTCACGCCGTCGGTCGGGTCGAGGTGGGACGACCAGACGGCAACCAGGGAATGGGACCACTTGTACTGATCGGCGCCTTCGCCGTCGATCAGGGGAGGCGGTCCGGGGTCGTGGTACACCCAGTAGTCGTGGCCGTCCCGAGTACGGATTGTCAGATCCTCGTCCTTGAGCGCGAAAGGCACCACCGAGCCCCATTCGGGGCTTAGGAATTCCGGTTCCGAGTCGCTCGGATTGCCCGCCTGGTCGACGAATTCCGCCAGCGCAAGGGGTTGCCATCGGTTCAGATCGGTGATGTTGGGATTGCCGGGGAGTTCCGGCTCTAGGGCCGCATTGACGGGTTCATAGGCGATGTTGGCGTAGTCGTTCGCCTCGTTCGCCCCATCGACAAGGCCGAAGTCGATATAGCACTGGCCGATATGGTTGCCGAGAGCCGCGGCACCGAGTTCGACATCCGTCTCGGCGTAGTCGATGTCGTAGCCGAGATAGCCCATCAGGGCATTGGCATCGCGGATGATCCCGCTGGCCCCCGGCGAAGCGTCGAATCGATGGCGAATGAGGCGGTAGACCGCGTAGCTCAAGGCGGTCTCACGCGCCTCATCGACGCCCTCGGGTGTGGCCATCGTGCCCGATTCGCAGTGCGAGCCCGCGCGTGTCCGCCCGTAGAGCCACGGACTCGCGGCCTTGGCGGACGGGTCGTCGACGTCGTACGCCGCCCAGACGTCGTACATGGCTGCGGAGACATGGAACAGGTTGCGGGCATGCACCGTTGGCCGCGCGTAGTCGTTGCGGATCGCCTGCAGCAGAACCTCGACCCAGCGCCTGGGCACGGAAACCTCCGCCCCCGGCGCCGCACCCGGCAGGTAGTGTGCGGTGATGGTGACCGTCATGCCCGGCATCGTGAACGTCGTATTGGCCGAAGACGGGTCCGCGAAAGCGCCGCCGCCGTTCGTGGACCAGTGCGAGAAGTGGTAGCCGTCGGCGGCTTCTCCCGCTTGGACTGGAATGACGTCGCCCTCGTCGTAGACGCCGTCGCCGCCGCCTTGCAGCACCACCAGGCGCAGGTTCGTCGCGGGCTGGCGAATCGTGAGCAGCTGGTTCGCCGAAACGTCGGCCATCGTCGACGTCGTGCCATCCGGCCAACGTATGTCGATGTCGGCTTCGGTGGCTTCCGCCAGCCCGAAGTGGACCTCGAAGGGACCGTGGGAAACGTAGTTGTTGCGCCCGCCGAGGTCGCGAATCTGGGAACCGTCTGCGGTGGTGACGGTGATCCGGGAGCCCACCCCCAGGTGATTCGGGGCGGCCCCTTCGAGCCGGATCGCGAGGTAGCGGTTGTCGTTCGCCGTCTCGTTTCGGTACAGCACGACATTGGTCGGGGCGTTGTTCGAGATCAAGACGTCGATGTCGCCGTCGCGGTCGAAATCGAAACACGCCACCCCACGTCCCTGGGAGTCGTCGGTGAGACCGACCTGGCCGGCCATCTCCCGAAACACCATGTTGGACCCGGTGTTGTAGAAGAATCGGACGGGGCGGTGGCGGAAGTCCTTGCCGTCGACCAGGTACCAGCCGTTGACGTGCAGTATGTCCAGATTGCCGTCGTTCTCGAAGTCCGCGGCGCAGGCGCCCCACCCCCAGGCACCATCCTGCACGCCGGCAGTAACGGTGGCGTCCACGAATACACCGTCGTCGTTTCGATAGAGGAAGTTGCCGAGGTAGTCGCCGTCCAATTGGTCGAGGTTGTAGATCGAGGTGACGAACCAGTCCATGTCGCCGTCGTTGTCGTAGTCGCCGACCGCCGCGCCCATCCCGGCCTGGTCCTGGATGACCCGCCGGTCCGTGGCATTGGTGAACGTGCCGTCGTCGTTGTTGTGGAACACCTGGCTCTCGTGGAAGTCGGCCGCCATGAGCAGGTCGCTATCCCCGTCCCCGTCGACATCGCTGAAGTTAGGGGTGAAGGACCAGTCGGTTTCGCGATCCACCAAGCCGGCGGCTATTCCCGTTTCGATGCTGGTATCGGTGAACGAGCCGTCGCCGTTGTTGCGCCACACCGTCTGGGTACTCTTGCCGGGTTCGTAGCGATTGCCCCAATGGCTCAAGAACAGGTCGACCCAGCCGTCCCGGTCGTAGTCGAAGAACGTCGCGGAGACGGTGTTGCGGGCGCTCAAGCGGATACCGGAATCGTCGGTCACATCGACGAATCCCCCGGATTCGTCGAGGCGGTTCTCGAACAGGTGGTGGGGGCCGTCCACGACCGCGCCCACGAACAGGTCGAGATCGCCGTCGCCGTCGATATCCCCGAACGCCGGACCGCTGCCCCAGTGCACGAGGTCCAGTCCCAGTTCGGCACCGACCTCCTCGAAGGTGCCGTCGCCCCGGTTGCGGTAGAAGTGGTTCGGCATGGTGTTGCCGCCGACCACGTAGAAGTCCACGTCGCCATCGGCATCGACATCGGCGGCCGCGAAGCCGCCGCTAAACAGCTCGGGATCTATTTCGAGGACGGAGCCACCGGCGGGGTCGCTCCCAAACGAGCGTGAGAACGAAGTAGCCGTGTCCAGTTCGAAGGTCAATGGGGATACCACGGGTTCGGGCGGCGGGACGACCGGACCCACAGGCTCCACGGGCGGCGAGCCCGATCCGCCACCCCCGCCGCATCCAGGGACGAGCAACAGCAACCACGCGATCCTGTAGAGCCGCTTCATACGGCGACCGGCACCCTCAGGACATCCGGCCCGCGCCGGTGTTTGCCGCGCCGAACTCAATGCCTTGGGCGAGGGGCAGTTCCGACGAATAGTTGACCGTCGCGGTGCGGCGCATGTAGCCCTTCCAGGCGTCCGACCCGGACTCGCGACCGCCCCCGGTCTCCTTTTCGCCGCCGAACGCGCCGCCGATCTCCGCGCCGCTGGGGCCGATGTTGACGTTGGCGGTCCCGCAGTCGCTGCCTCGTGCCGAGAGGAATTCCTCGGCCTCCAGGAGATTCCGGGTAAACACGCACGACGACAGTCCCTGGGGGACGTCGTTGTGCAGCGCCAACGCCTCGTCGAACTCGCGGTAGGGAATCGCATAGAGAATGGGCGCGAACGTCTCGGCCTTGACGATGGCGTTCTGGACGCCGGCCCGCACGATCGCCGGTTGTACGTAGTGGCCATTCTCACAGCCCGCCACTTCGACACGTTGCCCGCCCTGGACCTCGAACCCCGCCTCCCTCGACACACCGAGGGCATGTTGCATGGCGTCGAACGCCGATGCATCGATCAGCGGTCCCACCACCGTGTCCGGCTCGAACGGGTTTCCGACCCGCACCTGGTCAAAGGCGTTATGGAGCGACGCGATCAATTCATCGTGGACGCTCTCGTGGACGATGAGTCGGCGCAAGGTGGTGCAGCGCTGACCGGCGGTCCCGACGGCCGAGAACAGGATGGCCCGTACCGCGAGTTCCAAATCGGCGGAGGACGTCACGATCATGCCGTTGTTGCCACCAAGCTCCAGGATGCAGCGCCCGAACCGCTCCGCGACCACCGGTGCCACGGCGCGGCCCATGCGCGTGCTTCCGGTGGCGCTGACAACCGGGAGGCGCGCGTTCCGGACGAGCGCATCGCCGATTCCCGCACCGCCGACAATCACCTGAACGAGCTCGGGCGGTGCGTCGTCGATGGCTCCCGCAGCACGCTCGAACAGTGCCTGGCAAGCGAGGGCGCACAACGGGGTCTTTTCGGAGGGCTTCCATACGACGCTGTTCCCGCAGACCAATGCCAGGGCCGTGTTCCAGGACCACACGGCCACGGGGAAGTTGAATGCCGATATCACGCCGACGACGCCCATCGGATGCCAAAGCTCGGCCATCCGGTGACCCGGGCGTTCGGAAGGCATGGTCAGTCCGTAGAGCTGGCGGGACAAGCCGACGGCGAAGTCGCAGATGTCGATCATCTCCTGGACTTCGCCGAGACCCTCAGCATGGATCTTGCCGGTCTCGAGCGTCACGAGGGCGCCGAGCGCGTCCTTGTGGCGGCGCAGTTCCTCGCCGAACAGTCGAATCAGTTCGCCGCGCCGGGGGGCCGGCACGCCCCGCCATTGTGAATACGCGCGCTCCGCCGCCTCCACCTTCCGCCGTACCGACTCGGAATCGTCGGTGGCCACCTCCGCGATGGCGTTGCCGTCGATGGGCGAGTAAACGGCCATGGCCCCATCGTGGGCAACGGCCCCGGGCATGGACAGGGCGGTGAGGATCGCGTCCAAGTCGGTCAAGGCGCCCATGACATGTTCATGTGTGGTTCCGCTGCGCTTCCTGCTGAAAATACCTGCCGAAGCGGTTGCCGAGAAAGTCCTTCAGGCGAATCTGCTCCTGGCGAACAAACCCGGTCGCCGGAATCCTGCCCTCGCGAAGCAGATCCAGGGTCGCGCACACGCTCGCGGCGGTGGTGATCTGAATGGCGCTCAATTGCCGGCCGCCGACGGTCCGACTGTATATCTTGTTGGCGTAGGACTCCTGCAGGAAGTAGCCGTCTCTCTCTCCGCTGGCAGTCACGAAGATCAGGACGACGTCCTGGACGGTGGTCGGCACCGCGTTCTCGAGGACATCCTTCAAGAGTTCCCGGCGGTCGGCGAGGCGCAGGTCGTGCAGGAGAACCTTCATGATGTCGCAGTGCCCGGGATAGCGGATGGTCTGGTAGTTCAGATTCCTGACCTTGCCGAGCAGCGTGTCGCCAAGTGTCCCTAGCCCGCCCGACGTATTGAAGGACTCGTAGGCAACGCCGTCGAGGTGGAACTCCTCGAGGTGCTCCAACGGCTGCACCTCGGTGGCCTGGCCGTTGACGATCACGTTGCACGGCTCGCAATACTCGTTGATGACCCCGTCCGTGCTCCACGTCAGGTTGTAGCTGAGCGAGTTCGTGGGGTATTCGGGCAACGCACCGACGCGCATGCTGAGCGTATCGAGGCTCTCGAAACGGTCCGCGATGTCGTTCGCCACGACCGAGACGAATCCCGGCGCGAGGCCGCACTGCGGGATCAAGGCCTTGTCGGCGCATCGGGCGAGTTCGCGAACCGAGCGCGCACTCGCGATGTCCTCGGTGAGATCGAGGTAGTGCAGTCGGCTTCGGACGGCGGCGCGGGCCACGGCCTCGGTGAGAAAGAAAGGCCCGGCGTTGATGACCGCATAGTGGTCGGCAAGCGTTCGCGCCAGTACATCCACGTCGGTGACGTCGATCTGCCGCTTGGCGAGCCCCGGGTGGTCGGGCACGTGGTCCAACCGCTTCGGGTCGCTATCCACCACGGTGACGCGGTAGCTCCCGGACTCGTTCAGGAAGTGGCAGATCGTTTGACCGATCTTGCCGGCGCCGACCAAAACCACGGGGCTCATGGTCTGCGCCTGCCGACGAGGTGTGTTTTCGCGCGTCCGGCCCCGACGGATCGGTTTTGCCGCGATGAGATGGTTAACAACATCAGTACCCACAGGAGGCGTGAGTCCGACGCCGAGAGTAGATGAAGTCCGCAACCGGGGCCAGCAACATCGGCCGGGACGCGCTGATGGGAGCATTCCTCCATCCCACAGAAGACCGCGGAGGCGGAGTGCTACGATGCGCCGCAATGGCGACGCACCAAATCAGTTACCACGTGCTCAAGGGCCATATGGGCGGCGAGCCCTTGCGGCGGGATGTGGCCGTCTGCGCGACGCCCGACGAGTTGGAATCGCTCGGTCGAGACGGATTTCTGATCCGCGAGGCCGTGATCGGCGACGATTGGCTCGAGTCGCTGCGCCGCGCGCTGGATCGCTTGACCGAGAAGGAACGGCCAGCACACCGGCCACCGCCGGACACCCGCCCGGACGAACCGCCGGCGCGTTCCTGGGGCATGATCCTTCGCCACCTACTCGATAAGGACGCCGCGTTCCACGACCTCCTCGGCTGGCCGCCGGCATTGTCGGTCGCCCGCGCCATGATGGGGCCGCTGGTGCGTCTGCGGGGCTTGTCCGCCCGCGTGTCCTTCGCCGGTGCGGAACCCCAGGACACACCCTGGCATCAACACCTGCGCGTCATCCCGAACCCGCTGCCGCCCTGGTTCTCGCGACCGCACGCCATCGACTGCCTGATCTATCTCGACGAGTTGAACGACGACACCGGCGCCCTCTCGGTGGTACCGGGTTCCCACCACTGGCTCGACCGCGAGCCACCTCCGCTGCACTACGAACCCGTGCCCGGCGAACAGACGCTGCGCCTACCGGCAGGCAGCATGGTGATCGTCCATTCGAACCTCTGGCACCGGGCTCTGTCCACACGCGCGGGGAAGCGTCGCGTGCTCATCTTGTCCTACACGCCGTGCTGGCTGCGCGAGTCGCCCCACGGCGGCCCGGCACCCGACGATGGTCTGACCCGCGGGCTAGTCGCCGATGGCGACGAGGAAATCCGGGAGTTGCTTGGCCTCGCGGGGCACACGTAGTCGCTCCTTGTGCCGGTAGTTGGAGGCAAGCCTGTACCCTACGCACGTTTGATCCGGGGACACGAGAATGCGGCAGCATTCTCGATCGCGCCCGCAGGGCGCGCCGGGAGGGGCCAAGCCCGTCCCCTACGGCCGTGATTCGACAATGGGGCAGGAAAAGCCCGACGAGGAGTCATCATGAACATTACCGACATTCGAACCGTTGTGGCCCGTGTGCCGGTCGAGAAGCCCACCGCCATCGCGACGCGCCAACTCGCGGCTCGGGAGTACATCCTCGTCTGGATCGACACCGACGCGGGTCACACCGGCATCGGGTACACCTACGCCGGGACGGTGGCCGGCCGGGCAACCGTCGAGTTCGTGCAGGACGCGTTCCGGCCGGCGTTGCTCGGCCAGGATCCGAGACTCATCGACGGCCATTGGGCACGGATGTACCAGGAAGTGCTGTTGGCTGGGCGGCGGGGGGCCGCCCTGCGTGCCATATCCGCAGTCGATACCGCGCTCTGGGACCTGCTGGGCAAGGTCGCAGGACTGCCCCTCTACCAGCTTCTCGGCGGCTGGACCGACACGGTACCGGCGTACGCTTCCGGGGGCTACTACCGCCCCGGCGACCCGCTCGACAACGTCCGGGACGAAATCCTGTCGTACAAGGCGCTCGGTTTCACCGACTTCAAGATCAAGGTGGGTGGAGCGGACTTCGAGGTCGACGTCGAGCGGGTACGCACTGCGCGGGAGACCATTGGCCCGACGGGCCGCCTGGCACTGGATGCCAACAACGCCTGGCGCTGGCCACACGATGCGATCCGCTTTGCGCGGGCGGTGGAGGATTGCGACATCTGGTGGTTGGAGGAACCGCTGTCGCCCGATGACATCGCCGGTCATGCCGAGATCGCACGCACCCTTGAAACGCCCGTGGCGACCGGGGAGATCCACGCGACCCGGTGGGACTTCCGCGACCTGATCGCTCAGCGGGCGGCCGACATCCTGCAACCCGATGCCGGCGTCCTCGGTGGCATCACGGAATGGATGAAGGTGGCGCATACGGCCGCATCCTTCAATCTGCCGGTGGCACCGCACTGGCATGCGAACGTCCATGCCCACCTCGTCGCGGCGGCCCACAACAGCATCACCGTGGAGTACTTCGCGCTCGAGCAGGACATCTACAACTTCGAGCGCCTGTTGACACCCGAGACGCGGCTCAAGATCGAGGACGGTCGAATCCCGCTGTCAGACCGACCGGGACTCGGAATGGATTTCGACGACGAAGCGGTCACCCGCTGGCGTGCGGATTGAGACTTGGAAGAAACGCCGTGGCGGCCGCCACATCACGCCCAAAGGGCGTGACGGGACAACACCGTCCCCTACGGTACTTCGGCCAACGCCGATGGTTCGGCGGGACAAGACAAGGTCGTCCCCGAACAGACGCCAAAAAGCGAGCCTGCGACCGTGGCGTTTGTTCATCGTAAAGCAGTTGCCCGTCCTTCCACCGGAGAGTTACCTCGAAGTCGTCAGGGGTTACGCCGACGTCTTGGCTTAGGCTGAACTCGTCCTTCCCCGTGCCCTCGAGCTTACATAAACGGCGATTGATCTCCGGGCATTCGCCGAAGACCTCGGGCAAAACGGCCCACCGTTCCCTTGGAACGATGCGCGTCGGCGCCGCCTGCAATGCGAACTCGACGCAACCCAGGCGCACATGTACGACCTTCGTCGCGACGAACTGGAATGGATGCTGGACACCCCCGATCCGGGACTTCGTTTCCGACTCTCAAGAAAAGCGAAATCGACGCCTTCGGCGAGTATCGCACCCAGCGATACGTCCTACAGGCATACGACCAACTGGCTCGGGGACAGTTGCCGAACCTCTCCGATGTCCCCTAGTACCGCCAGTCCGGCGGATCCGGATAGGCGCCACGGAGCTTTCGCGGAGGGTCGGGTCGCCGGCTCTGCCATCGCACACTCCCCGGCCAACCAGCCGTCAGCTGTCGCGGCCATCATCGTCCGGGCCCACGAAGTTCTCTTCGTACCAATACTCGTCTCGAACGCACACCTGCAGCGCATTCTCGATCTGTGCAGCGCTAGCGCTGCCCAACCCCAGTGCATCGAGGATCAGCCTCGCGGCCCTCGGCCACCGGCGCCCACTCGACGCGATGGCCAAGGCGTCATAGAAGCTGCGCTCGAAGTCTGCCGTAGCACGGGCATCCTCCCAAATCTCCGGTACTTCCGCTGCCACGAACGCGAGGCTGTGTCGCTGGAGCCTCCCGTCGTCTCCAAGGTCCGCCACCAACGTCGCCAGGCGCCGCTCAATCTCTTCCGTCCCCTCAAATAAGGCCGCCGACGCGTATTTCGTCCAATCCACACCTTCCCGCTCCAGCATCGTGCGCGCGTCGGCAAGATACGTCCTGTACGCCTCCGCCACGGCCTCTTCGTTCTCCGACATCCAGTCCCGCCAACGCGTAAGCGCGGCTCGCCTATCCGCCGACGCGGCCCTCAATCGATCCTCCACCTCATCCACCAAGCTCTCTGGTACCCAGTAGCCGTAACACGTCTCCACGGCGTAGTCTCGGAAACGCACCTGCGGGGCCGCCGCCTCCACGACCGGCTCGTCCGATTGGCCACGCTCGAACACCCGGTCCAGGTTGAACGCGCCGATCCCCGCCTCGTCCTCCGCGAACTCTGAATGGAACGCCGATATCTTGCGCCTCTCCAACGCGGGCAAAGCCTCGACGAACCTGCGGAAAGGGTTGTGCGTTTTCTGGAGCACACCGTACGGGGGGTAATAGAGGGTCCCGGTTCTGAAAAAGGCCGGAACCGAGTTCACGCGTTGTCGGCGCTGATCGAGATCCATGCCGCGGTCCCATGCCGACTCCGCGTACATCTTCACCGACTCCGGGGCTGGCGCAATGCGGACCAGCACCTCTTCGTTGTGCCCCCTCAGGCCGGCGCCCGTAGCGTTTGCCGACCCGACCCACGCCACTGCCTGGGTGCCGCTCTCAAACAGGTAGAGCTTGGTGTGGAACACACCGTCCGCGAACCCCACCCGCACGCCAGCGCGTTTCGAACGTCGCCCAAGCGTCTCTCGCAGATCCTCTCGGGAGTGAGTACCACGATCAGCCAGTCGCAACGCCGCAAAGCAGCTCCGATCTCGTCGTGCCATTGCTGCGCGCCTCGGATGTTGGTGTCGCTGTACCACACCGGGACGCCGTGTTCGCGGAGCACTCGGGCGAGTCTGGCCGTGAACGCCCGGTCGGCGCTCGAGTGCGACAGGAAGACTTCGTCGGGAACCGGCACCGGCGCTCGGGGCGACTGTCAGGCGTGACTAAGGATCGCCTCCGCGATCGGCTCGACTTTCGGAGGCTCCGTCTCGGAGTCGTTCAGCTCGAACCACGGCATGCGCCGCACGATCCACGGTAGCTCGGCGGCGGGAAAGCGGTCGAGGTTCCCGACGACGACGGGAATCAGTCGGTTGCTGTAGTTCTTCGCCCCAAGGGCGAATTCGATGTTGCGCTTCACGTCCGGTGAACTGACCGCCGCCGGCGTGAGAAGGACGACCATGGCCTCGGACTCCTCCAAGGCGCGCGCCACCTCGCCGGCCCAGTTGTCGCCGGGCAGATGGTCGCGGTCGGGATCGGTCACTTCGAGACCGCTGTCCGCAAGCGCCTCACAGACGCGCTCCGCGAGGGCGGCGTCGGCATGGGCGTAGCTCAGGAAGACTTTCATCGTCTCGGCAACGTAGCAAAAGAGTGGCAGGCTGTCACGTCGAGAAGCCGGTGCGGGCAGAATCGGCAGAATCGAAGCGGAGGGGCGGCCCGGATGGCGCAGGCGGTATAAAGGGGGCTCCCGCTCGGCAGATACGGGTCAGCTGTCAGTGGGGACGTAGTGGGCAACGGTGTTGTCGAGGTGGTCCTTTATGGGTAACGGGTCGGGGTGTTCGGTCATGTGGTCCGTCTCATCGGGTGGTCTGTTCTCTCACGCGGACTTTTGGAGCCTCATTTGGCGCGTGGCTCGAAGCGAGACAGGTCGCACAATGTAGTGTGAGACAGTTCCCGAAGCGGCCATTGAGCGAGAACTGCGCTGGCAAGGGCACGCCGGGAGCTTGATTTGAGGTCGTAACGCACGGGTACCGTAAGCTTCCGCGAATTAGGCCGTGGTGCAGACACGCACGCCGTCACGCGGGTGGGCTTGTGAGAGGTCAGGTCGTTGGTGCGAATCGCGTGCCCCCTTTCGGCAGCACCAGGTGAGAGCCACGGAGAGGGTCAAGGTAAAGGTGAAGTTGACCGTAACGGCTATGGCAAGAGTGTGGGGTTCAGTGGCCCAATCCCAGAACCGAGCCCAGAGACTACCCGGGCCGATGACGACGACCTCCTCGATCTCGCCTTGAGTCTCAACGACCTGGGAGTTGGCAGGCAGTTGATCTTCCTGTGCGTAAGCACTAATGGTCAGGAGGGCTACGAGAGCGAGGGTTGCCGCACGTAGTGCGACCGGGAAGCGGGTGAAGCGGGATGTTCGGGGCTGGCGGGTCACGGACAGAAAGTACGAACGTCAGTCTCGTCATACAGCAGCACAGACGCTGCACGATCACGGTCGAACATGCAACCATACCAACGATGGACCTTTCGCGATGGGAGGGCAATCCGGTGTTGACGGCCCGGTGGAGCGTTTGGCGAGTGCGCGTGTCAAATACGAGCCCAGACCGCACCCCAAACGGGTGGATAACGGAGGCTATCCGGACCCCGTTCGGATTGAACGGTGATGCTGTCCGTGCGGACCCATGGAAGCGAACAACAAGGCGAACCGCACGACTGTCGGCGCCGTGCCGGATGGTTTGGCTTGGCGCACGATCTGCGATACTGGTGCCGGTTTGGTCGGAGGAGTTATGGGTACTGTCAGGACGACACTAGCGGCGGGGTTCTGGGTGCTGGCGACAGCCGCGTGGGCGGGGGAACTGTACTCGTCCCTTTGCCCGTACGGCTGTCCGGCGAGCGCGCCGCGGACCAACGACGTGGTGGTCCGCGAGATCTACGTGCTCAGTTCCAACGACACACGAAATTCGCGGACTGGGTGGGGTACCGGGTGACGGCGGACTCGATCGGGCCGACGGCGCAGCGCCGCTGGAGGAACGGACCTAGCGCTGGCCGGCGCCGAGACCCTTGAGCCGGACGACTACCGCGACGCCAACGCGGAGCTGGGGACGGACCGCGGCCACCAGACGCCGCTCGCCAGCTTCACGGGCACCAACGCGTGGGAGACCACGAACTACCTGTCGAACATCACCCCGCACCGGAGCGCGCTCAACCAGGGCGCGTGGAGGCGGCTGGAGGATGCGGTGCGCAGGCTCGCGAGAATGCGGGGCGACGCGGGGGTGCACGTCATGACGGGACCGTTGTACGAGCGCAGCATGGGTCTGCTGCCGGGGCCGACGAGGCGCATGTCGTGCCCAGCGGCTACTGGAAGATCGTCGCGACCGACGACGGCGGCGGCATCCGCGTGGCGGCGTTCGCGTTCGGCCAGGACACGCCGAGAAACGCCTCCCACTGCGACGCGGACAGGAAGGTGAGCGTGAGCGAGGTGGAGCGCCGCGCCGGGCTCGACTTCTTCCATGCGCTGGACCCCGAGGATCAGCGACGGCTCGAGAACGGGCCGGGGAACCTCCACGGGGATCTGGGTTGCTCCGGATCCGACGCGAGCCGAAACCAAGGGCAATGACGGAACTCGCGGTCCGCGCGCCTCGAACCGTCGGGAAGCCTATTGGTCAGACTGCCGAACGCCTCCGAAGGCATGGAAAACGGACCAGACAGTGTGAAAACTCCCGCCGCGCGAACGGTTCGCGACCATAGCGGGCGGAACGGCGTTGACGGGTGCTACCGAGCGCCATAGAGGCTATTGAAGTTCGGGTGCTACGCCCCTCGCGTTCCGCGCTCCGACCTGCTCGAGGGCGTCTCAGCGCCTCCTGACGGCGACTTGAAGGTCGAAAACGAGGCACATACACCGCTCAGGCACTTGCGGCGGCAACCAGGGCGTTGACCCCCACCAGATTGATCGCCCGCCAGAAGTTGTAGGCCAGCGCCGTCAGGCTGAACTCCCCGCGCACGTTCCCCGAGACGTCTCGTCAGGAAGGCGCCCTGACCCATCCACTGCTTGATGGTGCCGAACGGATGTTCCCCTTTCCTCCACGTCGCGCTTCCACCCTACTTGAGCTCGGTAGAACAGCGTGTCCTTCGGTATCGGCAACTCCCTCTTCTTCGCCGTCTGTCGGACCGCCTCTAGAAGTCCTGTACCGCACTCGGCCATACGTACCGCCGCTCATGTCGAACTGTCTTCGAGTACGCCCAGTAGCTCTGCCAGCTCGCGAACTCCCGGTTCCGCGGCAACTCCTCACTCATCTTGGTTTCCTCTCCGTCGCGTCTCGCACGAGGTCGGCGCCACGCCACCACCGCAGCAACAGTGCTATCGCGAATATCGTAGCGTCGATAATCGCCCATGCCCGTGCCTCTCGGGGCGTCGTCCGAATGACCTCCTTGCCAGCCCACTGGAACAGCTGGCCGATGGCGGAACGCGCTGGCGTCAGCTACCGCCGCTTCTCCAGCGGGTCGTCGCGGGCGTACGCGGGGCGCTACATTCGCCGATCGATCACGCCGGCAGGGGTAGGTTCGGGAAGAAACGAACCTCGACGCTTTGGCGTTCCTGCAAACCCTCCGATCCCGCCATAGGCACCGCCGTATGGAGCGTCGGGCAGAAGATCTCGCCATCCGCGGGATGCGAGTCGTAGGTCGTGAACACCAGTGCCTCGTCGCAGGTCATGGACGAGTAGTAGCTCCACCGCTGTCCGTCATTGGGCTTGCAGTAGTGCGCGTTGAAGGGTCTCGGCTTGGCGTTGGGATTGAGATCGTACTCAAGATCATCGCGATCGATGGAGGTGCGGTCGCACACCGCCAGCGGGAAACGCGCCAAGGGTTCCGGTGACACCGAACGCCAGATGTTGATCCCCAACACGCGTCGGTCCGTGGTCATCCCCTGGATCTCGGTGAACTTCTCAACCACCGTGCCGTCATCGGAGACGAAGTCCGCGTAGTCGTTGTGAACCCCGGCCGCGCACGGACCGTACTGAACGCCGTTCTCCCAATAGTGTTCCTTGATCTGCTCGTTGCGATAGGTGTGGCTGCGGGTGGGCGTGACCTCGGCCGAGAGAAGGAGTTTCTGCAACATGAT
Source organism: Gammaproteobacteria bacterium (assembly GCA_028818795.1). Lineage (GTDB taxonomy): Bacteria > Pseudomonadota > Gammaproteobacteria > Pseudomonadales > Azotimanducaceae > VXYL01. The sequence continues at coordinate 19,425 of JAPPND010000244.1, read as the reverse complement.
CCGAGCCTCTTCGTAGTAGACGTCTGCCACTTCCTCGATGTCGGTCCAGTCGCCAACCGCCGACGGGGCGTGGACCAGCAGAAATCCCGCACCGTCCGCCAGCAGGCGGGTGGAATCGACGGGTTCTTCCATCAAGCCCACACTAGCCCGCGCATCGTGAATGAGGGTGGATCTGCGAAGCCGCGCGGCGACGAATGCCGTTCGTTGTTCGTCGGTACCTTCGTTCTGGCCGACGGGATTGACGAAGTTCAGGTTCCCTACATAATCCACCATAGAAATCTCTACTGAAGCGCCGCTACGCCGCGACGGTCTGCAACTCGACGAAGCGACGGTAGTGACCGTCCGGCAACGCCATCAGCTCTTCATGGCTACCGGACTCGCGCAGTCTACCGTCCTCGAGGAACACCACCTTGTCCGCGCAGGCGATGGTGGACAGGCGGTGCGCGATGATGATCACCAACCGGTCCCGGGCCGCCTCCTGTAGCGACTGCACGAGGTATTCCTCGGTTTCCGGATCGAGGGCCGAAGTCGGTTCGTCGAGGATCAGGATGCGCGAATCGCGCAGGAGACCCCGGGCGATCGCAAGGCGCTGTTTCTGGCCGACCGAGAGCTTGCTCATGCTGGTGCCGAGCCTAGTGTCGTAGCCTTCGGGCAGGGCGGCGATGAAATCGTGTGCGCCGGCGATGCGGGCGACGCGTTCGACCTCTTCGGCGCTGGCGTCCGGTTTGCCGAAACGGATGTTGTCGGCGATGGAGTCCGAGAACAGCTGGGTCTCCTGGAACACGTAGGTCACCTGCCCGCGCAGGCTCTCGAGCGTCGCGTCGTTGGCATTGACGCCGTCGATCAGCACCTCGCCTTCGGCAGCGATGCGGTAGCGGGGGATAAGGCTCGCGAGGGTTGTTTTGCCGGCGCCCGTGGGTCCCGCGATGGCGAGGATCTGGCCGATGGACGCATCGAGGTTGATTCCCGCAAGCGCCCGGCGGCCATCGGGATAGACGAAGCCCACGTCGCGGAACTCGACGCCGCGCTCGATTCGGGGCAGCGCGGTGCTGCCCAGATCCTCCTCGCCGGGCATGTCGATGATGGCGAACACGCGTCGCATGCCCGCCGCGTGGTACTGCAGATGCACCCACGTCAAACCCATGCTTCGCGCCGGCCCCCGGATCCACTTGAAGTAGAACAACAGCGCCCCGTAGTCGCCCGGCGACATGACGCCGTTGATCACCTGCGTGGAGGCGTACACGACCGAGCCCATGACGATCATGTAGTAGCCGATCTCGACCAGTTGACCCACCGTGATGCCCACCCAGACGTAGCCGCGGTAGCGCTTGAACGACTCGTCGCTATCGTCGCCGAACCGCTCCTTCTCCTTGCGGTTGCCCCCCAGGCTCTGCACCGCGAGGATGTTGTCCATGCCCTCCTCGATGGTGCTCGTGGTGATGGCACCCGCCGCCCGGGACGACTGGGCACGGCGTCGCGCCATGCGCGAGAAGCCCACGGAGAGCAAAAAGATGCACGGGAACACGCAGGCGAGGAGCAGGATGAAGCCCGGCGAGTCGGGGTAGGCGCTCATGAACGTGCCGATGGCCATGAACATGACGGCCATCGCCATGACGATGGCATACCAGGTGCCGTAGAAACCCTGGTTGATGGCCGGCGCGTCGTACATGACGCGGTAGACGCTGTCGCCGATGCGCTGCTCCTCCAGGGTCGTCATCGGCAAGGCCTTGATCCGCTCGAACAACCGGGCCCGGAAGTAGTGGTTCACCGATTGGGTGAGCCGCGTGTTGATCTTGAAGTCGATGTAGCCGTAGATCCCCCCGACGTAGCTGTGCGCGCCGTGCAGGCTGTTCTCGACCTTGGTGGCCGTGTCGTGGCCCTCCTCCAGGTTCCCCTCCGTCTCGTCCCGGGCGTTGTCGCCCTGGGAATAGCCACCGATCAAGAGGACGAACAGCGCGAGAACGGCCATGACCGCCAGCAGCACTTCGAGCGGTCCGGACCCGGCCAGCGCATCCAGGAACGGACGCCAGATGGGCGGATAGCCGGTCGCTTCCTCGATGGGTGTGCCGAGCACGACGTGATCGATGATCATCTTGATCGGCCACGGGAGCATGACCAACGGCACGGCGATGGCGAAGAACATCAGCGTGAGCTTGAGGAGGAAACGGCCCGCGAAGTGGCGGGCAAGGAACATCCCGCGCGCCGCAACCTCCAGCGTCTCGCCGAAGCTTAAGTCCGTGTCCGTGTCGATGAGGCTCGCGCGCCGGTCGAGTTCGGCCTCGCGGTCGCGCAGCGTAGACTTGGGGGCTACGACGTCCGTCACGAACCAGCGTCCTCCGTCGCCCGGGAAAGATGCGACTCCGCCTCGACGAAGGCCCGGTAGCGACCGCCTTCGAGGGCCATCAAGGCGTCGTGGTCGCCGTTCTCGATGATGCGGCCGGCGTCGAGATAGAGGATGTTGTCGGCACGGCGAATCGTGGAGATGCGGTGGGTGATGAGGAAGATGGCCCGCTTGTCCGCCCCGTCCCCGGTGCCCGTTCGGCCGGCGGCCCACTCCGATAGATTCGTCATGACCCGGTTCTCGGTCGCCGCGTCAAGCGCCGCCGTGGGTTCGTCGAGGATCAGCAAGGGCGTGTTGCGCACCACGGCGCGGGCGATCGACAGTCGCTGGCGCTGGCCGGTCGAGATGCGGCCGCCGCGGTCGCCGAGGACGGTGTCCAGACCGTCCGGCAAGGCGTCCACGTAGTCCTCCATGCAGGCGATGCGGATGGCCTCGCGGACCTCCTCCTCGTCCGCGTCCGGGGCGACGTAGCGGATGTTGTCGCGGACCGACATTGCGAACAGGACGTTTTCCTGCAGGGCGATGGCGATGTTGCCGCGCAGCGAAGCCACCGTGTAGCCGCGCAGGTCGATGCCGTCGATGGACACCGCACCGGCCTCGGGATCGTAGAGGCGCAGCAGGAGCCCCATCAGCGTGCTCTTGCCGGAACCCGTGGGACCCACGATGGCGGTGATGGTGCCGCTCTCGGCGGCGAAACTGGCGCCGTCGAGCACCGGACGGTCCGGCTCGTAGGCGAAGGTCACGTTGTCGAACCGCACTTCCCGCTGGAAAAGGGTCAGTGGGACGGCGTCCTCGGCATCCACGACATCAGGCTCAAGGTCCAGGATATCGAATACACGCTTCAGGCCCATGGCGATGTCCTGGGCGGCCATCCATTTCTGCATGCCCCAGCGTACGCCGGCGGCTGCGCCCTGGAATTCGTCCCGCGACCACTGATGGGCCGTGAGATTCCAGATCACGAAACTCAAGCCCACGAACGCGATCAGTTCGACGGAGAACGTCGGCACCTCCAGGTAGGCCCACCGTGCGACCAGGTATTCGCTGGCGAGCATGGCTCCCGCGACGATGCTGAACGTGATGATGCCGACCAGCGCCATAAGGACCCGGACCCGGTAGGCGGTGTTGAACAGGATCACCGAGTCTTCTTCGAGCCGCTTCTGGATGCGGTCTTCGGCCCCGTATGCCTTGATCAGCCGGATGGCGCTGAACGACTCCTGCAGGCGGGACGTCACATCGGAAGTCGCGGCCCTCGCCGCCAGCGCTTTCGTGCGCATGCGCGGCATGGCCCACTTCGCCCAGGCCAGCGTCGGCACCACGACACTCAGCATGATGAGTCCGATCCAGGGACTTAGGAGCGACAAGAGGAAGATCGCAGTTGCGTAGCTGAAGATGAGCATCGCGATGCCGAGCAGGGTGTCGATCACGGACGTCACCTGGGCGCTGTCCTGGTAGATGCGGAAGATCGAGTCGCCAGTGCGGTGGTCGCTGTGGTAGCTGAGCGACAGTGTGTGCCAACGTTCAATGAGCGCCGTGCGCAGATCCTGGTTGATGCGCTGCAGGATCCAGATCCTGTACCAGCCCGCCCCGGTGCCGGACATGATCCACGAGTACTCGCCGCCGCCGATCATGATGCGCAGCGGCGTCAAGGCCACGATCAACGTCACGCTGATCCCGACGTAGACCCACTGGAAGAAGAACTGCTCCTCGCCGGATAGCGTTCCCTCGAGGATGCCCCGCGCCAGCTCGCCCCGGCCGAGGGCGTCCGCCAGCAGGGGGATCACCGGGTCCGCCTGCAGAATCGACTGGAACAGCAGATCGGCGAGCACGAGACCGACCGCCAGATTGATCAGCTTGTGCAGGTAGACCATGAAGAAGTAGTACACCAGGTGCGTCGAGGCGCGAACGCGCACGTCGAGCCGCCCGTTGGCGTATCGACACTGCACCAGCCAGCCGAGCGCGCAGGCACCCGTCACCCACGCGATCCACTTGCTGGCGGCGAACTCCGGCATGGCAGCCGGAGCAACGACCACGTTGCCGTAGGCGGCGAGCAGGAGCGCCCCGACCGTGGCGGCAACGCGCAACCTGGAGTTGGCGCTGAAAGCGATGATCCAACTCCACACCCCAAGGCCCGCGACGCAGGCGTAGACCGCCAGTGGATAGAGAACGTGCCGTTCGGAGTTGGCCGGGAAAACGTCGTAGTAGAGAAAGCCCCCCGCAGCCAATGCACTCACCAAGAACGGCAGGTACGTGTAGGAGTAACCGTCGCTGGTGTCGCCCGTGGAGATCCAGTGACCGAAGAACTGCGGCTTGATGTAGGGCCACGAGCGCAGGAACAGCTTGACGATCGAGACCAGGTTGTCGCGGTCGTCAGCTACGGTCAGGTCCCGATCCCCGGGTACGGGGCCGTCGCCCATGATCGGCAGCGCCCGAGCCAACGCGCGCCTTTCGGCGTACTCCTCTTCGGCGCTTTTGCGCGGGTCCGGCATACAACTAGGTCGGAGGGGAATCTCGTCCGGTTCGCGCCATCGATCTTGCGATCAACATCGCCACGTAGCCGACCAGGGCCGCGAAGGAAAGGACCAGCAGCGCGGCACCGAGAGCCCATCCGTAGGGAACGAGGATGTTGGTGGCGACCGAATCCGCGAAGAACCGCCAGAGCCTGTCGTTCAGCGCGACGACGACCAACGCTCCGATAGTCAGGATCGGCGCGGCGAAGATCAACGTGGCGACGAAAACACGGGCACCGAACGCCGAAGCGCGGCTCTTGAATCCCGTGTCGTTCATCCCGTACGTCCCCACCCGAGCCAATGCACTATAGCCGAATCGGGCAGGTCGGGACCGGCTCCTAGGGGCGGCCCCGACGCGCCTTCTTTGGCCCGCCGTCCCCGGATTCCCAATAGGCGCTTGTTTTCGGTCGCGCGGGACGGGACAACGCCGCCAGCATGGGTAAGTTAAAGCCCCACTTCTCTGCGGGCTTGATGAACATGCCGTAGCGGAAGAGAGTGGCGCCGTGGATGACCAGAAAGGGCCTCTGCTGGCCAGGGACGGGTTCCATGAGGTGGCGAGCGGTGGCGACGCACCGGGCTCCGCCGTCCGTGCCGTAGTGGATGAGACCCGTGCCGGTTCGATCAGCTGCCTGGATGCGCACGACTTGGGGCGCGATTCGGGCGAGGCAGTCGGACCAGTCGGTCATTGCGGACGCGACGGGGAGAATGCCGTTGGCGGACGAGTGCAGTTCATCGGCGCACTCGAGCAACCGGGACGAGGCGGCTCTCGCCGGGAAGAGTCGAGCGAATGGCGTCGGCGATAGTGGAAACAGCGGCTAGGAGTCCCCCGAGGCTGTTGTTGTCGCCCGTAACGATGGCGATGGGCGGAAGCCGCTGTTCCGCCGTCATCCGCTTGTCAGCGGTAACCAAGGTCGTGAAGCCGGCGCGCTCCGCTACGGTCAGGAGTTCGCCGTCAGGGAGCGAGCGCCAGTCGTGGTAGACCGCGGACTCGACCGCGACACCGCCGAGCTGCTGCTGGAGAGGCTGGCGCAGGCGTGGCGACACCCCGACATCAAGCAGAACCTTCACGCCCGGGAGTCAGGAGCCAGCGGCGCAGTCGGGATTGCGGGTTGCGGCGGCGCAGACGGCCGACGCTCCGGCGCGCAGGACGGCGGTGGCCGCCCTGCGATCAACTTGGAAGTCTTGCAGGAACTCGTCCAGCGGAACGCCGTCCTCGATCCAGTCGAATAGCTGTTGTACGGGAAGGCGCGTACCACGAAAACAGGGCACACCGCTCATACGGGCGGGATCGACCCAAACCGCGTCCTCAAGCTGCATGGGACGATCAGCGTCTGTTTTGGCAAACGTCTTCATGGCCGTAGCCGTCGGGCGTGTTCCGAACCAACGTCGAGAAGGATACGCGCGGGGGTGACCGCGTTCAACGAGGCGAGTCCAGTCCGCGAGTTCGAACTGTCAGACCGGTGACAGCGGCCAGTGTGTTCAGTAGGTTGGTGACGGTTGTTCGGGCGTCAGTCAACGGCAATCGAACTGCGGCACCGTCCGTCCGCGAGGTCGGAGTCACTTGGAGGTGGCGCGAGCTTGCCACGAAGAGTGGGAAGAGGGGGACTGGGGTCTGTAGTTGTCGGGTGTGTTGGTTATCGGGACGTAGTAGAGCGTGCTGAGATACAGAGGACAGGATTGGAATGAGGCAACTGAAGGAGGTAAGGATGCGGATTGAGAAGCGGTTCCAGGAAGTGTCGGAGACGGCGGCTGCTGGGGGGAGGTTGCGATGTCGCGTTGGATAGAACCGAGGCGATCGGGGCTGGTGTCGGCTGATGAACGCGGGAGGGCTTCTGCTAGTTGGTCTCGAGTCGGCAGCCCACCTAGACTTCGAGTACAGGTCGCGCTCAGTCGAAGAGGTTACAGAGTTCGTCGGCGGTCGACCGAGAAACGCGTCGTTTTAGCCCTTTCTGCTGCGGTTGGTGGCGTCCCCGGCGGCGACCCAGGAAGAGCGTGAAGGACTAATTGCCGCCGCTAGGGATTGCGAGATCCTCACGGTGGTGAACACGCATCCGGAGGTGCGGCACGTTTTCGGGCCAGGGTCGGAGTTGACCTCAATGGTGACTGGTAGATCGGGTACGCTCGGCGGCTATCTCAAGGACGATGGGACGGGCGACCACTTTGCGGTTACTTGCGGCCATGTAGGCGCCTCGGGTGACTTTACGAGTTCGGGCAATCATGTTGGTCCGGTGAAGGAAGCGGTGTCGCCAACGCCGTTGCCCGGCGGCACGCGGTGTCACGCCGGATGCGGGAGTGTTACGGAGATAGACATTGCGCTTGTGGGTGTCGGTAGCCCCAGCACGAACGTGGCGGGCAGTATCGCGGGTATCGTGTGCAACGGCGATTTGTTGACAATGGACGGTGCGCGCTCGGGGAAGCAGACGTACGAGGTCGGCGGGCTTGTGATTGAGCACGAGATTGGTGGGGCGTGCTGGGCCGGTCTCATTCAACTGCACGCTCGGCGCACAGGTTTGCTGCCAGTTGGCTTGGGCGTCGCGATGGCGACGATGCCCCAAGATGGTGACAGCGGCGCGTGGGTGCTGAACGGTACTGAGTGGGCAGGAATGGTGGTCGCTTCGGACAAGAGCATGTTCGGCTACGCGATAGCAGCAGACACGCTGGTCAAGCACCACCTCGCGCGCGATGACCTTGAGGCGGTCGAGCGTTTCCGGGTCCGCGTCGTCCTGCTCGACCAGGGCCCAGACCCAGACGGGGGGGACGGGGGATCGTGGGTCGCATCAACGCCCTCTTCCACGAGCCTCGAGCGCACCGGCGTCGGGAGGTCGTGCAATTCCTCGAGCTGCGTGCGAGTGCTGGCGATATGGCGACCATGGGTCGCAGACTACTCGAGCGTGTCTATATCGAACTACAGGCCCGCGGGACAAAAAACAAGGGGAGTTACGTCGATTACTCAACCGCGCGTCGGGCCGGATTTCCCGCCCATATCAGCCGACGACGCGTCTTACCCGGCCTATGCCGATGATTCCAACGACTCCGCGAGGTAGTTGACAAGCCCGTGCTGGACGGTGCGTTCCTTTCCGTGTGAGTGCGGAGGTTTCCTGCACTACGACCCGGCCCCTTGCCCCAGCCGCCGACCATGCGCTGCAGTCCGGCCAAGCGACTCTCGGCTCACTCGTACTCCAACTCATGGTCGAGCCCCAAGGCGGCGAAACAGATGGCGGCGCGGCTCGCCGCACGGGTCTCACTAGACCCTCTTCCGCACGAACACCACCGCAGTGCGGGTCGTCTTGAATCAATTGCCTTCGCCCAGTGCGGCTTGGTAACCCTCGCTTTGAAGCTTTCCGAGCACTTCGACGGCCTTGGCGGACTGCTTTTCTGTGGGCGTCCGCTGAGGCATGCGCGCTGCCACTTCAAGAACCCCGTACTCCGTGGCGGTCAGAAGTTCGCGTGAACGCCCCCACTTGAGCGCGTTCCCCCAAAACTCACTCCCGGCGTTCACCACCGCGATCTGCGCCTCGATCCCGTTCAGTTGCCTTTGATCGCGGCGCGCGTCTCGCGCTGCGTCCTTCTGTGCCTCAACCGAGATCAACTCATCGCCAAGCATCGGCGGCAAGGCCACATCTAGCATGCGCACTCGATCCCAACAGCCTTCCTTTTTGGCCCACTCAGTCACGTTGCGGATACCGGTCGGTGGGTCGACTAGAACGTCATGCACATGCTCGCCAAGGTGGGCGATTGTCTCAGCAAGTCGAGGCCCTAGGGCTTGACGCCGCCAGATGGACTCGAAATCAACGCCGCCGCCTTGTTCGCCTATATCGTGCGCGACCTTGGCAATCGTGTATGCAACGATGTTCGCCCGATATCCTCCCTGATACCAAGGTTGCGCGGATACCATTCGTTCCGCAGCTCGAAACACAATCGCTTTGGCTACGGCTTGTCGATACCAAGCTTCATTGAAGTCGTTCGGCGACCTGTTCCACGCTTGTCCCACCCTGCGCGCAAACGCGGCGAAGTTCTTTTGTGCGCCGAGGCTGACTTCGTGGGGACGCCCCTCCCAGACATTGATGAACTTGGCAAGGTCCGTTTTCGTGAACAGTTGCCTTCGCGGATTCTCCAAGTCGAACTTGCGCCGCTCGGAGGCCGTCAAACGAGCCCTAGCGTCCGCATATTGGCCCCGCGCCCTCTCGTAGAACCACTTGCTCTGACGGAAGCTCCCGTCTGGCGATGGTGCGTGAATGCGCCTCGAGAATTCCTCCATGCGCACGTGGAAGGGATGGTTGGCGAAAAAGTCCGCCGCGCTCACCCGGTTCTGACTGTTCGCGTACTCGGAGATCTTCGGCACAAGAGTGGTAGCGCGGTCGGCGGAAACGACTGACAGCTTCATCTGCACGAACGTGTGCGAGATGTCCACGTCGCGAAGCCGCGCCACATGGACGGACGCCGTCGTCTGCCCACCGTTCACGATCTGGAAGTTCCTCAATCGACGAAGGAGGAGCTGCCCGCCCGTGTTGCTGATGTCCACTGCCTCGGCCGTCGCCGTGATGCCGTTGTTGTACGCGAAGAACATCGACGGTTCGTTCTCCAGCGTCAGTCTGATCCCCCGATTGACTTTGCCTCGCGCCTGCAGGAACACGCGCACATTCTGTTCAAGCAGTCGGGCGCCCCAGCGGTCGTAAATGTCCGCTAGCACTTCACCTGGGATAACAGCCAAGTAGGACTCGTGCTGGCCAGCGGTGTGTTGGGCGGGGAGGACGGGCAACGGGCCGCCGAAGTGCTCGACGAGATCGATCTCCATGTCCTCACGGCCCGCACCGGCGATTGCGAAGCCATGCAGTCTTCGGATGTCCCAGACGCTGTACGTGACTTGCCGTCCTTCCAAGACTCCAGCCGGGCGTCCGTCAACGCGTTCGCTCAAGGCTCGATTGCTGACCAACAGCAGACGCACCTTCGCAACGTCCGACCAACGCTGCGCTATCAGGTCCGCGAGTCCAAACGCCGGATTCGTCTCCTCCAGGGCATCACGCCATCCTTCATCCAGTGAGTAGCGCAGGTAGTTCGACAGTCGACGGAAGAGGGTGTCCATCTCGCTTCCCGTGACGCGTCCCACCGTCTGGGACACGTGGAAGTCCAGAATGATGAGACTCAGCGTACCGCTGCTGTCCGACGGATCGCCGCCATATCCATCCACACGAATCCCCCGTGTGGGGGACCTATAGGACACGCGATCCGCCGTCTCCAGCTCGCCCGCTTCAGTCAGTTGGTCGCAAGCCTTCTGGAAAAAGACGTCCTCAAGGAACTCGCCGTCGGCGTCCGATTCAGCATGTACATCCTGAAGCAGGTCCTGTGCGTACTCCTTAAGGTCCATCTGTGTCTCCCGTGATCGCTTCGGCGAGAGCTGCTTGAGCGACACGAAAGCTCTCGCAGCCAGCCATAGTGATCGTGTAGCGGACGTCATCGACTGCGGCGGGGACCATCGAGGGCGTGAGCCGCGGAAACCCATCGGCCACTTCGTACAGCACTTCGTCTCCGATACTCCAACGCCTGTCCGAGTAGTCATCTTCCCAATCGAAGCCAGTCGCCGCGAGCCGCTCGTCGAAAACGATGGCCGCAGACATGTCCAGTGACTCAATACGACTCCTTACTCGCATCGCCAAGTCGGTGACCGTGACCGCCGTCGCCGAGTCGTCGAACGCCGCCCCGACCTCGATGACGTTCAGGAACAGCCTAGTCATTCCGGCGGAGTCCAACTGGTCCACCGAAGAGATGCGAACCTCCGCCCGTTGCGGCGAGCGAGCCTTGGCCTCAATCCCCACCATTCCGATCTCGAAGTCCTTCGGCGCGCCCATGGGGCCGGTCCAGCCCTCCACGGCATCCCGCGCGTCAATCACTTCAAGCAAGCACCGTTCGATCACGCGTAGCTCTCCGATGAGGCCCTTCTGCTCCTCTTCCGACAGCCTCCCGTCCTGGCCGCTCCGGAGCAGGCGGTGCCAGCGCCATGTTCTCGCTAGAAACCGTTCAATCGCTTCGCCAGCCGATCTCGCCACGCGCGTGGCTTCCACGACATCCACACAGAACCGGTGAAACACTTCTCGCTGCTCACGATCGGTCAGACGGATGATCACCCGTTCGCCAGACCCGCCCTCGGTGGGGGATGCCTCCACCGACAGCCCCCTGAGCCGCGGCAGACGTTGAGATTTGCGATGTCCCGAGCCTACCTGGAGGATCAGAAGACAGTGCCGTTGCGCGTCGACGCCCCAATAGAGTGCCCACGCAGTCGATCCCGCGTCAGGTATCCGCCGCGCACTTATCTCGCTCGCCTCCGGCGAGACCACGATCTCTTCCCACGGATCGTCAGTCATCGTCTTCGTCGAACTCGTCGTCCGAATCATCGTCGCCGAAGTGCTCGCGGTACCAAGTCGTGTTGACAACGTACTCGACCTTTGTCTCTGCGAGCCGCGTCCCGGGAAAGCTGATACTCCATGCCGCAACCGGGCTGGTGGAGCTCAGGTCCTCTCCGTCCTTCCCTATCGCCAGCAGGTGGATCACTAGTAACGGCTTTCGGCGAGCCCGGCCGTAAATCCAGTCCGGGTAGTTGGTCCCGCCGCCTGACCGTGACTCCTGTGTATCGTATCTGTCCTCCGCTATCCGGGCCTCCTCTTCCGTTAGCCCGACCTTCGTGATGCCGCGCGAACTCACCCGTTGCTTGTTCGTCACCATCAGCATCGAGGTGTCGCTTCGCGTTCCCGGCGTCCGCCGCTGACACACCAGCGGGAATCCCAACCTGGTGTCGACCAACGAATTCGCAGTCCTGCGTCGCACACCGGCAAAGAGCACATCCCACTTGCTCAACTCCCCTTCAGCCCGTGCGGCAATGTACCGTCGAACCGGTTCGCTCTCCGTCGCGAAGGATCCGGGGTGGTTCTTGAACAGTCTGAGGAATGCATCCACTGCGGTCACGGGCACATCTCGCACCAAACGACTACCATTCAATTCCTCGCCGTCCTCCGGGGCTTGGCCGCCCTTCCCCATCCCATCCGCCAACTGCTCCACGGCACGCAGGTTGTTCCGGAGGGTGATTTGGTCGCGGCGGAGAATCGCCGTTTCCACGAATCTGTTTGCAAGCCCGATGAGCACCGTGTGGTCTTGGCCTGTCCCGATCTTGTTCCGCGCAGTGACCACCAGGGTGTCGGGATGGCTCCGTACCTTCAGGCCGAAGTCCCTAGGCGTCGCATTGGCGCTTTGCATGCGTGCCAGTTCGTCGCGGAGTTCATCGATCGAATCCGCGATGTGGTCGTACCAGCCCTGCGCCTCCTCTGGCATCCACACGCGGCACAAGTCCTCGTATCCGTCGCGATACCCGAACCAACGCCCCATCTGGAACAAAGTGTCATACATCATTGATCGTCGCAGGAAGTAGCTCACCGTCAGCCCTTCGAGCGTCAAGCCGCGCGACAGGGATAGCCCTCCGACAGCGATCACATTCAGGCCGCTCGCCTCGTGCTCCGCATAGTCAAGCGCCCCGGCGGCCCGGCTGTTGACCTCGACTATGCTGATCGCACTCACGCTCTCGTGAAGCTGGGCTTGGACGTCCACCCAATCCTCGTCACAGGTTGCGCCGTAGTGCTCATCGAATACGTGACGCAGCGCCGCCATCTCTGGATCTCGGATCGCCAGGTCAACCCGCTTGGCGCCGTTCACGCGCACGCTCGACCGAATCTGCTCAACGAACGAGTGGATTTCGTCGCGGATCTGTCGTTGCACGTTCATGAACCGAGACACGTTCACGAGCATCGAGTTGTGCGCTTGGCTCTGTCCCCGCACCAGCCTGATCGCGCGAGCCACGATGAACACGCGTACGGCCTCGCGCAGGCTATCTGGCAACTCAGTCACCCAGTGGTCGATTTTGTGCGACGTTGGCAGCAAGTTGGCATAGTCTTCCAGGTCCTTGAGTACAATTGTCGCGTTGTCTCGGAACACCCTCGATGGACCGAAATAGTTCGTTGGAGCATCAAGGCTCACGATGAAGTCGCGCGGGAACAGGTCGTGTCCCACCATCTGATCGTCCGTGTCGGGGTCTATGAAGATGTTCGCGAATGGCGTGGCCGTGTACCCGACGTAGCAGCTGCGATCAAACAGCTTCAGAAGTTCCCTGATCTGCCCGTTGATCCTCGACACTCGCTTCGCCCGGTGCTGGATGTTGATCGACGCATTGTCCGCTTCATCGTCGATCAGGAGCATTGGATCGCCGATCGTCTCGGTACCTAAGGCAGCGTTGTGCGTCTTCAGCCAGTCGATGAGGTTCCGCAACGTGCTTGTGTTCTTCTTGATGACGAACACCGCAGGCTCCTGCAGATTTTGCAGCCTGAGATTCAGGCTTTGCGCGATGCCCTTGTGGAAGTCCTTGTAAGACGTCGTAAACGCCACGGGCTGACGGAGGGAATCGTGCCGGCCAACTCCCGTCACATTCCGTCTTGGCAGAGCGCTGCCACCCGCCGACATGCTGCTGAACCCGATGAAGCCCTCGTCCACTCGCCGTTGCGTCTGGTTGCGCAGCTTGTTCTGCGACCCGGCGATGATGATGATCACACGGTACCCGGCGTCTGCGGCCTTCGACACCACCCCGACGTAGTTGGCCGTCTTCCCTGACTGCACATGGCCCATGACCATGCCGCGCCGGTCCCACTGTCCCGGCTTGTTCGGGTTTTCGAGCAACCCCAAGACTCGGTCGGTTACATTGCCGAGCCCGCCAAGTACCTGCCCAGACAGTCCTTTTTCTGCCATGAGCAGCCGGTATCGGTCCCAATAGTAGAAGTCGATCCCAGAACGAGCGGCGTCGAGCCAAGGTTCAAATCCGCGATCCTGAAGCGCTGCACCATCGGCCATGCGCACGCCGTGCATTTCCTCGAACTGGATCGCCAACGCCTCCGCTTCCGCATCCGTCACTCCGGGACACGCGGGCCGGACTTCCTCGATCACCTCCCGTATCCGTTCCTGGGTCGGAAACTCGCGCGCTAGGAGCCCCTGCGCCATCACTCTCAGCCGTTCGACTTCGTTCATGCGCCATCCGTCATGTGCTGTTCCAGATCCTCGATGAATCTCAACGTCCTTTGCCAGTCGCTCCTAAACGGCTCCGCGGAGCGCATCCAGTCCTTGATCTGTCTGGCTGACAACTCTCGAGCCCGCAGGATGCCCCACATCGAGGACACGATTGTCCCCAGCTCCTCGAGAGCGATCGGTGGCGAACCCACGGCCTCGGGGTTCGCGCTGACATCCACGTGCAATGCCTCGACGGGCAACGCTGCGGCGATGACGCTCAGAATGCGATCGAACTCGTTGGCTCGCTCGTCGCCCATCTCTTCGCGGAATGCGGCAATCAGAGGGTGTCCGCCGTTGATTTCGTATGAAATGCGGTTCTTGTCCTGTTTCCGTTCCCACACCGGCAGCCGGCTTTCGCTGGTGAGCTTCGTGCCCCGCCCGGTGTACGTGCGCCGGGACGGCACGCCCATTCTGTCGATGATTCTGCGCAGTCGCTGCCGCACCGGGGCTGGTGGCTGAGCGGACGCCTTCTTGACGTCTATCTTCCATTCCGCGTCCAGCGTGTTCGGGATGTCAATTCCGACGCGGGCGAGTTTCGTGAGCTCAAGTTGCCGGGCCAAGCGGAACCATGTTCCATGCAGAATCAGCCTGCGATTGCGGTAGAGATAAAACCCCTGGTTGCTCACATAGCCTTCCGGGCCCGCCAGTCTTTCCCACTCCGCCTTCTCGACCTTGTCGTGATGCGGCAACGTCACGGGCCAGATGCGGATCTCCCTCCCATCCAGGCTGATGACTTCCTCCGCGTGATGTTGGGTCGCGGGATGGTTCGAGTTGAATGGATCGAATGCTCTCAACTCGCGACCGTTAAGCGACATGGTTACTTTTCTACGGCCGCGGCCGCCAATGAACCGGTGGAACACGAATTCCAGATGCGAGGCCGCATCGTCGAGCTGACGTACCAAGTCGCTCCGCTCAGTCTGTTCGTCTGACCCGATCAACCGGTCCAGCTTCTCCCAAACGACCAGCGTGCCATCACCAATCAGGCACTCCGACCACCGAATCCCAGCCTCCGAGTCGCCGACTTCAACGACCCACTTGTCCCGCGCCGCCACCGTGTCGAGGTCCCAGGACGCCCGCGTTGCGACTCCCTCCTTTCGCGTGTACACGGTCACCCGCCGGCATTGCGAGAACGATGCGGTCTTGAGTCCCAAACCGAACCGACCGAGGTCGTCGGCGTCTCGGAGTTCGAGAGGATTCCGGCTGCCCGGTCTCATCGCCTCCAGCACCTCCGGGCGCGTCATGCCACAACCGTCGTCAAGCACACCGATCGCCGGTATTTGATCGTGCGTGTCTGCGAGCAGATCGATGTTCCGGGCACCCGCCGTGATGGAGTTGTCGATCACATCCGCAAGGGCAGTTCGCAGCGAGTAGCCCATGTCCCGCAGACTCTCCGCGAGCGCCGATGCGCGCGGAGCCAACTCCAGTTCTTGACGGACCATATCCAGCCTAACGTCTGTTGGACTTGCCACCAGACCGTCCGCGCAGGCGACGAGTTCCGTTCGCCATCTGCTGTTGCTGTCGAACAGACCGCTGCAACTTCCGGTCCCGATGCCAGACGACCTTCACGACCTGCTCGGCAATCTGATGTGCCAGATATGGGGGTACAGCGTTGCCGACTTGAACGTACTGCTGCGTTCGGCCGCCACGGAAGAGATAGTTGTCCGGAAAGGTCTGCAGGCGGGCCACTTCCCGAACCGTGAGACTCCTGCATTGGCTTGGATCGGGATGTATGAAGTAGTGCCCGTCCTTCGAGATGTGGCTGGTGATGGTTGTGGACGGCTTGTCTGCCAATTGCACGCGAAAACGGTCCGCAAACTTCCCGGACTTCCAGTTGGCGTGCTCCGGTGCGAGTTCACTCGGGAAGTCCTCGGCACGCGGCGATCTTCCGAAGGTCCGAGCGAAGGCTGCTGCGTAAAGATACCGCCCGATGTCCTCGCGAATATGGCCCCTGGTTTCGTTGTTCGGCAACCTCTTCAGATTCTCATCACGGAACCAGTCCCGGAGACTCTCTGGGCAGGAACTGGCTACGCCCGCCGCACCAATCACCGAGAGGTCGCGGAAGGGAAGCGGCTCGCCGCTTGCCGACTTCCGCGCCAGCTTCAACGCGCTCCGGAACTTCCGTTCTTGGCTCCGCGACAACTCGGGCAAGTGCTTTCCCACCAAACCGTACGCGTCCTCGACTGCGCTTTGCCATGCGCCGCCATCGTCTCCGCGACTGAGCCTGCTTCGCAGCTGCGGCATTTCCCCGACCACGTCGCTCAGAACGACTTGCTCTTCCCGAGGTTTCAGCTTCGGGAACATCCCCTCAGGCAACGTCGCCGCCACATCGGTTCGTATGCAGATGACGAAAACCCGGTGCCTTCGCTGCGGCACCCCGTGCTCTTCGGCCCGAACCAAAAAGTCCTTGGGTTCTAGGCCATCCTTCCAAGAGTGGCTTCCCGTAGCTGGTGCCAGTGCCAACAATCTGTAACGGTTCCTTCCCCCGGCGTTCTGCAGCGCCGCCATCACGTCGTCGAATACACGCGCGCCCTCGTACTCTGCGGAGAGCATGCCCTTGACGTTCTCCATCACCGCGATCCAGGGTTGGAGCTTGCCAAGTACCATCGCGTACTCCTTGTACAGCGACAGCCGCTCATCCTCGTTGATGTCGTAGTTCGGATTGCCCGCGTTCCTAGCACGGCCAGCAACCGAATAGGACTGACATGGAGGTCCGCCAAGGAGCACGGTTCTGGTCCCGTGCTTCCTGCGAATCGCGCGAACTCTCTTTCTCAGGAGCTTCGTTGCCTCGTCAGTGCCGAGCTCGACCCGCGGGGTCTCGTTGCCTGACTCTTCCCATTCCTCCGAATAGAGCGTCGCCCAATCCGGCTCGCTCGGCAGCAGGCCGTTCACGTACTCGTAGTACTCGTCCGGGAATGCCCGGAACTTGCGCAGGAACGCCCGCAGTCGCAAGGTGCGATGCGCGACCTCATCCATCTCGATCGAAAGTTCAATCCGGTAACGGCTTCTACCGCCCTTCGTTTGGAGCGCCGCGAATCCTTCTGCCAGGCCACCAGGGCCCGAGAACAGGTCGACTACTGGAACGGGTTTCCTCATCGCCTTCTAGCGGATTGATCGTCGGGCCGCCATGAACGGAGCCCGCATGCGACCACCCGAGCGACAAGGCCGGAATTCTGGCAAGCGAAGCTCGATGACAACGTCCAGCGCGACACCCGCTTCAATCAGCTTCTTGAAGCAGGTTGGCGTGTCCCTACCGTGTGCGAATGTGCGCTCTGCGGCAATGAGCATCCCGTGACGGTGCGGGCCTTGGGGCAGTGGGTTCAAGGCAGCGCCCTTGAGTACGAGACCGCTCCCCACAAGCCACGCGTCGCAAACCCCAACAGGAAACCCTAGCTACGCCGCCGACTGACGGGGAGTAACCCTCTTTGTGATCTGCCGTCCAACCTCGGACTCCGCCCGGCGCAGTTCCCACGTCTGCTGGAGACTCAACCAGATCTGCGGACTCGTCCCGAAATAGCGTGCTAGCCGCAAGGCCGTATCGGCCGTGATCCCTTGGCGGCCCTCCAGAATCTGGGTCACCCGGCTCAGCGGCACGTCGAGCGCCGTCGACAACACACCCGCCGATACGCCCGCGGCCTCGATCTCCTCGCTGAGTGTCTCGCCCGGATGTACCGGCCTCATCCCGTTCTTGATGTCCACCTTCGTTCTCCTAACGGTGGTAGTCCACGATCTCCACGTCGTATGGCCCGTGTACGCTCCAGCTGGAAGCAAACGCGCCACTGCGCGTTGACCGGATGCTGTACTGACCCTCTCGGTCACCGCGCAACGACTCGAGCCGATTGCTCGGCAGCGCGGCGAGGTCACCGAGCGACTTGGCGCTGGCCAGCAACGTCAGCCGCCGAACCGCCTGATCAGCAAACCCCTGAAAGGCCGCGACACGATGTCCCTCGAAAAAACGCCTTGTCCTTCGGTCCTTGAAGCTCCGGATCACACCCCGAACGATACCCCGCCGGAGCCAATCCTTAAAGCCCCGTACACGTAGCGAAGGCGACGCAGAAACGCGGCACGACCTCGCCTTTTTCGATCTGGCCTCACCAACCCGCACCGACTAGAATCGTACATCTTCGAACACCCACGCCCCAAGGCTCGCTCGGGCCTGCAATAGACGTTGACCAACCAAGTCAAGAGGGAGAACCACCTCGTTCCGCAGTTCTACTTGCGGTACTTCTCGTCAGCACCCAAGCGGACGAACCTTTACAACTTCTCGCGGCAGCGGCTCATAACGGACGCGAGCATCAAGCACCAGTGCTCACGCCACAACTTCTACGAGTTTGCACCGAATCTCGAGAATTCCTTCGCCGACCTGGAAGCACAAGCCGCTCGCGTGATACGCGAGGTCGAGGCGGCAGGTCACCTTCCCGACGCGGAATCGGCTGACTGGCGGTCCCTCCTTGGGTTCATCGTGTTCCAGAAGCTCCGGACGTCCAATGCTGCCAAGTCCAACGACGCGGTGACCGAGTTCTTGGGTCGTCTCGTCATGGAGAGCCACCCGGAGCTTGCCGACCTCGATCCCGACAACGTCAAGCTGAGGAACGTCTATTCGGTTGCGATGCCGCTTAGTGCCGCAGCCGTAATCATGCCTCTGGCCCTCCACTTGCGGGCGCATCTGTTCATCAATACGACCTCTCGGGAGCTCATCACGAGCGACGATCCGGTCGTTCTCCACAATCAATATTGCCAAGGGATTACCGACAACGGAGTCAATGGCTGGAATTGCGCGGGCCTGCAGGCTTTCTGGCCGATTTCACCGCGGAAGCTGATCATTCTCTACGACCGCGACGTCTATGACGTTCCAGAGTCCAGCCCCGGCTCACGCGCATCTAGGCTAGCGCGCGAGTTCGATGTGGCGCAGCTCAATTCGCTCCAGATCTTGAATGCGCACCACAATGTCTATTTCGCCGGCCGTAGCGGTTTCAAGAAGGTGATTGCCCAGTGCAGCGACCTGTCGCATCGGCGACCCAAAACCCGTGCCACCTTCGTCGAAACCGAAGCCGTGGAACACCCGGACGGCACCTCCAGGGCTATCCTCCATTCGTTCGAGCCTCTTCTTCCCCTCACGCTTCGCATGAGCAAGATCCGAGTCAACAAGCAAATGCTAAAGATTCCCCTGCACGACCGCGCGCAAATGTACCGCATGAGGTTGCCCCCACAGCCCTGGCACCGGACTCCACCAGATGACATGCGCGCCGGGCTCTACCGCGTGAAGCGAACTACCAGAATCTAGCTGCATGCTACCCAGCAGAGCAACTTCTACGCTTCCGAACGGCGCCTTGGCCATGGCCATCAGTCCCAGATAAAGCGACGCAGTGAGGGTCGAGACATAGGGCTCAACGATTCGTGGACGACACTACTTCACTGCATCGCGCTCTAGGTTTCATCGTGGCCTGGTGTTCACCGCCCAATTGCTGAGGCATGACCAACGCC
>JAPPND010000151.1 GCA_028818795.1 Gammaproteobacteria bacterium | reverse complement strand
CTAGGCGTGCGCTGACGAGCGAGGTCAACGTCGTTCGCGAGATTGAAGTGCGACCTTCGATGGACGCGACGTTGGCGCAGGATCGTACGATCATCGAGAAGGACGACCGCGGGAATCCCGATGGGGGGCCGTGTGGCAGTCACTATAGACCTCCTTTCATTCGTCCAGTATCCGCGCCCTTGGACTGAAAAGAGGCTATGTCAGTGAATCGTCAGATGGGGTAAACCCCTTCCCGCGGACCGGATGCGCTCTGACACGCAAAGGCACCTTACCACCCCGTTACGGGGTTTGGCCAACCGACCACCCGAGGCACCCGAGGCACCCCGCACCAGGCGGGATCGAACCACCACAGACTTGCCGTGCACCCGCATAGCGACGCGCGTTTGCTTCACAAACCCCGGCACGATACGTTAGACGGCTTGACTCGGACAGGAGCGGGGAACCACATGGCAGAAGTCAACGGCGCGCAGTTGATGGCGCGCAGTCTTAAGCAACAGGGGGTCGACTACATCTTCGGCATCGTCGGCTTCCCGGTGCAGGGTTTCGCGGCGGAGGCGCAACGGGCGGGGATCACGTACGTCGGCATGCGCAACGAGCAGGCGGCAAGCTACGCCGCGCACGCGGCGGGCTACCTGACCGGCCGGCCGCAAGGCTGCCTGACCGTCTCCGGCCCGGGCGTCATTCACGCCTTCGCAGGGTTGGCCAACGCCAAGCAGAACTGCTGGCCGATGATCCTGATCGGCGGCGCGTCGCCGGTCTACCAGAACGGCATGGGTGGATTCCAGGAGGAGCGCCAGGTCGAACTCGCGGCACCGTATTGCAAGTACGCGCATGCCATCGAGCACGTGCATCGCATCCCGTACTACGTCAACCAGGCGGTTCGCCACTCGCTGTACGGTCGTCCGGGACCGGTGTACCTCGACTTCCCCGACGACATCATCCGTGCCGAGTGCAACGAGGACGAGGTCATCGAGGCGGCAGCCGTGCCGGAACCGCCGCGCACGCAGGCGGAGCCCGATGCCGTGGAAGCCGCGCTGTCCGCGCTGGAATCCGCCGAACGACCCTTGGTGGTCGTCGGCAAAGGCATGGCATGGTCGCGGGCGGAGGACGAGATCCGCGAGTTCATCGAGCGTACCCAGTTGCCGTTCCTGAACTCGCCGATGGGCAAGGGGACGATGCCCGATGACGATCCCCTCTCCGTGGGCGCTGCACGAAGTACCGCGTTGCGGGAAGCCGATCTGGTCTTCCTGATGGGCGCACGTCTCAACTGGATAATGCACTACGGCCTGCCGCCGCGCTTCAACAAGGACGTACGCATCATCCAGCTCGACATAGAGCCGGAGGAAATCGGCGCCAACGTGCCTGCGGAAGTGGCGCTGGTCGGCGACGGCAAGGCCGTGGTCGGGCAACTGAACCGAGCCTTGGACAACCGCCAGTGGTTCTATCCGTCGGAGACGCCATGGCGGGCCGTCCTCCAGGAAAAGGCCCAGGCCAACATGGAAGCGGTGCAGCCGATGATCGACGACGATTCGGTGCCCACCAACTACTACCGGGCCTTCAAGGACATCGTCGACTGGCTGCCCCACGACGCGATCATCATCGGCGAAGGCGCCAACACCATGGATATCGGCCGCACCCAGATGCCGAACCGCCTGGCGCGTCATCGTCTGGATGCGGGCACCTACGGCACCATGGGCGTCGGTCTCGGCTTCGCGGTTGCCGCGGCAGTCACGAACCCGGACAAGCCGATCGTTTCCGTGCAGGGCGACTCGGCGTTCGGGTTCACTGGCATGGAACTCGAAACGATGGTCCGCTACAACCTGCCGGTGAAGATGATCGTGCTCAACAACGGCGGCATCGGCGGCGGCGTGCATCCGCTCAAGGAAGGCCAGACCCTGCCTCCGGGCAACCTCACCTACGGCGCACGCTACGAGGGCATGCTGGAGGCGTTGGGCGGGAAGGGCTTCTACGTCGAAGACCCGAAGGATCTGCGCGCCGCGCTCGACGAGGCGATGGCCTACAACGGCCCGACCCTGATCAACGTGCCGCTGAACCCGAGAGCGGGCCGTAAGCCGCAGCAGTTCGGCTGGCTGACGACATAGCGGTGCCGTCATGAGCGACTCCAAGCTCTACGAAGCGGCCTTTCCCTACCAGGACGATGTCCTTGCCTTGCCGGTGGAGGACGTCGACCGCGCTGCCGCCTGGTACGGGGAGCGGTTCGGTCTCAACGAGATCGAACGTCGCGACGACCCGGTGCCGACGGTCATCCTCGAACGCGACGGTGTACGAATCGGTTTCGCCGTAAACGGTGGCGACGCGAGCCAGGACGGTGCCGCCATTCTCGTGACCGACATCCAGCGCGCTCGCGACGAGTTGGAGGCGAACTGCGTGGAGACCGGGGCATGGCGCGTCGACGAGCGCGACGATGGCAAGTACCAGGTGTTCTTCGTCGTCGCACCCGACGGACTCTGCTACTACTTCCACCAACCGCTGGGCTAGACGCCTGGAGGCGCGCGCGTGAGCGAAGCCACCGTCATCCTCATCACCTTGGTCGCCTACAAGGTGATGATGATCCTCATCGGCCTTTGGGCGGCATCGAGAAACCGCAGCGAGGCGGACTTCTTCCTGGGCGGGCGGGGTCTCGGTCCGTTCGTCGCTGGACTGTCCTACGCGGCCAGCACATCTTCGGCATGGGTCATCCTCGGCTTTTCGGGATTCGTCTACGCCGTCGGTTTGAGCGCGCTGTGGATGATTCCCGGGATTCTCGGTGCTTACGCCGTGGTGTGGCTCTACTTCGGGCAGCGCGTCCGGGAAGAGTCGATCGAGCATCAACAGGTCACCCTGACGGATTTCCTGGTCCAGGACGGCCACGGGGACTGGAAGCGCGTGGCCACCGTCGCGGCCGGTGCCTTGGTGTTCTTCTGCTTCGTGTTCTATGTCGCCGCGCAACTCGACGCCGCGGGCAATGCACTGACCGAGCACTTCGCGGTCAACACGACCTCAGCGATCATCATCGGCGCGGTCATCGTGGTGTTCTATTCTCTGGTCGGCGGATTCTGGGCGGTTTCCGTCACCGACACCGTGCAGGCGGCGATCATGATGGTGGTGTCGGTGGGTGTCCCCATCGCGGCGCTGGTGGCGGCGGGCGGTCCCGTGGAGGTCTGGACCGCGCTGTCGGCATCGATGCCGGCGGACTACCTGAGCTTCAGCGGCGGACATGCGGGATTCGTGCTGACCGGCTTCACCGTCGGTCTCGTCGGCATGTCCCTCGGCGCCCTGGGACAACCGCACCTGCTGGCCCGGTTGATGGCGGTCAAAGGCGAAGCGGAACGGCGTCAGGCGTTCGGAATCGTCTTCGGGTGGGGTCTTGTGGTGTTCACGGGCATGGTCGCGCTGGGTCTGTCGGGCCGGGTGCTGGTGCCCGAAATCGGCAACGTGGAAGCGCTCTTCTACCGGGCGGCCAGTGACTTCCTGCCCCTCGTTCTCGCCGGCATTGCGACGGCGGCGACGCTGTCGGCCGTCATGTCCACGGTGGACTCGCTACTGCTGGCTGCGGCCGGTGCCGTCGCCCACGACATGGGGATCAACCGGCGATTCCCCGGTCACGAGGCGTGGGCGTCGCGGGTAGCGATGTTCGCGGTGGCCGCCTTGGCCGTGGCGCTTGCCCTCAGCATGCCGGATACGATATTCAACCGGGTGTTATTCGCCTGGTCGGCATTGGGCGCGGCGTTCGGCCCGATCGTGCTGTTCCGGGTGATGGGGCACGTTGTTGCCGCGGGTCCGGCGCTCGCCGCGATGCTCTCCGGATTCGCCGTCACCGTACTGTTCTTCAGCTTGGGCTCGGCCCCGCCCACCGACTCGATGCTGTCCCAAGCCGCGCACATGCCGGGGGATCCGTTCGAGCGCGTCGTACCCTGGTTCGCGCCGGTGCTGATCCTCTGGCTCGCGACCCTGCGCGGGGGTCAGGGAGACGCCGCGGCGAGTTGATCCCGTTCCCAAGCTCTCACCTTGGGAATGGCGGCGTCAAAGACCCGTTCGTAGTTGAGGCGTTCGACCTGGGCCCGGGTTTCGGCGCTCAAGCGCTGCCATAGGGGTTCGTAGTCCACGTAGGTTTTGGCGTAGCGGTCCCAGTTCAGCGGCGCGACGGAGTCCGTGCCGAACAGGAATCGCGTCGGGTGCTTTTCGAGCAACGCAGCCCAGACAGCGGCGGTGTCCTCGGTGGCAACGACGTACTTGGCGACTTCGTCCCAGGAGATGTCCATCACGACGTGGTCGAAGCCGGGGTCGTCCAGCATTTCCTCGAGCAGTGCGACGTGCTCGTCGGCCGGACCCACGAAGCGGCCCAACCCCGTATGTGCCCAGATCACCGAAGCGGTCGGGTGCGCGGCAAGCACGCGGAGCAGGCTGTCGTAGTGCGTCGGCCGTTCGCCGGCACGCACGGTGTCGATGTCGCAGTGCAGGATGGCCACCAGGCCGATTTCGCCCACGGCCTCGAGGATCCGGTCCAACGCCGGGTTGCGCAGACTCGCGGCATGGCCGGCGATCTTCGACGACACGAACTCCTTGTGGACGCTGAACTCGCCGATCCCCGAGAACACCCCCGGGAACGTGAGCAGAACCCGTCGGATATGGTCGGCGGCGTACATGTCGGTGGGATTGAAGCCCGTGATCATGGGATCGACGCGTGCCTTCTGCGCCTCATCCAGGGATTGGTACTCCATGGCGATGACGGCGTCGACGAACGAGTAGTAGTAGAGCGCCGCGTCCGAGAGCAGGTAGTAGTTCGGCGCCCGGTCGCCCGAGATGAAGTAGTCCCACTTCTGCTGCAACGGGATGCCGAACAGCGCGACCCGTCCGACGCGGTCGCCGACAATCTTGAAGTACTGCTTCGCGGTGATGCCGCGCTGCACGTAGTTCAGCAGGTGGAAGTGGACATCGTTGAAGAGCGGCGTTGACTCGGTGGCCTTGTCGTCGTCATCGGCACGGACGGCGGCATGTCCAAACAGAAGCAACCCGCAAAGCAACATCGGGCCGCAGGCGGTCAAACTACGTCTCGTCATGCTACTTCTCCAAGACGTTGAACGGTTTGGGCCGGGCCGTCTCCGACGACTAGGCCCCCGCCAAATGTCGCACTGTTACGCGCCGCTGCGCAAGACCCGTCCGGCGTATTCGCCGGTCAACTCGTCGTCGGTCAGGATCACGCTGCCGTTGCACACGGTCGCGTGGTAGCCCGCCGCCCGCTGGATGAAGCGCGGCGCGCCGAACGGGAAGTCGTGCACGATCTCCGGCATGCGCTCTTCGAGCCGGTCGATGTCGAACACGTTGATGTCCGCCCGCTTGCCGACGGCCAACGTGCCGCGGTCGTCAAGTCCGAGCACATGGGCCGGAACCGAGCTAATGCGGCGCACGGCTTCCTGGATGGAGTAGACGCCCGAGTCGCGGTGCCAGTGCGACAGGATGAACGTCGACCACCCCGAGTCGATCATCTGGCTGACGTGCGCTCCCGCATCGCCAAGCCCCGGCATCGCCCAGTCGGTGGTGATCAGCTTCTCCAAGTGATCGAGGTTCACGTTGAAGCCGCGCATGTGGAAGAGCGCCTTGCCGTCGGTCTCGTCGGTCAGCCTGAGCCAGGTTTCGACCGGATGTTCGCCGGCGGCTTCCGCCATCGCTGGCAGGTTGTCCGAGAGATCCTGGGTGTAGCAGGGCCGCGCCGCATCGCCCATGTAGAACCAGCGCCGCATGGCGTTGATGACGCCGTCGCCCTGCGCCTTCACCTCGTCGACCAGGCGTTGCCGCGTTTCGGGATCCCGGATCGCCTTCACGCGTCCGTCGAGTTCGAGTTTCCGCAACTCGTTCCACGCCGGCGTGCGGAAGAAGTTGTTGGTCGACAAACCGCCGACGCCGCCGCCGCTACGCGGCACGGTCACCGACGTGACGTTCAGGCCCTCGGCCCGCATCGCGGACACCCGCTTGTCCAAGCGCTCGGTGCCGATTTCCGCCGCGCAGCTAAAGAGCGCGCCCCGGGCCATGCGCGCCTCGTCCGCGATGAGGTCGCACTCCTCGTCGAACTCGCGGAAATCCGAGACGGTCTGCATGATCCCGCCGTGCGCGCCGACCTCCTTGGCCACGGCCCGCAACTCCGCGCGATCCGCGAAGGTGCCCGGAATGGAACGGCCGTCGGGCAGGCGGTGCTGGGGCAGGCGGTTGGTCGAGAACCCGACCGCGCCTTCCTTCACCGACTGGCCCGCCAACTCGGCGATCTGCCGGATCTCGTCCTCGGTGGCCGGTTCCTCCACGGCGCGTTCGCCCATCACGTAGAACCGCGTCGCGCAGTGCCCGACTAGGCCGCAGATATTGATTGCCGGACCGAGCGCGTCCAGGGCATCGAGATAGCCGCCGTAGGACTCCCAGTTCCAGGGCAGGCCGTGCAGGATCGCCTGCTTGGGGATGTCCTCGACGGTCTCCATCATCCCGGCGAGGAACTCACGGTCCGTGGCCTTGCAGGGCGCGAAGGTGACGCCGCAGTTCCCGAACAGCGCCGTGGTGACGCCGTGCCAGCTTACCGACGTGACGTCGCGGTCCCAGCCGATCTGCGCATCCAAGTGCGTGTGCAGATCGATGAAGCCCGGCGACACGTTCAGGCCCGCCGCGTCGATTTCCCGTTTGCCCTTGCCGTCGACCTTGCCGATCTCGACGATCTGGTCGCCGTCGACCGCGACGTCGGCTTGGTACGGCTCTGCACCGGTTCCGTCGACGACGCTGCCGCCCCGGATAACGAGGTCATGACTCATGGTGTTCCCCCACCCTCTGTTTTGTTACTTGACCGCGCGATCATAGACCAGCACGGGGAGGGGTGCCATTGAGGGAGGTCTGTCCGTCGTGCCTATAATCCCAGCATGAAGTTGCATCCTCTGACTCCCGTGATCGGCGCCGAGGTGCTCGGTGTCGATCTCGCCCGCTTGGATGACGCCCAGTTCGCCCAAATCGAAGCGGCGCTGCTGGACCGCCAGGTTCTGTTCTTCCGGGACCAGGAACTCGACCTCGATCAGCACAAGGCGCTGGGCGAACGCTTCGGCCCTCTCCACATCCACCCGAGTGCGCCGCCGGGGGCGCCGGGCCATCCCGAGGTGCTGAAGGTCCACGCCGACGCGAAGACGAAGCGCACGGCCGGCGACAAGTGGCATTCCGACGTGAGCTGTGACGAGGAACCGCCGATGCTGTCGATCCTCCGACTGCACACACTTCCTCCCGACGGCGGCGGCGATACCTTGTTCTCGAGCATGTACGCCGCCTACGAAGCGCTGTCCGGCGCCATGCAGGCGTACCTGGCCGGTCTCACCGCGATTCACGATGGCGGCCCGAACTACCGGGATCGGAATCGGCGGATCGGCCGCGACGACAGCGACCGGGTCTACCCGCGCGCCGAACACCCCGTCATCCGGACGCACCCGCGCACCGGGCGCAAGGGCATCTTCGTCAATTCGGTCTTCACCACGGAGCTATGCGGGGTGCCCAAGGACGAAGGCGACGCGATCCTGGCCTTCCTCTACGCCCACATCGCCAAGCCGCGGTTCCAGTGCCGTTTCCGCTGGCGCGAAAACTCGGTCGCCATGTGGGACAACCGTTGCGTACAGCACCTGGCGATGTGGGACTACTATCCGGAGACCCGCAGCGGCATGCGCGTCACGGTGAAGGGAGACCGCCCGTTGTAGGGGCGACCCTAACGCGCCCGCAAGGGCGCGCGGTCCTAACGCGCCCGCAAGGGCGCGCGGTC
>JAPPND010000143.1 GCA_028818795.1 Gammaproteobacteria bacterium | reverse complement strand
CCCGTCCCGCGCACTCAAGTTGCGTGGTCTTGTTTCGCGTAGGACCCGACAAGCATCACCACTCGGGCCGACGCTCGTAACCCGGATCGATGGTCTCGAAGAACGTCTGAACCATTCGGTAGGTCATTCCCCACACGAAGTGGCCGCCGCCGAGCCGGAACCCATTGAACTGCATGGCACCGCCATCCGGGCTGTCCACCGCGTGGTTGTCTCCTTGGTACATCGGCTCCAGCGGCGTCCAGACCACGTCGGCCACCTCGTGGTTCGGGGCGAATGGGGGGTCGCCGTCGACCTCGAACACGAACGGCTTGACCACCATCGTTCGCCGCACGCTCATCGGCCGCGCCGGCGGCAGCGAACCGATCAGGGTCGCCTGGGAGATGTCGAGGCCGATCTCCTCACCGGTCTCGCGGATCGCCGCAGCGAGAAGGTCGACATCGTCGGGATCCTTGTGACCACCGGGAAACGCCATGTGCCCGGACCACGGATCGCCGTTCTTCACGGCACGTTTGATGAACAGAATCTCGGCCGAACCGGCCCAATCCCGGAGGATCACCGCCACGGCGGCTTGGCGGGCGTCGGTGGGGATCGGGGGATCGGTTCGAGGTGTCGCGAGGCGGCACCGGATGCGGTCCAGATCGAGCATCGTTCCTATTTGAGAAGTTTCGGGGGAGATGGTCAAGCGGGATCGATTGTCGCGCAGCGACGGGGCGCCCGAGTCCTTGAGACCAACACGCTGTGCTACTGTCGCCGCGTCTCCACACCAGATCGAGTCCGTGAACCCTCTTGCCTCGACCGCCAACCGTTGCTTCGTCTGCGGCAACGGCAATCCCATCGGCCTGAACGTCCGCTTCCGTCTCGACGGCGACGTCTGCCGGGCCGAATTCACCCCCGGCGAAGCCCACGTCGGCTACGACGGCGTGACCCACGGCGGCATCCTCTTCAGTCTGCTGGACGACGTCATGGCGAACTACGTCTTCCTGCGCGGGGAACGCTGCTACACGGCCAAGGCGGAGGTCCGCTATCGGGGATATTTGCCCGTCGGGACATCCGTCAAGCTGGAAGGGCGGCTCCTCCGGCGCAAAGGTCGCCTGGTCGTGCTCGAAGGCCGAGTTCTGCGCGCGGACAACAACGAGGTGGTTGCCGAGGCGACGGGAAGTTTCATGGTGGAGGCTGCCTCCATGGCCTTGCGCGGATAGCAAAACGGAGACTGGGCTATTTTTCTTTGAGGCGTACGGCTGTCGCCTTCTAGGCGGCTCTTTGTGACCAGGATGGCAATCGCGGTCCGCACAACCCCGAAATCTTCCCTACGCTTCCGCTTCCAACCGCTTCCGTAGATCCGGGTCGATGGCCGGGTACATGTGCGGGTTCCACTTCGACTTGATGCCGAGGTCGTTGCCGTCCCGTTGCCAGTTGTCCTCGCCCGGCCGGGTCGTCACGAGGCCCCAGGCGAGCAGGCTGTCGGCGTTGTCGCGGATTGCCTCTTCGGGCGTGTGGGGCTTGAGGCCGAGTTGGGTGACCACCTTCTCCAGTACGGCGATGGGCCCGCGCCGGACCGGTCCGTCGCGGTAGTTGCCGCCGATGCCGATTCCCGGGTAGAGGCGCCGCAGGATTGCCTGAACCTCCTGCTGCGGGATCAGTCCGGATTCGTCGGTGGCGACCAGGTTGTAGCGTTCGCCGTTGCGATTGATCGGACACTCGGCGATGAGCCGTTGCGCCCTCGCCACGTCGCGGACGTCGACGATGTTCCAGAACATGCGCGGATGGCCGTAGCCTTCGAGCATGTCGCCGATGCGGGTCTGCCACGCCCAGGGGCGTTGGTGGGAGGCGGACAGCAGCGGGCCGATGACATGGCACGGGCAGACGCCGAACGCCTCGAAGCCGAGCTTGTCGCCCTGGTCGTAGACGTAGCGCTCGGTTTCGACCTTGGTCATGGCGTAGGCGACCTCGCGGCTGCGGGCGACGGTGGCCATGTTCCATTCCGAACCTTCGCGGCGGCTTTCCTGGTTCATGTCGGCCCAGGAGTCCTCGGTGTATACGTGACCTTCCGGGGCGGGGTGTCCCACGGCGGCGAAGGAGCTCGTGTACACGAGTCGCTTCACGGACCCGGCTTTCTTGATCGAGTCGATGACCATCTCGGTCGCGACAAGGCCGCCGTCGTAGACCTTCTGCGGCGTCGACCCCTGGAGGTTTCCCATCTCCGCAGCGGCGTGGAACACGGCGGAGCAGCCAGCGAACACGTCGTCGTAGACGCCCGGCACGGTCATGTCGCAGGAATGTAGCGAGACGGTGCCGGGCCCGATTCGGTTCATCGCGCCAAGGTGAGCGGTGTTGGCCAGGTTGGTGGCGTCGCGGACGCAGGCACGTACTTGGTAGCCGGAACCGACGAGGTCCAGCACCAGGTGCGAACCGATGTACCCGGCGCTGCCGGTCACGGCGACGGGACCGCCTTCCGGACGGATGTTGTTGGGCATGGCAGATCCTGTGTAGGTCGGGCGAAAGCCGAAGAGTGTGTCGCTTCCCCCATCCGGCTGTCCACCGGCGCGGGGCCGACGCAGGCAATCTCCTCTGGCGTTCGATTGCTGCCAAGGCGCAACTGGGCCCCGAATTGAATGGGGCGATGTTTGCACCCCGAGTGCGTCTACAGTGGCGACTGCCTCGCGACCGCGTTGAAACGGCCGTGAGCCCGAAAGTGGAGAGCGATTCATCGGTCTCGTGGTACTCGTTCGAAACTTCCATTGTTCTTCCCCCCTCTCTTCCCTGACGCCCACTAGGGTGAGGGGTTAGTTCTTGGGGGAGGCGGCCATGAAACCCAAGGCCTTCGTTGCGGCGGCGCTTGGCGAATTCTCCTGGTACCCGCCGACGTGGCTCATGCGAGTCGGCCTGCGGCGCGTCGGTTACGGCACATTGGCATTTGTCGGCTTGCTGATGTTGGCGGCGGGCGGCTATTTCTACTACCAGGGCTTGCCGAAGCCCCTGCGCGTGGCGGTGGACATCGATCCGCCGGGCATCTCACGCATCAAGCGCGATGAATTGGTCTGGGATCGGATTGGTCTCGACTTCCACTACTTGCTCGGGGACGGCGAAACCGAACCGCTGCCGACGTTGTCGGCGGCGCGCCTGGACCTGGTCGGCGAAGTTCTGGAGGAGGGCGTCGAACTGGACCCGCCGATCGCCGGCGAGTGGCGTTTCGAGACGGAGAACCGGCTTGTGTTCAAGTCGTCGGAGGATCGGCCGGCGGACCGCGAATACCGGGTGAGACTATCCCCCGACCTGTTTGCGCCGGACGTCGAATTGACCGACTGGACCGTCGAGTTCCGGACGCCGCCGTTCGTCGCGAAGGTGCTTGAAGCGACCTTCTACCAGCATCCTGAGAACGCAACCGAACGGCGGGTGACCGCCAGCTTCGGCTTTTCGCACCCGGTTGCGCGGGATGATTTCGAACAACGCCTTGGCCTCGCGCTCCGGGAAGGACCGGAGGCGTCGGAAGCCGAGGTGGGCGAACTTGGGTTCCGGGTGGAGTACGGACCCTACGACCGAACCGCCCACGTGCATTCGGACGTCGTCGCAATTCCCGAGCGGGAGCACTTCGCGACCGTCACGGTGGTGGAGGATCTCGAGCCCTTGAACGGCGACGGGGTATTCGAGGAGGCGCTGTTCGCGCAGGTTCGCCTGCCCGACCGAGAGAGCTACTTCCGCGTCGGACGTGTCAGCGCGTCGATGGTCGACGATGCCCAGGGAGATCCCGTGCAGACCGTCGCGGTGTCGTTCACCGATCACGTCGACACCGAGCAATTCGGAGAACGGATGGCGGCGTGGTTGCTGCCAAGGGACCACCGAATCGGCAACACGACCTATCCGTACTACAGCTGGCGCTCTCCCGCCGAGGCA
Organism: Gammaproteobacteria bacterium; assembly: GCA_028818795.1. GTDB lineage: Bacteria > Pseudomonadota > Gammaproteobacteria > Pseudomonadales > Azotimanducaceae > VXYL01. The sequence continues at coordinate 3,898 of JAPPND010000143.1, read as the reverse complement.
ACGGCGGAGGTGCTGGCGCGATCCGTGCCGGTGGCGTTGACCGTGAATCCCGCTGAGCGCGACGAGGCGATGTTGCAGAGCGTCACGTTCGATGCACCGCCGAACCGGTTCGTCTACCTGCGCATCGAACCCGGCTTGACCTCCGCCGGCGATTTCGTGCTGGCATCGGCGTACGACGACGTGGTGCGTGTGCCGGACTACCCGAAGGAGGCTGCCATCGCGCAGGACGGCGCCTTGCTGCCCCTGACGGGCAACCGCCTGCTGACGTTCTCTGGACGAGGCGTTTCGGCCGTCAAGGTGGACATTCAGCAACTCCTGCCGGGTACGCTCAACCACTTGGCGAGTCAGACGGGCGGTGACATCCGGGATCCCTGGTTCCGGTACCGGTTCGATGCGGACAACCTCGCCAAGTTGACCACTCGTATCGTGGAACTGAACCCCGGTCACCCCCGGGAGAAGGTCTACGCCACCTTGGATCTCGACGAGTTTCTCGATGCGGGCGGCTTGTTCTTCGTCAAGGTTCAGGGTTGGGACCCGGAGACGGAACGGGTGGTTGGCGATTTCGATCGGCGCATGGCGCTCGTCACGGATCTTGGTCTCTTGGTCAAGACCAATGCCGACAAGAGCCAGCACGTATTCGTGCATTCGATTGCCACCGGCGAGCCCGTCGAGGATGCCGAGGTGGAACTCCTCGGCAAGAACGGACTGGCGGTTCTGACGGCCACCACCGACGCCGAAGGCCATGCCCGGCTTGCCGCGGCGGACGACTTCGAACGTGATCGGGAGCCGAGCGTGTTCGTGGTTCGGCACGAGGGCGACGTCACGTTCATGCCGTACCAACGCAGCGATCGCCGGTTGAGATGGTCGGGATTCGACATCGGTGGCGAATACACGGCGAAGGACGATGCCGAGCGCCTCAAGGCGGCGCTCTACACCGATCGGGGGTTGTACCGGCCGGGCGAAACGGTGCGCTTGTTCGGCATCGTGAGGGAGGGCGACTTCGGCGCCGTACCGGGTGCGCCGATCGAGTTGAGGGTCACCGACGCCCGTGGCAACCGGGCACTCGCCACCCGGACGGTGCTGCCCCACGACGGGCTCCTCGCCTGGAACTTCGAAACCCGCCCCGAGTCGCCGACCGGTAGCTATCGGGCGAGTGTCTACGTCGTGGACGACGATGGCCGGATCCGGGCTCTGGGCGACGCGACGTTCAGCGTTGAGGAATACCAGCCGGACCGCTTGCGAATCCGCGCGGCGATCGTCGAAGAGGTCGCCGGTGCTGCGGGGGATTCGTGGACGACACGGGAAATGGCTCGCCGCGCGTGGCTGAAGCCTGGTCGCCACTCGGCACGGGTGACGCTGGAAAACCTGTTCGGGACCGCCGCACAGGGTCGGCGGGTGAGGGGCAGTCTCGAGCTGACGCCGATTTCGCCGCACTTCCCGGAACACCCGGGGTTCGTATTCGCGGATCCCTACCGCGACCCCGATACGCCGCCGAAGCCGGTGACCCTCGATCTCGAGGAGACGGCGACCGACCAGGACGGCGTTGGGGTGATGTCGTTTGATGTCGGGCAGTACACCAACGGCATCTACCGGCTGGTACTGAGGGCGGAGGGATACGAGGCAAGTGGCGGGCGCGGCGTCAAGGCCCTGACTGGAACCCTCCTGTCGCCGGCAGATGCGCTCGTCGGGTATCGGGCGGACGGTGCGTTGGACTTCATCGCCCTGGAGGGCGCCCGAACCGTGCGTTTCCTTGCCATCGACCGCGACCTCGAAGCGGTGGCGCGGGAGCGTCTGCAGGCGGTCCTCGTGGAACGCCGCTACGTGTCGGCACTCGTCAAGCAACCGAACGGCAAGTTCGCATACCAGTCCGTGGTCAAGGAGACCGAACTCGAGCGGACGCCGTTCGAATTGCCGTCCGGGGGTGCCGAGGTGACGCTGGCGACAAGCCGCCCCGGACGTTTCGCGCTCGACATCGTCGATGCCGACGGGGTGAGGCTGAACCGGGTCGAGTTTGCCGTGGCCGGGGCGGCCAACGTTGCCGGCAATCTCGAACGTGACGCGGAACTCGATCTCAAGCTCGACCGCCGGGAGTATGCGCCGGGCGACGAGATCACGGTGGAGATCACGGCGCCCTACGCGGGTACGGGCTTGGTAACGATCGAGCGGGACCGTGTGCATGCCTTCAAGTGGTTTCGGTCGGAGACGAACAACGTCCTGTCAAGCATCCGCCTTCCCGACGACCTCGAAGGCAATGCCTACGTCAATGTCGCCTTCGTGCGCGACATCGACTCGGAGGAGATCTTCGTCAGTCCATTGAGCTACGCGGTCGCGCCGTTCGCCGTTGACCGTACCCCACGGCGCTTGGATATCGACCTCTCGGTCCCGGAGCGCGTCCTTCCGGGATCCCCGCTGACGATCGGCTTTACCGCATCGGAACCCTCGCGGCTCGTACTCTTCGCCGTTGACGAGGGAATCCTCCAAGTCGCCGACTACTCCACCCCGGATCCGTTGGGGATCTTCCTCAGCAAGAAGGCGTTGCAGGTCGAGACCCATCAGATGGTCGATCTGATCCTTCCCGACTACGACGTGCTGCGCCGCGCTTCGGCACCGGGTGGCGGGGATTTGGGCCGCCTGCTCGGCGCCAACCTGAACCCGTTTCGTCGGCGTTCGGAACCTCCCATCGTGTTCTGGTTCGGCATCCTCGAAGCGGACTCGGCGCAAGGTCAGGTCGACGTCTCGATTCCGGACTACTTCAACGGGGAATTGCGCGTCATGGCATTGGGCGTGGCCGAGACCAAGCTTGGCGCGGGAGCACGGCCCGTCACGGTTCGAGGTCCCATTGTCCTGTCGCCGAATCTGCCGTTGGCCGCCGCGCCGGGCGACGTGTTCGATGTCGCGGTTGGCGTGGCGAACAACATCGAGGGTGCTGACGGGGAGGTCGCCGTATCGGTCGAGGCGATGGAGCGCCTCGGAGCGGAGGATGGGTTCGACAGAACGGTTGACGTTCCGGCGGGCGGTGAAGGGCGAGTGAACTTCCGACTCCGCGCCGGCGCTACGCCGGGGGCCGCTTCGGTGACATTGGCCGGACGCCTCGGCGATGTCTCCGTCGAGCGGCAAGCCACCTTGTCCGTGCGCCCGCCGGTGGCGTTTGAGACGACGGTTGATTCGGGTTACGACGCTGGCGGCCGGGCGGTGGTCGCCTTGCCGCGGCGATTGCACGAGGGCCTCGCAAGCCGTCGCATTACTGCCGCGGCGAGCCCGCTCGCGCTCGCCGATGGCCTGCTGGCATACCTCGAGTCGTTTCCGCACGCCTGCACGGAGCAGATCGTCAGCGGGGCATTCGGGCAACTGGGTCTACGGCAAGGCCCGACGTTCGGGCTGGACTGGCGGCAATACCGGACGCGGTTCCGCGACACGATCGCCCGGCTTCGGCCGCGCCAGAACGCGGACGGCGGATTCCTGTTCTGGGCGACGTCCGAGGAGGCGGCGCCGTTCGCTTCGGTCTACGTCACCCACTTCCTGGCCGAGGCGCGGGCACTTGGACTGCCGGTTCCCGACGACATGTATGCACGGGCGTGGGGCTACCTGGGACGGCTCTCCGGCGGCAACGACGACGCCTCGACATTCGACCTCGCCGCCGCACGCGCGCGGGCCTACGCCATCTATCTGCTCACCCGCAGCGGCCGGGTCACTACGAACTACCTCAATGCACTCCAGGAGACGTTTGAAGTCCACACCGACGAAGTGTGGCGTGGGGACATCGCCAGCGCCTACATGGCAGCGAGCCACGCGCTGCTGCGCAACGATGTGCTGGCCGAACGGTTGATCGACGGATACCGGCTCGGCGAATCGTCGACGCCGGAGACCGACTTCGACACCCGGTTGGGCCGGGATGCGC
>JAPPND010000172.1 GCA_028818795.1 Gammaproteobacteria bacterium | reverse complement strand
TCAAAAGGGGGGGCGTACATTATTTGTGGGCGCCGTAACCGTTTGTGGGGGCGTGCTCAACTGCGGGCGGGCACAACCCCGCCACCGGGCGCGCGCGCGCCCGAATGGGCGCGGACTCGCCGTCCGGCCCCAACCCCCACCGCCCTCAGACTCCGCGCCCTGCAGCGGCACTTCGTGCCGCTGCGTTGCAGACTCCGAGGCCCGTCCCCTACGAGGCACTCCGATCCGATGCGATGGCGATGACTTCGGCCTGGCGCGTGATCAGCGCGTCGTAGTCCCGGGCGACTCGCCGGACCTTGCCCCGTGGCATGGCGACACCCGTTGACAAGGCCTCGGTAGCGGGGTTGCGCAGTTGGTCGAGTTCGACCCGGTCGGGACGGTCCAAGGTATCGAAGGCGGCTTGGCCGAGTACGAGCTCGCCGGCGCCGGCCAGGGAGGCGAGCAGCAGGACGTTGGATACCGACGACGGCTTGACGGTGTCGCCGTGGAGGGTGGCGCCGGCTTCCGAGAAGTCGATCCCGTACCGAAAAGCGCTCGAAGCGTCGTCATGGGCATCGTCCGGCGATGGGCCATCGGTGTCGATGGCGGGGGCCTCTTTCTCGGCTTTCTTGGAGAGCAGGCGACGCATCAGCAATGCGGCGCAAACGACCTCGAAGCATCGGTCGCCGGATCCCGAAACGGGAAACACGAGCACGATCCCGGATCCCGGCAACGCTGCGGCATGGCCCGCATACAGGTTGGCTATCCTTCCCCCGATCGCCATGGCGTGCCGCAGCAGTTGCTCTCGTTCGGCCGACCGGGACGCGGATCGAAGCGGCAGATTGGCCACCACCACGAACGCCGGAGGAACGACCCGGGAAACCGCGGCCGAACCGCGCGTCGCGTTGCGCGACGACCCCAGACGGGTTGCGAAGTGGAACAGGAAGACGGTGGCGGCCAAACCGGCGAGTACGAATTGCCACGACTGGTTGAGGATGTCCGCCAAGGGCGGCGGGAAGCTCTCGGGGTTGAGGGCCACGGTCACGTCGCCAGCCACCGTATCCTCCACGGTGACGGGACGGCTATAGGTCGGTGCCGTTTCCGTCGACGCGCTGCCGGCGACGACGAACAGTCGTTCGTCTGCGGTGCGGATGGTGATCTGGCGGACCTCCGGACGGGCCGCGACGCGGTTGGTGAGCAAGCCCAGCTGGATACGGTCCCGGCGCAACAGCGGCTCCACCGCGTGATAGGCAAGGTCCTCCGCCACCGTCATGCCGTACCGGGACATCGCGCTGGCGCTGCGTTCGGCATCCAATACGCCAACGCTGACGAAGGCGATTGCCACGGCTATGACGTAGCCGCCGACCGCGCCCAGCGTTGCCGCGTTCGCCTTCAGGAATGGCCGCACGGCTTTCGGCGGCGCGGGATCCTTGCTCATCCTTCTTTCGAACTGCCTAGCGCGTCTCGTGGGTACACGAGCCGTCCAAGAGCAAGCCGCACCGCCGCGCAAAATGCAACCTGCGTGTAGACACCAACGCCGCTCAAGGAGTCTAGCCGTCGCTGACGACGAGTTCTTTCGCCGTACCGCCGGGCACCTCGCGCACCAGCCGCGGCACGAGATATCCGGGCAGTCGTGCCAGGAGCTCACGATGCAAGGCGACGGCGCGTCGTTGGCAGACGTCGAAGTGCGCTGTACCGGCCACGGCGTCCGGCATGTGCAGGTAGTAGGGGAGTACGCCGGCGCCGAACAGGCGCTCCGACAACTTGACCAGGGTGTCCGCATCGTCGTTGACGCCACGCAGCAGCACGCTTTGGTTGAGCAGGGTGAAACGGTGGAGGCCCGTTAGCGACGCGGCGCAATGCCGGTCGATCTCGTTCGGGTGGTTGAAGTGCAGCACGACGACCACGCGTTGCGGGAGGCTGGCCAGCATCGCGGTCAACGCCGGCGTCACGCGCTGGGGGATTACCACGGGCACGCGCGTGTGGATACGGATCCTCGTCACGTGATCGATTGAACCCACCTCCGCCAAGAGCCGCCCGAGATGTGCGTCGGTGAGCATCAGCGGGTCGCCGCCGGATAGGATCACCTCCCGGATCGTGGAATCCCGCCGCAGCGCGGCCAATGACTCGAAGCCCTGGTTCTGGCGATGGTCTGCGTAAGGAAAGTGCCGGCGGAAGCAGTACCGGCAGTGGACGGCACAGGAACCCGTGGCGATGACCAGCGCTCTCCCGTCGTACTTCTTCAAGATCCCGGAGCCGATGACGGCGTCGGCCTCGGCGAGCGGATCGAGCCCGTAGCCCACCGCCGGTTGGGACTCCTGTGCCGTAGGAAGCACCTGGCGCAGCAACGGGTCGTCGGGATCGCCCCACCGCATGCGGGCGACGTAGGGACGCGGCACGCGCAGGGGGAAGTCCCGCAACGCCACGGGCTCTTCTTGCTTGCGAGACGCGACCGGGTCGACGCCGACAAGCCGGAGCAGTTCGTCGACATCGGTCACCGCCTCGAGTAGCTCGCGTCGCCATGATTGCCCTTCCCGGGGCACGTGGCTGGGCGCAGGCCCGACCTCGGTTGTCGAGGTAGATTTGACGGGTATCATTCGTCGTTTTCCTAGATCGGCAAGACGTCGGCCTAGGAGGCGTTTTCAAGGAGATTGACCGGCGTGGCAACCTATTCTACCAACGAATTTCGGCCCGGATTGAAGGTGCTGCTGGAAGGCGACCCGTGTTCGATCCTTGCCAGCGAGTTCGTGAAGCCGGGCAAGGGCCAGGCATTCACCCGCGTCAAGCTCCGCAACCTCAAGACCGGCCGCGTTTGGGAGCGGACCTATCGCAGCGGGGAGTCCCTTGAGGCCGCGGATGTGCTGGAGACGCAGATGGAGTTCCTCTATACCGACGGGGACTTTTGGCATTTCATGAACACCGACGGCAGCTTCGAGCAGAAAGCGGCTTCGTCGACGGTGGTGACCGAGGCGAAAAGCTGGCTCCTGGGTCAGGAGGTGTGCAACGTCACGCTGTGGAACGACGAGCCGATCTCGGTGGTGGCACCGAACTTCGTGGAATTGGCCGTCAAGGAGACCGATCCGGGTATCCGCGGCGACACCGCCCAGGGCGGTACGAAGCCCGCGACGCTGGCGACCGGCGCCACGATCAAGGTGCCGCTGTTCGTCGAAATCGGCGATGTGCTTAGAATCGATACGCGCACGGGCGAGTACGTCAACCGCGTCAAGGCCTGAGCGCTGATCGATGTCCTCGACGGACATCGGATCGGGCTCTTTCTTGCGAGGGGCAAGCCCCTCGCGCTCCCCGGCTGAGGGCTCCGATTGGCGGCCCGCCGCCACCATCGATGCGCTGCGGACCCGTGCCGGGATGCTCCGGGCCACCCGCGAGTTCTTTGCCCGCCGGGGCGTGATGGAGGTGCAGACCCCGGTACTCGGTGCCGCCACGGTCACCGATCCCGCTATCGACAGCCTGCGGGCGGGCACGCCGGATGAGCCTGGACCGTACCTGCAGACGTCGCCGGAGTTCCACATGAAGCGGCTGCTGGCGGCTGGGGCGCCGTCCATCTACCAGATCGGTCCCGTTTTCCGTGCCGGGGAGCAGGGCCGTTGGCACAACCCGGAGTTCACGATGCTGGAGTGGTATCGGCTGGGCTTCGACGCGCCGAGACTGATGGACGAGGTCGCCGAGCTCGTGAACGCACTGCTCGGGCCCGCCGCCTACGAACGGCAGACCTACGCCGGTCTCATAGACAGCCGATTCGGAGTCGACGCGAATGGGGATGAGGATGCCTGCCTGCGAACCGCGCGTGATCTGGGTCTCGATTGCGGTGCGGGAGTCGAGGAGGCGCTCGACCTAATACTCGCGGAGGCCATCGCTTCGACCCGGATACGACGGCTATTCATCACGGACTTCCCCCGGCGTCTCGCTGCCCTCGCACGAGTCGGGGCCGCAGGCGCCGCGTCGCGTTTCGAACTGGTTCTCGACGGGGTGGAGGTCGCCAACGGCTACCACGAACTCTGCGATGCCGATGAGCTCGAAGACCGGATGGCGGCGGACATCCGGCGCCGACGCGCCGCGGGCGGCCGCAAGGTCGACGTCGACCGGCGTTTGCTGGCGGCGCAGCGCCACGGCCTGCCGGAATGTGCGGGCGTCGCCGTGGGTTTCGACCGTCTTGTGGCGCTCCGCTTGGGCGTGGCCAACGTCGGCGAGGCGATGGCCTTCGACTGGAAGCGGGCGTGAGTGCTCGTTTAGGAGACGAAGGTGCCGATCGGCGTACCCACCCGCACGGTCGACCCCGGTGCGATGGCCTCCGCGAGGTCTACCGCCCCGTCCGGGAACAGCACGATGACCGTCGACCCCAAGAGGAACGCGCCGACCTCGTCGCCCCGCTCGAACAAGACTTCCTGCGGTACGCGGGAAGTCTGCTGCCGGTAGGGCGAACTCGGACCGGGCCAGGTGACCCGGATACTGGCCACGATCATCGCACCGACCAATACCATGGCGTACTCGCCGAACGATGCCCCAATGCGCAGCACCAGCCGCTCGTTGCGCGCGAACAGGCGATCCACGTGTCGTTCCGTGACCCCGTTGACGGAGAACAGTCGCCCGGGAATCTCGATGCTCTCGAGGAGCCGTCCCGAACATGGCGCGTGAAACCGATGGTAGTTGTGGGGCGCTAGGTAGATCGTCACGAACGAGCCATCGGCGAGGTCGGCGGCGAAGTCGTTGCCGCCGAGCAGTTCGGCGACGGCGTACTCGCGGCCCTTGGCCTGCATAAGACGCCCGGCCGCGATTGGACCGGCTTGACTGACAGTGCCGTCGGCAGGGCTGACCACCAATCCGGGATCGTCCGGCATCGACCGCGAATCCGGGAGCAAACCTCGCGTGAAGAAGCCGTTGAAACTCTCGAAGTCCTCGGCTGTATCGCCTTCGAACTCCGTCATGTCGATGCGATAGGCGGACTTGAAGGCGTTGATCAGCAACCGTTTCACGACGCCGTTCTCCGAGGCGGCGAATGCCCCGAGACACCGCGACAGGCCGTGCTGCGGGACGAGGCGCTGCAACAACGCGAATGGATGCACGCTTGTCGCCGGCGCGGCTCTAGCCGGAGGACGCCTTCGCCTCGGGACCGGTCGCCACGGGCGTGTCCGGCCGGTTGCCCCACTCCGACCACGAGCCGTGGTAGGCGCGGATCCGGGGGAAGCCCAGCAAGCGGGCGGCCATGTAGGTGAGTCCCGATCGATGATGCGTCTGGCAGTGCGTGATCACGTCGCGTTCGGGCACGACGCCGCTCTCCGCCAGCAACGCTTCGAGATTCTCGACCAAGCGCAAGTTGCGTTCGTCGTCCATCAGGTCCAACCAGTCGAGGTTGACCGCGCCCGGGATATGTCCGGCTCGAAGCGCCGCCCGGCGGTAGCCTGCGAACTCGGCGGCGGAACGGCAGTCCCAGATCACCAGGTCTTCGTCCCCGAGTCGGCGCAGTAGGTCGTCGGCTTCGGCGATGGGTCCGGTATCGATGCTGACTTCCACATCAGACGGTGGCATTCGCCCGGGTCCGCGGTCGACAGGCAGACCAGCCGCCGTCCAGGCGTTCAATCCGCCATCGAGATAACGCCAGTCTCGGTTGCCGATGATGTCGAGCGTCCAAGCCAGCCGGCCCGCCCAGCCGCCGCCTTCGTTGTCCAGGGTGACCACCTCCGTGTCGTGCGTGTAGCCGATGCGTCGGAACAGGGCGGTCAGCGCATCGCGGTTCGGCAGCTGACCCGTGGCGGGAGGTATGCCGGAGACCAGGTCGGCCGGGGCCACGTGGACTGCGCCCGGAACGTGGCCAAAGGCATAGACATCCGGCGAGGTGACCTGGGCGACGAGCAGGTTCGATGGGGTGGCCCCATGGTCGAGGCGCTCGGCGAGTTCCTCGACGGTGATGACGCTGGGCTTCATCTTGCCTGCCGTTGCTTGGCGAAGGCGCGGATGATACGCGGTTGGCGACTCTGGCGAGGCGCCGCTATTCTTGTTCTGTGCTAGCGGTCGCATCCGGGTACGACGAGTGACGGCGACAGGACGGCATCGTATGTCGGCTCGAGTGGGAGCCTTTTGCCGCGGACAAGGGCAATAGCGGTGGCCTCGATGGAACCCCCTGGCGTTCTCGTTTGGATCGACATGGAGATGACCGGGCTCGATCCGGTGGTCGACGCGATCCTGGAAATCGCGTCCTTGGTGACGGACAACGATCTGAACATAATCGCCGAGGGTCCCGTGCTCGCCGTTCACCAGAACGAAGAGATCCTGGCGCGCATGGACGACTGGAACGTCGAGCACCACACGGAATCCGGTTTGGTGGAACGAGTGCGCCGCTCGGCGGTCAGCGTCACCGAGGCACAAGCGCTGACCCTCGCATTCGTACAGCGCCATGCGGAGAAGCACAGCGCGCCACTGTGCGGGAACACGGTGTGGCAGGACCGTCGTTTCCTCAAGGCGTACATGCCGACCCTCGAGGACTGGCTGCACTACCGCATCGTCGACGTGTCCACCGTCAAGGAACTGGCTCGCCGGTGGAAGCCCGAACTGGTGGATCGCTTCAGGAAGCGCAACACCCACCGGGCGCTAGACGACATCCGCGAGTCGGTGGCGGAACTCAAGCACTACCGGGACGCCTTCTTCGCTCTGTAGGGGACGCCCTTGCGGCGTCCCGCGGTCGTGGATCCCCACGGTGCTGGGTCCTACACGGATCTTTCTTGCCGTGCCAGGGCCCAGTCGATGTGCTCCCGCACCATGGCGCTTGCGGGCTCACGCCGCCGTTTGAGGGCCGCAACGATCGCCGGATCCGGGGGTGCGTTGCCGGCGGCGACGGCGAGGTTGCGGACCCACTGCTCGTAGTTGATACGACGCAGCGCCATTCCCTGGGTCCGCGCTAGAAACGTCGTCTCGTCCCAGCCGAGCAGGTCGACGAGGGTGGCGTGGTCGAGGCCGTGCCGGGGGGCGAACTCGGCTTCCGGGGACCGTCGCGCGAACCGGTTCCAGGGGCAGACGATCTGGCAGTCGTCGCAGCCGAACACGCGGTTGCCAACCGCTTCGCGGAATTCGATCGGAATCGAGCCCTTGTGCTCGATGGTCAGATACGAGATGCAGCGTCTCGCATCGAGCTTCTTGGGTCCGATGATGGCATCGGTCGGGCAGACCGCCATGCAGGCGCGGCAGGTGCCGCAGCCCGGTTGCCTTCGCGCCGGCGTCACGGGCAACGGCAGATCCGTGTAGATCTCGCCCAGGAAAAACCACGAGCCTGCCTCGTCGTTGAGCAGCAACGTATTCTTCCCGATCCAACCGAGTCCGGATTTCTCGCCCAGTGGTTTCTCCAGGACGGGGGCCGAGTCCGTGAACGCCCGGAATCGCCCGCCGCAGCTGGAGTCGATGCGCGCCGCAAGCCGCGCCAAACGTCGTCGCACGGTCTTGTGGTAGTCGCGCCCGAGGGCATAGCGCGCGATGTAGGCGGACCCGTCGTTGGCGGGAAGGTCCGTTGCCGCGGGCGGCGGCGTGCCCAGGTAGTCCATGCGGGCGGAGATGACGCGGATTGTTCCGGGGTGCAGCCGATCCGGTTCCAGACGCTTGTCGACGTTGCGGGCGAGGTAGCCCATGTCGCCGTAGAGTCGCTGTTTCAACCAGTCTTGAAACGCGGGCGCATAGTTCGCCAGCCTGGTGTCAGCAATTCCGACCCCTTGGAAACCCAGCTCGCGCGCCCATCGCTCGATGTCGAGGGCCAGAGCCTTCAGCCGGGGAGCGCGAGGGGCCAGCCCCTCGCATGGAAGAGCCCTCAGCCGGGG
>JAPPND010000105.1 GCA_028818795.1 Gammaproteobacteria bacterium | reverse complement strand
CTGGCGCGGGGCAAATGGCGGATGGCGAGACCCCCGGGTTGACAACGAGGGGCTAATCCGAACGGTCGACCTCGCGCGCCCCCTCCGGTCGAGGTCGGGGGCCGTGCCGGCCGCGGCGATCCTTGCCTGGGCGCATGGTGTCTAGGAACCGGCGCCGTTCCTCGGGCGTGAGCCGATCGAGGATCGCCACAAACGCCTCGTGGCTGCTGGCCTGGTTGGCGGCGAAGTGCTCGCGGAAACGCGCCAAGGCGGCAGTCGCTGCGCCTGGGTCGAAGGGCTCCTGGGCCAAGGCGCCTGCAATCAGGCGCTGCGAGGCGCGCAGGTCGCGCATCGACGCACCGAGGCGGCGCCGGAGTTCGCCGTCAGATATTGCCGGCGCACCTGTTCGCGTGAGCTCCTCGCGCCGCGCCTCGGGAAGGGATCGGATCAGGCGGGCGAGACCCGCGGTCGGGTCCACGCCACGGCCCCAGTGCGGCGATCCGGTCGCGAAACCGATGCCGAGCCCGAGCATCCCGACGTTGAGGGCGACGGAGGTCGCCAGGGCGATGACAAGCCATCTCGATCTCATGGTAGTGGAGCCGCGTTGGCGCCCGGCAGTTCGTAGCGGGCTAGTTCATCGGGATCGAAAAGGGCGAGCAGCACATCGTCGTCGGCGTTTTCCATGGCTGTGGCGCCTTGGGCAACGTTGAGCCCTAGGCCAAAGCCAACGACGAGTGGCACCAGCGCAAGAGCCGCCGGGCGCCAGGCCTTCACCGTCAGCCAATCGAACCATGCCTCGCGCTCGGGCAGATTGGCCAGTAGGCGCGTGTGCAGCCCAAGTGGTGCCGCGATTGCAGGCAGAAGTTCGTCGAGGGCGAATTCCAGTTCGCGCGCCTCGAGTAGCAGGTCGCGAGCGCGGGCCGAACGTTCCACCAGGCTTCTTGCCTCCGCCGCCAGTCTGGCCGGCCAGCGGTCGAGATCCGCACCGCGTCGGTCCAGGAAGTGTTCGAAGGTCTCCTCGTCCATCTTTCGATCCATTGTCCGAAGGGGCGTCACCGCGCCCGATGTTTACCGATACTCCCTAAGTTCGAGCCGCAAGGTTCGCCGAGCCCGGGCCAGCAACGATTCCAGGGCGTCGACGCTGACCGCCAGTACGGCCGCGGCATCGCGGTTCGTCATGCCGTCACGGTGACAAAGCACCAGTGCCGTGCGTTGCCGTTCCGGGAGGTCCGTGATGGCTTGATCCAGGGCCTGGCGCAGTCGCGAAGCCGCGCGCGCGTCTTCGGGAGCGGCACCGTCCTCGGCGGCAAGGTTCACATCGACCTCATGCGTCTCGCGGTACCGCCGATGCGCATCGATGCACAGGTTGCGCGCGATACGATGCAGCCAGGTGGTGAATCTGACGCGATGAGGCCGCCAGGTGGCGGCGCTGTTCCAGACCCTTAGGAATGTCTCCTGCGCCAGGTCCGCCGCGTCTTCCTCGTTCCTCGTCATGCGGTAGTTGAAGGTGTGGATGCCGTCGAGATGGCGTGACACCAGGACCGCGAAGGCATCGCGGTCCCGGTGCTGGACTCGGCTCATCAACTCCTCGTCGGTGGCTTCGTCCAACGTGACGTCGACTCAACGGCCCCTCGCGACACGCATTTCGCTCCGCGTGACGAGGCCGTCGCCGTCCGTATCCAGCGCAGCGAGGCGCCCGGCAACGCTCGGAAACTCTCCGGGTGTCAGGACACCGTCGCCGTCTGCGTCGAGGCGTTTGAACATCTCGCTTTGCCGCGTCGCCTTCAGCGTGGCCGGCATGTCGCCGTACTCGTCCGGCGAGAGCTGTCCGTCGCCGTCGGCATCGGCCGTGGCGAAATCGCGCGCTCGCGCCTCTTGGCGACGTGCTTCGACCTCGGCACGCCGCTGCTGCATGCGCTCCCGCGCCGCTTCGCGATCTGCTCCACGGCCTCCGGCGGCACCCAGTCCGCGTCGCCGGCCGTCGCGATTGCGCGCGTTCGGTTGTTGAACGCCAGCGAAGATCTGCTGCGGGTCGACGTTGGCGAATTCCTCTTCGGTGACCAGCCCGTCGCCGTCGGCGTCCGCGGCGGCGAACCGCTTTTCCTCGGTCGCCTTGAGCTCGCTCAAGTCGATGGGCTTGGCCCGTTCCTTCGGGTCGGCGAAGACGTTGGCAACTAGGGCAGCCGAGGTCACACAGGCCGCAACCGTGATGCTCAACGGGAAATCTCTGAGTTGCATCGAATGAATCTCCAAGTGAATGCAAACGGTTCTACGGTGCTCCAGCGGATTTCCGTCGCTCAACCATTGCCGATGTCTTCGACGACCCCGCGCTCGGTGACGTAGCCGGTCACCAGTTCGGCCGGCGTGACGTCGAACGCCGGATTGCGAACCTTGACGCCCGGGACGGCGGGGATGCCCCCCGTAACCTCGGCGCTGGGCCGCTCCTCGATGACCACGTCGGCACCGGTCGCTGTCGTCGGGTCGAACGTCGAGGAAGGGCAGGCAACGTAGAACGGAACGCCATGGTAGTGAGCGACGATCGCCAGCGCCCGGGTGCCGATCTTGTTCACGGTGTCGCCGTTCGCGGTGACACGGTCTGCACCGACGATGACCAGGTCGACGGCGCCAGCCGCCATCAGATGCGCCGCAGCGCTGTCGCAGATCAACGTGTGGTCGATGCCGGCCTGGGACAACTCCCAGGACGTCAGCCGTGACCCTTGGAGTACGGGCCGGGTTTCGTCCACGTAGACGTGGAATGGCACGCCCGCGTCGTGGGCGACGTACATGGGCGCAGTGGCTGTCCCCAAGTGCGATACGGCAAGCGCGCCCGCATTGCAGTGAGTAAGGAGGTTGCTGTCGGGTTCGATCAGCTCCGCCCCGTGCCGACCGATTGCCTCGCACATGGCACGGTCTTCGTCGTGGACAGCGCGCGCTTCCTCCGCCAGGTCCACGCCGCGGGACGCGGCATTCGACAAACGGTCGACGGCCCATTCGAGATTGACGGCGGTGGGTCTTGCCTGGCGAAGCTCGCCCGCTGTCTGGTCGAGGTCGTCGCCGCTGCGCCATGCCATGGCCATGGCGTAGGCGGCCGCGACGCCGATCGCCGGTGCGCCGCGAACATGGAGGTCGCGAATGGCACGGGCCACGTCGCGAGCGTTGAGCTGCTCCTCAAAGAACACTTCATCGGGAAGACGCCTCTGATCGAGTAGCCAGAGGCGGCCGTCTCGCCATCGAATCGGCGCGGGAAGGGTCACAACTCCACCGCCGGATCGCCGTCTTTGGTCGACGATGGGGGATTCCCGCCGCGCGTGTGCTCTTGGAAGAAGGCGAGCATTCGCTGGAACAGGTCCACTCGCGCGGCGTCGCCGAGGAACCCATGGCCCTGCTGGCGATCGAACAGCCATTCGGGCTCGTTGCCCGACCGGATGAGCGCCCTGCGCAGCCGGGTGGCGTGTTCGGGCGGTGCGCGCTCGTCGAGGCCGCCGTGAACGAGCATCACCTTCGCGCCGATCCGATCCGCCTGGTGCAAGGGCGAGGTGGCGATCAGATCGTTCTCGTCGGCACGCAGAATGCGCC
Organism: Gammaproteobacteria bacterium; assembly: GCA_028818795.1. GTDB lineage: Bacteria > Pseudomonadota > Gammaproteobacteria > Pseudomonadales > Azotimanducaceae > VXYL01. The sequence continues at coordinate 4,271 of JAPPND010000105.1, read as the reverse complement.
GGATGAACTTCTCTCCGGCGAGCGTCCTCGAAACGTCGCCTTGCTTCTGCATGAGGGTCAGGTCGTAGATCCCGTACATGCCAAGGGCGCACCGGTACAACCCGGGCTCACGAATGGAACCCATCATCGCCGAATACGCGCCGTAGCTGGCGCCGAAGACGCAGATCCGGTTTGGATCGGCGATGTCGTTCTGGACGGCCCATCGGGTCGCGTCGGTCACATCGTCCTGCATGCGCCGACCCCACTCACCATATCCGGCTCGTTCGTAGTCGACGCCGTAGCCCCCGGAGCCGCGGAAGTTGACTTGCAGGACGTGGAATCCGCGGCTGGCGAGCAACTGCACCGTGTCGTCGTAGCCCCAGTAGTCCCGCATGCCGTGGGGACCGCCGTGCACGTAGACGACCATGGGGCCGGGTCTCTCGGCCTTGGGGGAACTCGTCACATAGCCATAGATCGTCGTGCCGTCGCGCACCTGGAGTTCGATGGGTGACGTCCGACTCAAGCTCTCCGGCTTCAGTTGGGGTTTGCGACTCTTCAGTAGCTCGACCTTCTTGGATTCCGTGCTCACGAGGAAGTAGTCGCCGGGCCGCCGGTCCCCCGTCACGAGAGCAATTGCCTGGCGGCGGTCCCGGGTGGCGCTGACGATTTGCACGGTGTCGCCTTCGAACATCTTCGTGAGGCCGAAGTGCTGCCCGGCGAGGGGATGGGAGGGATCGGTGTAGGCGATCTGGGGGTAGTGGTGATCGAAGCGAACGCCATAGACGTCCCGGGCGGCGGGATCGACGAGCAGCGTCGTCACGTCGACGGTTGGATGGCGGATGATTAGTTGATGCTGGCCAGTGGTGGCATCGTAAATCCCCAGTCCTTCCGTCGGTCCACCGCGGCTGTCCAGGGTGTAGTAGCTGTTCGGCCGCGGCCCGAAGCGCATCGGCAGCCATGCCTCGTCCTCGAGTCCGAAGCTGGCCACGAGCCCCCAGCGCTTGCGGGGCGCGGGGCGGGTGTGGATCTGCCGGCGGTTGTCGTTCGACTGGCCGACGGTGACCAGGATGTTGCCGTCGGCATCGGGCACGAAGGTTCCGAAGGGCGCCGCGGAGCGCGCGACCTGGCGGGGATGACGGCTTCGGATGTCCAAACGATAGGCTAGGCCGAAGCGGTTCTCGGGCATGTGCACGAGGATGTGGTCGGGCTCCTCGGGCAGGATGTCGATCACGCTGCCGCCCCCGGCGGGCTGCACGAAGCCTGTTTCTGCATGCACGGTGGCCAACGCGCCGGTGGGGACCTTGTAGTCGGTGCCCATGACCCGCCAGGCTTGCTGAAAGAGGGCGACCTGGTCGGTCAGCCATACGACTTGGGTGACTTCCCGCTTGTCGCCAAGCGCCACGTTCACCTTCATCTCCCGCTCGGGGAGGGTGACGATCTGGAACTGGGCGTTTTCGCCCTGGCGGATGGAGGCCGTCAGGTAGCGTCCCGTGGGCGAGATCGTGATGCCCTCGACATCGGGAAGCGCGGCGAACGCGGCAACCGGAGGCGGTTCGGCACCTGCGGCAGGCAAGGAGCAGAGGGCCGCCATGGCGAGTGCAACGGCTCGTCGAGGTTTGAGCATCCGTTTCCGACTCCGACAACAGGCGACGGCAATGCGGCAGGAACGATCTCGATCGCTGCCATTGTAGAAGAAGCCGACCGGCTGCGAAGCGAACTGCGTGCCGGGCCGGCTCAACGTGGCCGCCTCCGGTGGGTCGCGGCCTTGGCAATGGCGCCGCGGTCTAGCCTGAGGCGCGGCTTGGCTCGGGGCCGGGAAGCAGATGCGTACAGATTCTGCTGGAATCCGCCCCAGGCCTCCCGGAACTCGTTCAACGTTGCGCGGTTGCCCATGTAGACGCGAACGAGCTGCGGAAACGCCAGTGGGAAGACGGTGAGCGCGAGTCTCGCCACGGTGAGAAGGGCAGGATCGACATCGGCTCGCAGTTCGCCCTTTTCCTGGGCCGTGCGAACCGCTTCGATCTGACCCGCCGCCAATTGCCGGCGCTCGGCGAAACTCACGATGTCGCCGCCGCCCCGGTCGAGCGCCTCGTGCATCCACAGGCGGACCAGGTCTTCGGTGGCCGATCCCGTGGTCAGCTGATCGGCAAGGGCAGCCTCGAAGACAGCCTGTTTGCCGCCGAAGTGGTGGTAGATCATGCGCTTGTTCGCGCCCGCGCGTGACGCGATGCGATCGACGCGGGCACCGGCAAAGCCATTCGCGGCGAACTCGGCGACGGCGGCGGCAAGGATCTTCGCGCGCGTTCGATCGGGGTTCCTCGGCATCCCTCCGACCCGTTGTGTAATCAAATAGTTACTTCATCGGGAGATTGAAGTAACTAAATAGTTACTTCAACCGTCCTCGAACATGCCCGAATAACGCCGTTCCAGATCCAAGAGGTAGCGCTTTGCGGCCAGTCCGCCACCGAATCCGGTCAGATCTCCGTCGTGGCCGATGACACGGTGGCAGGGGATGACGATTGGCAGGGGGTTTCGGCCGTTGGCGGCGCCCACTGCCCGCACCGCCTTGGGTCGACCGATGTCGCGTGCCACCTCGCCGTAGCTGCGCGTCTCGCCGTAGGGGATCCGGCGCAGGGCGTCGAGCACATCGGCCTGGAAACCGCTCGCGCCCGGTTCGACGGCCAAGTCGAAGTCGTGCCGTTGGCCGTCGAAGTACTCGCCGAGTTGCCGTGCAACATCCATGAACGGCTCGTTGTTGCGTTCCCAGTCCTGTTCGGCGCTGCGCGCCTTGCTCCCCGAGGGGAAGCCGACGACCTTCAAGGTGGATTCGGACCCGGCGAGCATCAGTTGCCCGATGGGACTGGAGACGAACGTGTAGTACATGGTGAGCCCTTGGTTGATGTGTGGCCGATACCCGGCAGTCTACACCGCCTGCGAGCACCATAGGTGCATCACGGCGTAGGCCCGCCACGGGCGGCAGGGCTCTGCCCAGTGCCTGGCCGCGGCGCCCTTCAAGCCCAGAGCCTTGACCACGCCCCAGTCCGAATCAGGAAACGCGTCGGGATCCCGGCCGACGCGCATCGCCGCGTATTCCGCCGTCCAGGGGCCGAGGCCCGGAATCTGCAGGAAACCGGCGCGGAGCGATTCGGCGTCCTCCAGCCAGCCCACGCCCTCGTCGACGACCCTTCGCGCTACAGCCGAGATCGCCCGACCACGCATCCCGGGCAGGCCAATGGCGGCGACTTCGGCGTTCGCGAGCGATGGCGCGTCAGGGAACCCGCCGGCGCCAAAGCGTTCGCAGAGCACACCCGCCAATCGGGTTGCGCGAGCCACGCTTACCTGCTGGCCCAGTACGGCGCGCACGGCGCCTTCGAACGGATCCCAGACGCCGGGAACGCGTATGCCCGGCTCGGCATGCACGAGCGGTGCGAGCATCGGGACTTTGGCCAGGTGACGGTCGATATCCCTTGGCTTGGCATCCACGTCGAACAGCCGGCGCAACCGGGCGGTGATTTCGGCGGCATGCACCGCGGCTTCGGGGGGGATTCGGACCTGTAGCCCCCGTTCGATCATCTCCGCTTCGATCCACACGTCTCCCTCGATCCGGCGTCGGTAGCGCTTCTCCGTCACGGCCTCGATGCCGGGAACGATCCGGCCTTCGAGGAACGAGAACAGGATCGATGCGTTGAACGGCTCGCGGACCGGCACCGATGTGACCAGTTCCTGGGAGTTGCGGGTGGAGGGCGGCACGCGTTCACTATAATGCCGGGCGCAGTCCGTTTGCCCAGGTCGGGTTGGAGGAATGGACGAACAAGAGACGCCGTCCGCAACCGACAAATACGCCGTACACACAACCAAGCTGTGCCGTGTCTTCGGAAGCCTCCGAGCGGTAGAGGAGCTTGATCTGCGGGTCGAACCCGGGACGCTGTACGGTTTCTTGGGGCGGAACGGCGCGGGCAAGTCCACCACCATCAAGATGCTGACCGGCATCCTCGCCCCCAGTAGCGGTTCGATCAGCCTGCTCGGCGTGAATCCGTCCAACGAAGCCCAAGCGGCAGAGGTCCGGCGCCGAATCGGTGTTTGTGCCGGAAGATCTCGCCCTGTTCGAACTGTTGACGGGGCGCGAATACCTCGACTTCGTGGGGACGATCTACCTGCTCGAGGAAGCGGCGGCGAGAGAACGGGTGGACGAACTGTTCGAGGTCCTGAACGTCGGCGCAGACGAGAAGCAACTCGTCCTCGAATACTCCCATGGCATGCGCAAGAAACTAGCGCTCGCCGCGGCGCTTATC
>JAPPND010000146.1 GCA_028818795.1 Gammaproteobacteria bacterium | reverse complement strand
TCGCCTTGGAATCGGCCTTTGCCTTCACCCTCACTTCGCGTTGGACAGTGCGATGTCTTGGAGTTCATCGGCAACACTGGTACTTTCGGTCGTTTGGTGACCGAGTTGGGTTTCGGTTGGCTTGACCACCGGTCGAATGGCCGGTGTAGCGAGGGGGGAGTGGTCTTGGCAGTTACAGCGGCCGGTCGGTCGCCTGCGAAAGAGCCGTCGACAACAATCAGATGTTGACTCTGCGGCCTACCAGATGTTGACTGCGGCGTACCGCCGAATCCTTCGCCGGTGGCGGGAGTGGGTGAACCGTCATCCCCCGCGCGTGCTGGCCGACCGTGCGGCGAACCGCATCCGCGCGCGGGCGTTGCCGCTGTTCCGGGAGGGTGAAATTCCTCCGGAACGGGACCGCCGCGTTAGCGAGGACGACAGCGGGTTCAAGGACGTGGTTCTGCTGCTGTTCCGTTCCTGGCCGTACATTCGGCCGCAATTCCTCGGTCGCTGGTGGTATCCGAAACGCGGTGCCGACCAGCAAGTCGCCGACCTGGTCAGCGGCGATGGCTACCAGTTCGAGTACGCGCCTTTCCTCGTGGCTCTCGCGGTCGCGGTCGGTCCCTTGTCCGGCTGGATGCCCGCCACGCTCGAATGGCCCATGAACCTGCTGTATGTCCCCGTCGTGGCCATGACGGTGTCCATGTTCGCCATGGCTTATCTGCGGGGCCGTCAGCAGATGATCGGAACGGCGGCATTGGTGCTGTCCGGAATTGGCACGAACGTCTCGGCGAATTTCTTCATCGATGGCTATGCGTCGAGTCTCTACGGCGCCGTGGTTACGATCTCCTGCATTGCCGGCTGGATGCTGCAGTTCCGGTTCCAGCAGGGCCGCATTGAATACCGCGCCCGTATCGGGGCGCACCTCGTCTACTTCTATGCGATCAATTTCTTCGAGCGATTCCTGAACTTGGCATTGGGAATCATTCTTGCCGACCTTCTGAATCAGAGCCTTCTGCAGGCCGAGCCGCTCGCGCCGGGCCTCGCGAGCCTGCTGGGATTGGAAGTACTGGCCCAAGGGAACATCGACGAGCTGACGAACGAGCAACGGCACGAACTGAAGTGGGTGTACGTGTACATCGCGTTGGGAACGCACATGGCCCGACTGCCCCTGCGCATCATCAATCCCTACTACAACATGTGGATCATGCAGCGCATCAACCAGGATCTTCGGGTCGCGCTGATCTCCCGCTGGCACCAGCTCTCTCTCAGCTACCACAGCGACCACCGAACCGGCGACGCCGTCTACCGCATATACCAGGACAGCGCCATGGTTACCGCGGTGATCGGTCACCTGATCGGGATGACGCTTGCGATGATGAGCTACTACAGTTGCGTCGCGCTGGTCGCGATCCTAAGTCCCTGGCTTGGGCTGATCGCGGGTGTCGTCGTCGTCCCTGCACTGTTGTGGGCTCAATGGGCGATGCCGCGTATGCGCGTGCGCACGCTTGTCTACCGGGCGGCGACTTCGGACGTGACGTCGACCATCCAGGAGAGCTTCAGCGGCATCCGCCTCATCAAGGCGTTCGGCGCCGCCGGCCGGGCCCAGCGACGCATGGAGCTTGACTCCGTGGTCGCCTTCAACGCGGCGTTCAGGGTGCGCCATCTGATCGCGATCGTGACCATCGTCATGTACACCGTCGCATCGCTGTTCATCGCCACCGGAACGTCGTTCATGGCTTGGTGGGCGAGCCGCACGGATCCGACTTTCGCGACCGACCTGATCGGTCTGGTGGGTATCAGCTGGGTCGTGTGGAACCTCGCAAGCTACACGTGGACGCGCGATCAGTTGCACGAGTCCAGCGGCGATGTCCGCAAGCTGCTGCGCGACTGGATGACGGCCCAGGACATGGCCATGGGTCTACGCCGGGTGTTCGACATCCTGGATATCGAACCGGAGGTCCAGGAAGACCCCGACGCCGTACCGCTCCGAGAGTTCACCGAAGAGATCCGCTACGAGAACGTCGGCTTCGCCTACGAACCCGAGCGGCCCGTCCTTGATGACGTGAGCTTCACGGCAACCCCAGGCTCGATCACGGCCATCATCGGGCCAACGGGCTCGGGCAAGAGCACGCTGACCGCGCTGCTCGTCCGGCTTTTCGATCCGAACCGCGGTGTGATCAGCATCGACGGGGTCGATCTGCGCAAGTACACCATTGCCAGTCTGCGCAACAAGGTGGCCATCGCGCTGCAGGAAAACGTGCTGTTCGCGATGTCCGTTGCGGACAATATCCGCTACGCGGCTCCGAACGCGACGGACGAACAGGTCCGGGAAGCCATACGGATCGCCGGCATGGAAGAGTACGTATCGGCGTTGCCGAACGGCATCGACACCGTGCTGTCCGACCGTGGCGGCAAGCTGTCCACGGGCCAGCGACAACGCCTGTCCATCGCGCGGGCCGTCGTGCGCGATACGCCGATCCTCGTGCTCGACGAACCGACGGCCGCCCTGGATGCGGCGACGGAGCACGGCGTCATGCGGAACTTGGCGGAGTGGGGCAAGGATCGGGCGATCTTCCTGATCACCCATCGGATTTCGACCATTCGCCGTGCCGACAACATCCTCTACCTGGACGGGGGCCGGATTGTCGAGAGCGGCGGCCACGACGTCCTGATGCAGCGCGAAGGCGGGCGCTATCGGGCCTTCGTAGAGGCGGAATCCGGTCTCATCGAAACGACCCGCGGTCTTCCGGCAGGCGGCTAGAACCATGGCAGAAGGATCCGACTCGTCCCCGTCCGCCAGCGAGCAGTTTTCGGTCGATGCGGGTGCAGCCACGCCGTCGCGGCGCGCGCAGGAACAGGCGCTGGACGCCCGCACCAGTGGCCTCGACACCCATACGCAGATCGGGGAAGGGGAGGCGTTGCGCCTCATCCTGCGAAGCGCGGGCTATATCCGGTTCTTCTTCTGGCGCTACGTCCTCAAATTCGTTCTGAAACTTGGTGCCTATGTTGTCGCGCTGGGAATTCTGCCGTGGCCCGCGAAGATGCTGGTGGACCACGTCATCCTCGGCCAGCCCATCGAGGGGGCCAAGAACTATCCGCCTTACTGGCAGCCCGTGGTGGATTGGATGGTGGGGATGTCGGTGTTGGAGATCCTCGTTGCGCTGACCGCCATCGGCGTCGGCATGGTTCTCTTGATCGGCCGTTACGTCTCCGGCTACAACGACGACGTCGAAGCGGGTCTCGCGCAGGGTCACGACTACGCCACCCAAACGGAAAACAGGATTCACGAAGGGCACAGCACGCTCGGCGGGCTATGGGGCTACTGCGAGTTCAAGATCAACGCCCGGTTGACGCAGTCGCTCAACCACACGCTTCGCTCGCAGCTCTTCAGCCGGATTGGCGCCTTGTCGATGACGCAGTTGGAGGAACAGCGGATCGGCGACTCCATCTACCGCGTCATGTACGACGCGCCGCAGGTCAACGAGATCTTCTACGAGATCACGCACACCCCGGCCATGTCGACGTTCCTCTACATCCAAGCGTCGGTGACCGTGCTGTTCACGTATCCCTCCCAACCCGAGATCTTCTGGATCACGCTGGCCATGTGTCCGACCTACGCGATCCTGTCGAGCCTGTTCTCGCGCATCGTCCGGCGGCGCGGTCAGGCGGCGCGGGCGGCGGGGGCGCTGACCACCGGCACGATCGAAGAGGGCATGGACAACGTGCTCGCCGTGCAGAGCCTCGGCAGCAACGAGCGGGAGCGTGGCCGGTTCGACAAGGACAGCAAGGAGTCCTTCAAACGGCATCGCGCGGTTTCCCTGCTGTGGATGATCATTCCCCAGGTCGGCGACACCATCAACGCGTTCGCGCAAACGGCGTTCTTCGTGATTCTGGTCAGCCTGATCATCGACGGCCACCTCACGGCGGGCGACTTCGGCGCCATGTTCGTGTTCTGGGGTTTCCTGCGCGGACCGGCCATGGCCCTCGGCATCCTCTGGATCCGCATGCAGGACAACGTCGCCGGCATGCGCCGGGTGTTCGCCATGATGGATCTGCCCGCCGAGGACGATCTGGGGCGGACGGCGCTACCGCCCATTCGCGACGGCGTATCCATGCGGGGGGTCGGTTTGGTCTATCCGGACGGCCGCCGCGCCCTGGCCGATGTCGATCTCGACGCAAAGGTAGGCCAGATCGTCGCGTTCTGCGGTCCGACCGGCGCTGGCAAGACGAGCCTGGCCTATTTGATTCCGCGCTACCACCGGGCCAGCGAAGGGGAAGTCCGCGTGGACCAACTCCCCGTCAACGACCTGACGTTGGAGACCTTGCGCAGCCAGGTGACCTACGTGTTCCAGGAGACGCAGCTGTTCTCGGACTCGATTTTCGAGAATATCCGCTACGGCAATCCCGGGGCAGGTCGGGAAGACGTGATGCGTGTCGCGAGAACCGCCGGCATCCACGACTTCATCATGTCGCTCCCCGAAGGCTACGACACGAGGCTCGGCAGTGCCTCCGCCAGCAAGCTCTCGGTGGGGCAGAAACAACGCATCTCCATCGCCCGGGGACTATTGCGGGACTCCAAGATTCTCATTCTCGACGAGCCGACGTCGGCCTTGGATCCGGAAACCGAGGAATACCTCGTGCAGTCGTTGCACGAAGCGGCGAAGGACCGGCTGGTCATCATCATCGCCCATCGCCTGTCGACGATCGCACACGCCGACAAGATCGTGTTCCTTGAAGAAGGGCGCATCGTGGAGCAGGGAAACCACGACGAACTGATGGCCCGCCAAGACGGGCGCTACCGGCGGTTCGTCGCGTTGCAGACCGCGGCTGCCGACGACGAGGCTGTTTAGGGATCGCGGGACGGGACAAGCCCGTCCCCTACGAGCCGGTAGCGGAGCAAGCCAAGCCTTGCGTGTCGGGCTTGATTTGCCGCTCCGAAAGCTCCTATGTTGGCCGACATGACGGATTTCTCCGATCTCGGCTTCGTCAAGGTGACGGTCGTTGCCCCGCCGGTGGTAATTGCGGACCCGGCAGCCAACGGGCGGGCGATTCTCGACGCCTATTCACAAGCGCCCGCCGACGCCGCGATCGTTCTGCAGCCGGAACTAGGGATTACGGGCTATACCTGCGAGGACCTCTTCGCGACGGCCGATCTGCGACACGCCGCTCATTCGGCGCTAATGGAGGTCGCAGGAGCGACGGATGAGCGTGTCCTGGTGGTCGGTGCGCCGTGGTGGCTCTCCGACGGCCGCATTTTGAACTGCGCCTTCGTATGCTGCGGCGGTCGGGTTCTCGGCGCGGTGCCGAAGATCGCCCGGCCGAATTACGAAGAGTTCTACGAGAAGCGCTGGTTCGCCTCGGGTGCCGGCATTGCCATCGATGTCGACGATGAAGCGCTGGGCCGCTTTCCGCTCCGAACGGATCTGGTCTTCAAGCTGGCCAGTACCGCCTTCGGCATCGAGATCTGCGAAGACCTTTGGGCGCCGAGTCCGCCGAGCGCCGACCTGGCCTTGGCGGGCGCGGAGATCGTCCTCAACCTGTCGGCAAGCACGGAACTGGTCGCCAAGGCCGACTACCGGCGGGATCTCGTGCGCACCCAAAGTGCACGGACGCTCGCCGCCTACGTGTACGCGGGCGCCGGACCCACGGAGTCCACCAAGGACGTGGTATTCGGCGGCCATCTGATCGTCGCGGAGAACGGCTGGTTGCTCGGCGAATCGACGCGCTTTGAACTCGCGGGTTCGAACCTGACGGTAGAGATCGACACCCAGCGGTTGCGACACGCGCGTGTGCAAAACACTACCTTTGCGCAGAGCCGCCGACCACCGACGCCGACCGAAGTTGACGCCGGAAGTCCAGCGCCGCTGCGCACGCTCGCGCGAGCGTATCCCAGGCAACCGTTCGTGCCGACCGACGAATCGGAACTCACCGCCCGCGCCCGGGAGATTCTCGCCATCCAGGCAACGGGACTGGCACGGCGTGTGCGTGCGGCCAACGCGGAGCGGCTGGTAATCGGGCTGTCCGGCGGGCTCGATTCGAGCCTCGCCTATCTCGTGTGCCTCGATGCCCTCGAACTCTTGAACCTGCCGCCGACCGCACTCTGCGCGCTGACGATGCCCGGGCCCGGGACCACGGCGCACACCTTGGCGTCTGCGCGAGAGCTTGCCCGCACAACCGAGGTGGAGTTGCGCGAGATTCCCATCGAGTCGGCGGTGGATCAGCACCTCGCGGACATCGCGCACCCGGGGGATGCCGACGTGACGTTCGAGAACGTACAGGCCCGGGAGCGCACGCAGATCCTGTTCGACACCGCCAATCTCATGGGTGGCATCGTGGTCGGCACCGGCGACCTCTCGGAACTCGCCTTGGGGTGGTGCACGTTCAACGCGGACCAGATGGCGAGCTACAACGTCAACGCCGGGGTTCCCAAGACGCTGATCGCCTACCTCGTTCGGTGGTATGCGCGACATCGCGCCCACGACGAGTTGCGGGCCGTCCTCGAGCGCGTCCTCGACACGCCGATCACCCCCGAGCTCATTCCGTCGGTAGACGGCGAGATAAGCCAGGAAACCGAGGCCATCATCGGACCCTACGAACTCCACGACTTCTTCCTGTACCACTTCCTACGCAACGGCGCGGCGGCCACGAAGATCTTCGTGTTGGCGTGTCGTGCCTTTGACGGGGCCTATGCGCCGCGCGAGATCAAGCATTGGCTCAAGGTCTTTTTTGGGCGATTCTTCGCCCAGCAATTCAAACGAACCACGCTGCCGCCGGGACCGAAGGTCGGTACCGTCAGCCTGTCCCCTAGGGGCGACTGGCGGATGCCGGACGAGGCCAGCGCCGGCGCATTACTGGCCGCAATCGACGAGATCGAACTCAACTGATTGGAGAGAAAGCAATGTCGAAGCGGTTTTTGACCATGGTCCTCACACTGTTGGCGGCGGTGTCGGCGGCCCAGGACGTGCCCTATTGCGGCGACGAGGGGGTTTGGCTGCAGATCCTGGGATCGGGTGGCTCGGACATCACCGATCAGCGGAGCGCGGCGAGCTACCTCGTGTGGAATGGCGAGCATGCCCGGCTTATGGTCGACACGGGTTCGGGGTCCGCGCTGCGCTTTGACGAGGCGGGCGCCGATATCGCCGACCTCGACGCCATCGTCTTCACGCGCCTGCAGGCCTACAACACGGTCGATCTGCCTAGCCTTCTCGAGGGTTCGCTGAGAACGGGTCGCACACGAGTCCTGCCCATCCTGGGCCCGGCGGATCCAAACGGCGAGTCGACGAGCGCGTTCATCGAGCGGCTCATCGGGCCCGAAGGTGCCTACGCCTACCTCTCCCGCTTCCTGGGGGTCGACTCGCCGGGTGGCTTTCGCATCAGCGTGCGCGACGTAGTGTCCATCGGGACCCGCCGCTGGGCGGAGTTCGGCACGGACAATATCAAGCTGGCGGCGATTCCCGTACACCACGGCGGCTTGCCGGCACTTGCGTGGCGCGTCGAGATCGATGGGCACACAGTGGTATTCGCCGGCGGGTTCAGCAACCAGAAGGGCACGGTCGCCAGATTCGCCGAGGATGCCGATGCGCTGGTCGTCCACCACGCCATCTCCGAGTCCGCGCGGGGCCGCATCCGGGACCTGTATTCGAGACCGTCCGAGCTTGGCCGCATCGCAACCAACGCCAAGGTACGCATGCTGGTCCTCGGCCATCGGACGAGCCGCACGCTGGGCATGGAAACCATCAACACGGGTGCCATCCGCGAGCAGTACACGGGGCCGCTCATATTCGGGGACGAGCTGGAGTGCTGGGGTTTGTGACGGCGCGCCGCATGGGCTCGTTGCATCGGCGTCCGCCGTAGGGGACGGGCTTGTCTTGCGCCAGGCGAAGCTTGGCGAAGGGGGAAGT
>JAPPND010000086.1 GCA_028818795.1 Gammaproteobacteria bacterium | reverse complement strand
CTGGCGGGTAGGTGCCGCTGACTATACAATCGCCGCACCTTTCGAGACGCCATCCTTCTCCTTGCTGAAGCGGATTGCCGAACACGATATCGACCGCACTCGCGTGTCCGAGAAGGCAGTCGCCGTGATCGACAAGCTGCGCACCGCCGGATACGACGCCTATCTTGTCGGCGGCTGTGTCCGGGATCTGCTGCTCGGCAAGGTGCCGAAGGACTTCGACGTCGCGACCGACGCGACCCCGGAGGACGTGAGGAGCGTCTTCCCCCGGGTCCGCCTCGTTGGCCGACGGTTCCGAATCGTGCACGTTCGAGTGGGGCGGGAAGTCATCGAGGTGTCGACGTTCCGGCGCGCGGTTACCGACGGCGAAGACCACGGGCCCCACCTATCCGACGACGGCATGATCATTCGGGACAACCTCTACGGAACCATCGACCAGGATGCGTTCCGGCGCGACTTCACCGTCAACGCGCTCTACTACGATCCCACCACGGATGTGGTGCTCGACTATTGCGAGGGAATGAAGGACATTGGATCCCGCACCCTGCGTCTCATCGGGGAGCCCGAAACCCGGTTCCAGGAAGACCCCGTGCGGATTCTGCGCGCTATCCGGTTCGCCGCCAAACTCGACCTCGAGCTGCATCCCGATACCGAAGCGGCCATCGCTCCAATGTGCGAGATGCTCAACGCCATACCGCCAGCGCGACTGTTCGACGAATTCACCAAGCTGTTTCTCACCGGGCACGGTGAACGATCCTTCGAGTTGCTGTGCCAACACGATCTCGTGGAAATGCTCTTCCCCCTGCCACCACACGGGCAGGCGACCGCCAAGCTCGCGCTCGCTAGCACGGATCGAAGATTGAAGGAAAACAAGCCGGTAACGCCGGGTTTTCTCATTGCCGCGTTCCTGTGGCAGGAGTACCTCGACCGCCTCGAGCTCACCGCGACGTCCGCACCTCGTCGCGAGGAGGACCCCGCGAGCGCCGTGATCGCCGCCGAGCAGTCCACCATCGCAATCCCGCGCCGCCACGGCTGGTTCGTGCGCGACGTCTGGCACCTGCAGCCCCTTCTCGCCCGGCGCACCGCGCGCGACGTTGCGCGAGTACTCGCGCACCGGCGGTTCCGCGCCGCGTACGACTTCCTGTTGATCCGGTGTGCGACCGGCGACGCCCCCCAGGAGCTTGGCGATTGGTGGACGAACGCCCAGACGGAAGATACCGACACGCTGCTTCGTGAACTACCGTCGGGGCGTCCTCGTCGACGGCGCCGACGGCGCGGCCGCAATCGCCCCAACCGGGGCGCGGCCAACGCGAGTGCGGCGAACGGCGGTCCACGCCCGCCCCGGGACGTCGTGCAACCATGACCGGCGCACAGACGCCATGGTGGTAGCGGCGCCAGAGTCCCCGGCCGCAGAAGCGCCTTGGGCACCACACTACATTGCGGTCGAGGGACCGATCGGCGTCGGCAAGACGACGTTGGCCCGTCGCCTGGCCGACACCTTCCACCGCCCGCTGGTCCTCGAACCGGCCATCGAGAACCCGTTCCTCGACCGCTTCTACCGCGAGGGCCGGCGCCATGCGCTACCCACGCAGTTGTTCTTTCTCTTGCACCGCGCCAACCAAGTCGCTGGATTCGCGCGGGACGACCTGCTTGGCCCCATCCTGGTAACCGACTTCCTGATGGAGAAGGACCGGCTCTTCGCCCGGGCGAATCTCGACGAGAACGAAATGGAACTCTACGAACAGATCCATCGAAACCTCGATGTCCGACCGCCGACGCCGGACCTGGTCATCTACCTGCAAGCCCCCGTCGCGGTTCTGCTCGACCGTATCCGTCGCCGCGGCATCGCCTACGAACAACGCATCGACTCGGAGTACGTGACATTGCTCAGCGATGCCTACACCGAGTTCTTCCACGACTACATCGAGGCACCGCTGCTCATCATCAACGCGGCGGAAATCGACTTTGCCGACAACGAGGCGCACTATCGGGCGCTCGTGGAGGAAATCCGGAACATGAGCGGCGTGCGCCACTACTTCAACCCGAGTCCGAGTCTCCTTTAGATTCCTCGAGCGCGTCGGATGACTACGGACAGGTTTCATTTGCGAAGGCACCGCACGCAACGACTTGGTTCGGTCGGCACGGGCGGCCGCAAGGGCCGCCCCTACGGCATCCCTTGTCGGTCTGAGGCCGAGGAACGCGTCCGCCGCCGCGCGCTTGCTATTCCAAGGGTGTAGAGGTCTTGTCGATGAGCGCCCAAGCCCGCAAGTCACCGGTTTCCCTGAACTCGCTCAAACAGAAAAAGCGGCGCGGAGAGCGCTTCGCGTCGCTGACCGCCTACGATGCCTTGTTCGCCGAACTGATCTCCACCTCCGGCGTCGACGTCCTCTTGGTGGGGGACTCCCTCGGCATGGTGCTGCACGGCCACGACAGCACCTTGCCCGTGACCCTCGACGACATGGTCTACCACATGAACTGCGTGCGGCGGGGCAACCAGGGCGCGTTGATCATGGCCGATCTGCCGTTCATGAGCTATGCCTCGGAGTCGCAGTCGCTCGAAAGCGCCGCGGCGCTAATGCGTGCCGGCGCACACGTGGTGAAACTGGAGGGTGGCGCCTGGCTCGCCGAATCGACCCGACTGCTGACGGAGCGCGGTATTCCCGTCTGCGCCCACATGGGTCTGACACCCCAGTCGATCAACCGCATCGGCGGCTACCGGGTGCAGGGCCGCGATCCAAGCCAGGCACAATCCATGATCAACGAAGCGATGATCCTGCAGGACTCGGGTGCTTCCATCATCCTGCTGGAGTGCGTGCCGGTCGACCTTGGACAGGAGATTACCGAACGGCTCGAGGTCTCGGTGATCGGCATCGGCGCGGGCCCGCACACCGACGGACAGATAATGGTCATGCATGACATGCTCGGACTTACCCCGTCGAGCATCCGGGTGCCGAAATTCGTCAAGAACTTCCTCCCGGAAAGCGACGACGGTATTCCCGGCGCGTTTCGGGCCTATGCGGAGGCGGTTCGTACCGGCGTCTTCCCCGGTCCGGAACACTGCTTCACCTAGTCGCGCGGTGGATGCCGTCGGTGACATCGCGGGGCTGCGCGCCGCGCTCGACGGTCAACGTCACCGGAAGATCGGCCTCGTACCAACCATGGGCAACCTCCATGCGGGGCACTTGGAATTGGTCCACGAATGCCGCCGGGCGTGCGACGTCTGCGTCGTGTCGATCTTCGTGAATCCGACCCAGTTCGGTCCAAACGAAGACTACGGAAGCTACCCGCGGACGCTCGACGAAGATCTGAAGTTGCTCGCGGCGGCGGGTACCGACCTCGTCTTCAACCCCCCTGTCGACGCCATGTACCCCCACGGCCAGGACTGTCACGTCACCGTTTCCGTGCCGTCACTGGCCCATACGCTCTGCGGCGAAGCACGGCCCGGTCATTTCGACGGCGTCGCCACGGTGGTCGCCAAGTTGCTCAACATCGTCGCCCCGGACGAAGCCTTCTTCGGCGAGAAGGACTGGCAGCAGTTGACGCTCATCCGCACCATGGTGCGGCAACTCGACATGCCGTTCGCGGTGACCGGGGTACCCACCGTACGCGAGGCCAGCGGTCTCGCCATGTCGAGCCGCAACAACTACCTGTCCGACGAGGAACGCCAACGGGCGGCGTTGCTCAACCGGGTCCTCAACGGAATCAAGACCGGAATCGAGCGCGGGGACCACGACTACGAGACAGCCGAGGCACGCGGCCAGCAAGAATTGACCGCAGCCGGTTTCGACGTCGACTACGTGGCCGTCCGCGACGCTGCCCGGCTCGTGCCGCCGGATGCCGACACCCACACGCTCAGAATCCTCGCCGCTGCCCGACTCGGCCGGGCCCGGCTGATCGACAATGTCGGCGTTGCACTCTAAGCGACCCCAGGACCTTGGCGCCTGGCAGCGGCTGGCAGGACTCGCCAAACCCCGCGCCGGGAAGCCTGTCGCTGGGCGAGCGACCGCGCGATCTCGCCGCCTTGGTCCGATTTTCGTCGACTATTCCAAGCAAGCGCTCGACGACGAGGCCGTCCAAGCCCTCGCCGTGCTGGCTAGCGAAAGCAATCTGGCGTCTGCCATCGACGGGATGTTCTCCGGCGCGCGGATCAACTCAACGGAAGATCGACCGGTTCAGCACACCCTCCTCCGAGCGCCGGCGGAAGTCTGCCCCGAGGAGGTCGCGACGGAACGGGAGCGTTTCGTTGCCCTGGCCGATGCAGTGCGAAGTGGACAGCGCCGTGGCTACACAGGGAAACCGTTCGAAACCGTGGTCGTCATCGGGATCGGGGGATCGCAACTAGGCCCCGAACTCGTCGTTGACGCGCTACGACCCCCGCATGCACCCGAGGTGCGGTTTCTGGCGAACATCGACGGCGACGCTGCCGTTCGGGCACTCGCCGGACTCGATCCCGCCACGACGCTGGTCATCGTCGTCTCGAAGAGCTTCACGACACTGGAAGCCCGCGTCAACGCGGAGACGGTACGCAGTTGGTTCCTTGAACGGACCTCGGAACCCCGCGTCGTCGCGGAGCACTTCCTCGCGGTCACGGCCAATCAGGCTGTGGCAGCGGAGTTCGGCATTCCGCCCGACAACCGTTTCGCCATGTGGGATTGGGTCGGCGGGCGCTTCTCCTTGTGGTCGGCGGCGGGTCTGCCCATCGCCATCGCGCTCGGCCGCGGCGGTTTCGAGGACCTGCTCGCCGGCGCGCGCATGGTCGACGACCACTTCCGCAACACCCCGCTCGGGGACAACATCCCTGTCCTGCTCGCGCTGATGGCAATCTGGAATGCGAACTTCCACGGTGCGGCCACCCACGCGGTGCTCCCCTACGACCGCCGGCTGCGACTTCTCCCAGGCTACCTGCAGCAACTCGAGATGGAGAGCAACGGCAAGTCCGTCCGGCACGACGGGGATGCCGTTGGCACGCACACGGCACCCGTCGTGTGGGGCGGCGAGGAAACCAACGGCCAGCATGCCTTTCACCAGCTCTTGCACCAGGGCACCCGGGCGTTCAGCGCCGACTTCATTGCCGTCGTACGCGCCGGCCACGCCCTCGACGATCATCACGACTGGCTGCTAGCCAACTGTCTGGCGCAAAGCAAGGCCATGTTGGAAGGACGGGCGGCCGATGGCCCATTGGCCGAGCACCGGTCGGTCCCGGGGGGGCACCCGAGCACCACGTTGCTGCTCGACGAGTTGAATCCACTTTCCCTCGGCGCACTGCTCGCGCTCTACGAGCACAAGGTGTTCTGCCTCGGCACGATCTGGCAAATTAACGCCTTCGACCAATGGGGCGTGGAGCTTGGCAAGGAACTCGCCGGACCGATCCACGAGGAACTCGCGACGGGAGAGGACCAGGGCGCTGGGCACGACGCCTCCACGGCCGGGTTGCTTACCCAGTTAAGAAGGGCACGTTAATGGCGAACATCTACCCAGTCGAAGAGGGCATTCGCGAGAAAAGCCACATCGACAACGAACGCTACCTCGAGATGTACGAGCAGTCGATTGCGGATCCAGGGTCGTTCTGGAGCGAACGCGCCCGCGAGTTCGTCGACTGGCATAGCGAGTGGACGGAGGTCTCCTCCCACGATTTCCCGAACGGCCAGGTCAGCTGGTTCAAGGGTGCGACGCTCAACGCCTGCGCCAACTGCATCGACCGGCACCTTCCCCACCGCGCAACGCAGCCGGCCGTCATCTGGGAAGGCGACGAACCGGACTCGGCGACGACGATCACCTACCAGGAACTGTCCGATGCCGTCTGCCGGCTTGCCAACGCCCTTGCGAGCCGGGGCGTCGGCAAGGGCGATCGGGTCTGCATCTACATGCCGATGATTCCGGAAGCCGCCTACGCGATGCTCGCGTGCGCACGCATCGGCGCGATCCACTCGGTCGTGTTCGGCGGGTTCTCGCCGCAGTCCCTGAAGGACCGCATACTCGATTCGGACTGCCGCACGCTCATCACCGCCGACGAGGGCGTGCGCGGTGGACGCACCGTGCCGCTAAAGGAGAACGCCGAGGTGGCGTTGGCGGATTGTCCGAACGTGCACACGGTGCTCACGGTGCGACGCACCGGCGCGGACGTATCCTGGCAGGACGGTCGCGACGTCTGGTACGACGAGTTGGTCGACGGGCAGTCGACGACCTTCGAACCCGCCGTGATGGATACCGAAGATCCGTTGTTCATCCTCTACACCTCCGGGTCGACGGGCAAACCCAAAGGCGTACAACACAGTACCGGCGGCTACCTGTTGCACGCCGCCATGACGCACAAGTACGTCTTCGACTACCACGACGGCGATATCTACTGGTGCACCGCCGACGTCGGCTGGGTCACGGGTCATTCCTATATCGTCTATGGTCCGCTCGCCAACGGCGCCACGACGCTGATGTTCGAAGGCGTGCCGACCTACCCGGACGCTTCGCGGTTCTGGCAGGTCGTGGACAAGCACGGGGTCAACATCTTCTACACAGCGCCCACCGCCATTCGCCAGCTGATGGGTCAGGGCGACGACTACGTCACGTGCACATCGCGGGAGAGTCTTCGGGTTCTCGGCACGGTGGGGGAGCCGATCAACCCGGAGGCCTGGGAGTGGTACCACGGCGTGGTTGGCGACCGCCGCTGTCCGGTGGTGGATACCTGGTGGCAGACCGAGACCGGCGGCATCATGATCACCCCGCTGCCCGGTGCTACGGACCTGAAGCCGGGCTCCGCGACGCGACCGTTCTTCGGAGTCCAACCCGCCCTGGTAGACCCCGACGGCAACGTCATCGAAGATACCGAGGCGTCCGGCAATCTCGTCATCTCCACGCCCTGGCCCGGACAGATCCGTACCGTCTACGGCGACCACCAGCGCGTCGTGGACACCTACTACGCCACCTATCCCGGTTTCTACTTCACCGGCGACGGGGCACGTCGGGATGCGGACGGCTACTACTGGATCACCGGGCGCGTCGACGACGTAATGAACATCTCAGGCCACCGTCTCGGCACCGCCGAGGTTGAAAGCGCCCTGGTGCTGCACGCCGCCGTGGCAGAAGCGGCAGTGGTGGGCTTCCCCCACGAGATCAAAGGCGAGGGAATCTACGCCTTCGTGACCCTGATGGCCGGCATCAACGAAGGCGATGCCTTGATCGACGAACTCGTCCAGCAGGTGCGCACGGAGATCGGACCCATCGCCCGACCCGATGTGATCCAACTGGCGCCCGGCCTGCCGAAGACGCGGTCCGGCAAGATCATGCGCCGGATCCTGCGCAAGATCGCGGCCGGCGAGGTCGACGATCTAGGGGATACGTCAACATTGGCCGATCCCGCCGTGGTGGACGACCTCGTCGCAAACCGGAGCGATTGATGGGCGTTGCACTGAACGCGGCGCGCACCGTTGTCGCATTGATCCCGCTGGCCGTTCCGGCGCATGCCCAAACGGACCCCGGATCCGCTCGATTCAGGGACTGCTCGACCTGCCCTGAGATGGTGGTGGTTCCCGGCGGTCACTTCATGCGCGGGTCGCCTCAGGACGAGCCCGGGCGCGACCTCGACTCGCGCAATCACGATGAAGACGATCTCGAAGGTCCGGGCGGCAAGCGCGTCCGGGTCTCCGTGCCCGCGTTCGCTCTGGGCGTATTCGAGGTGACGAACGACCAGTTCACGCGCTTCGTCGAGGACAGCGGCTACGAGATGCCAGGCGGGTGTATCTCCGACCCGGACGGCGACGGCGTTTGGGCGGCCGAGGAGTCAGGCACCTGGAAAAACCTCGGACGCGAATTCCGCGGCGACTTCCCGGCGTCCTGCATCGACTGGCATGCGGCGAACGCCTACGTGCTCTGGCTCGGCCTGCGCACCGGCAGTCGGTACCGGCATCCGACGGAGGCCGAGTTCGAG
>JAPPND010000150.1 GCA_028818795.1 Gammaproteobacteria bacterium | reverse complement strand
GCTATCGCGAGGTAGAGAGTGGCGAGGTCTACCGGATCACGGGTGGATGACCAAGCTGGTGAGTCCCGGCGATCCGACCTTCGGGCGCTTAGGTTGTTTCCGGCGGACGGCCTGCTGGTTCTCGCAACACCCGACGTAGAACCAAGGCACGTTCCCCAACGACCGCCTGGTCGACCTCCCCGACAACGCCGGCGTTCCAGACAGGTCCGGGCCATGCGGCATCGCTCGCATACCGGCCGATGACGTGGACGTGTAGCTGCGGCACCTGGTTGCCGAGCGCCGCGACATTGATCTTCTCGACCTCGAACTCGTCGACCAGGATCCGCGACACCCGATCGATCTCGTCGAACAGGACAATCGCCCGGTTCCGTGGCAGGTCGTGGAAGTCGCGCAGGCCTTCCATGCGCGGCACGAGGATCACCCAGGGGAACCGGTGGTCGCGCATGAGAAGCACGGTGCATAGGTCCAGGTCGCCGAGGGATTCGCAGTCCGCGGCTAGTTTCTCGTGAAGCGAATACGCCATCGTTGTCACCGTTTCGGGAAGCCGCCGACCCAGATCGGGCTCGACCAGGCCAGCGCGTCGTTGGCCTGTTTGACGCGCACGTAGTAGTAGTCGCCGTGCCGTCCGCCCTCGTCTTCGATCTCGAACGTCACATCCGACACACCCTCGGCGATTGGGCGGCGCAGGGTCACCGTGTCCATGTAGCCGTCGAAGGGGATGACTCGAGTCAACATGCCGCGGTCCAGGTTGCGCAGTTCCAGGACGACCTCGGCCTCGGGTACGTTCCTGTGCGGTCGAAGGCGCGGCGGACCGCCGCCGAACTCCATGCCCGCCCCCAACTTCAACGTCAGCGTTGCGCCCCGGCGAACATCGGCCAGGTCGAGCGTGATCGTGCTGGTGTCGCCGCGGGTGTAGGTAGCGAACTCGAGCCCTCCTTCGTCGGTCACCTCGAGTCGGTGGGCGGTGGTGGCATGGAAGTCCGCGCCCCGGGCTTCGGCCACCCGCGCGCCTTCCAACGCAAGCGTGCCTCGCCACCACCGCCAGCCGCGCGGGTTGTCGTTGGGGTGGTAGGGCAGGGAGTCTGAGGCGAAGATCAACTGGAGCTTGCCGTCCGCGATGGTCCTTGTGTCCTGGTCGGTGAGGTAGTCGTGAACCCAGATGTCCTCGCCGTTCTTGACGAGGGTGATGGTGTCGATCGGAGCGGTGCCGATCACGCGGCCCTTGACATGCCGCGTTTCGGAAAACGGCACGCGGGTTCCCATCTCGCCGCCGTTCAGGGTGACGTCGAGAATGATGCGGTCGCCCGTCGTGGCGTAGGTCGACAGGCTGCGCATCGCGTCGAACAAGGCATCCCGGGTAAGCGCCTCGGCGCGCAGGGCGCCGAGGCCGCCCGCCTGGGCGAGTCCGCCGGGTTTGGGCGCGCTGTAGCCCGGTTGGCTCAGATGGTTGTCGCTGGCGGCGATGAAGCCGACCTGGTGGCCGTGCTTGAGGTACATGCGTCCGAACCACTCGAACGCGCCGTGTTGGGACATGATCTCGACCAACGGCTCCAGCAGCGGGTCGTTCAAGCGGTAGTCGCCGGATTGGTGGGCGTGGGGGATGACCACTACGTCTTCGGGGTCGTGGTGGGTACGCAGCCCCTGGTAGAGCAGCGACAGGGTGCCGAACTCCTGGGCCGGTATCCGGCGACGTCCATCGGGGGTCCGGAACAGCACGTTGTGATGTCCTCCCTGGTAGTTCCGGATGGTCCATTCGTAGCCGAGAAAAGCGATGAACTCGCCCTCCTTCGAATAGCGCCGTACGTTGTCGGCGAGCACGTTCCATTCGAAGTCGTCCATCCAGATGTCGTGCTCGGAGTGGGTGACGTAGTCGAGCCGCGCATCGTCCCGGGCCCAGACCATGAATCTCTCCGGCGTGCCGATGCCTTCGGCGAAACCGGAGTGGCCGTGGGTGTCGCCCCAGTAGATCCGCCGTGCGGGGTTCTCCTCCGCGAGGAGCGGGTTGGCGGTCCCCTCGATCGTGCCGTCCTTGGAACGGAACGAGAAACGGTAGACTCCGGGCTCGAAACTCAACCCCTTGAGGACTTGTATCGCTTCGCCCCCGGCTTCGATATCCGCGTAGGGTTCGCCGTTGACGAAGACCTCCCAACCCGGAATCGGCGCCTTTGCGCGGTTGTAGTAGCGGTCCTGGGCGCGTACCGACACCTCGAAGGCTTCGCCGACGGCGACGACCGACGGCGCGAAGCCATGCACGCCGGCGGCCCTTGATCCGACGATGCGGATGGGTTGGATGGGCAGGCTGATCAGGAGATCCGATTCGTCGAACACGAGGTACAGGGGCAAAGGCATGCGATCGCTTGAGAAGTTGGGCATCAGCAGGCCCCGACCGCCCCCGGCCGTGTCGCCGTAGGTGATGGTCACCGTGTCGCCTTGCGTCAAGCGTCCCGAAGCGACCCGGAACGTCAACGTGTCGCTGGCGCTCCGGAAACCGCCGTGCATACCGCGTAGGGACACGGACGAACGGGAGAAACGCACGTTCGGATTGGAGGACGCGATCGAGATGTAGTTGTCCGCCGCCGGATCCTCTGTCTGGTAGCGACCGAAGTTGGCCATGAAGTGGCGGGTCACGACGAAGCCGCCGCCTGGCAGGATGTCGCGTGTTCCCACCGTGTAGGTCTGACGGATCGTCGCGTAGCTGCGCACCTCGTATGGGCCGGTGTCGGCGGACAGGGTGCCGAGTGCTTCCGGGTCGCCATCGAGGATCGCGAGTTCCCGAATGGTATTGTCGAGCCCGCCGAACCCCCCAAGCTGGTTGTAGGTGAGAATGCTCGACACCGTGGCATTGACGGGCACGTAGCCCCCGGTCAGGGAATAGGCGTTCAACCACTCCCAGAGCGTTTGGGCACGGTCCCTGGCATTGGCGGCCGTGCTCGGATTCGTCTCGACGGCCGCCTTCAGATCCTCGACCTTGGCCCGGAGTTCCGGCGACAGGTAGTCCTCCGCTCCCGTCACGGCAAGCGCGAACCACACCGAGATCGCCCCGATTGTCGATCGTTTCATGACTGCGTCCTCGCGTTCACCAGCGCCTCGAAGTGATCGATGCGCGGTTCGATCATGGCCAGCGTGTCGCGCCAGAAGTCCGGTTGCGTGAGATCGACGTCGAGGTGCTTGGCAGCGAGGTCTTCGGTGGTCATCCGGCCGGTGTCCATTAGAAGTGCCCTGTAGCGGGGAAAGAAATCCTCCCCGAACGCCTCTCGGCGTGCGTACACGCCCAAGCTGAACAGATACCCGAACAGGTACGGGAAGTTGTAGAAGCTCAGTCCCGATATGTAGAAGTGGAGCTTGCTCGCCCAGAACAGCGGGTCGCCTTCGGCGATGCTGTCGCCGTACCACTTCTCCCATGCGGCGCGCATCATCGCCTTGAGTTCCTTGGGGAGCAGCGGGCGCTCGGCCCGGGCATCGTAGAAATTCCGTTCGAACTCGAACCGCGTGGGAATGTTGAGGATGAAGGTAACCAGCGCGGCCGCTTCCTCCCAAACGATGTCCAGCGCCGCCGCCGGGCTCTCGGCCCGGCGCAGCAGGGCATCTCGAACGATGGTCTCGCCGAACGTGCTGGCGGTCTCGGCGATGGACATTCCGTAGCGCCGCTGGCTGTCGGGAAGATCGCGCAGGACCCAGGAGTGGAACGCGTGGCCCAGTTCGTGGGCGAGGGTGATGACGTCGCTGCTGCCGCCGGTGTAGGTCATGTAGACCCTGGGCGTGCGCGATTTGAGGAATCCCGTGCAGTACGCTCCGGGCCGCTTGCGCGGTCCGACCGTCCCTTCGATCCAGTTCTTCCCGGCCATCATACGAACGAAGTCGTCCATCGACGGCTCGACTTCCCCGTACGCGCGGGCAATGAGATCGAGCGCCTCCTCGTAGGCGATGGGAGCCTCGCCGTTGGCGACGGGTGCGGGTGCCCGGTTGTCCCAGGGCCCGTAGTGGCTCTTGCCGTAGGCCTTCGCCTGCAGTAACGCGGCGCGGCGTGCGAGCGGAATACCCTCTTCCGCGACCTTCAGCACGGTGTCAAGGGTCTCCCGCTGGATCCGGTTGGCATGCAGCGGCGCGTCCAGGTAGTGCACCGTCGTCCCGGCCCGTACCGACCGCTTCCGACACATTTCTAGGCGCCAACCGGCGATGGCGTTGATGGCCGCCGCGCAGGACTCGACGTGCTCGTCCCAGGTTTCGTTGATGGCCCGCCAGGCATTCTCGCGCAAGCGGTCGTCGGGTTTCTGCATGAGCCCGGCCGCCTCGGCTAGCCCCACGTCGCGACGCTCGTTGCCCACCGTCACATCGCAGGACAGCGTGCCGGAAAGCTGATCATAGAGGCGACCCCAGGCATGGATGCCGTCTTCGCCGAGGCCGGTAACGAGGTTTTCCTCCGCGAGCGGCAGGAGTTCGTGGCGTCGACGGCGGGAGTGCTCGACGTTGAACCGGGAGAGCGCCACCGAGGGATCGGCGAGATATGCATCGACGACCGACCCGGAGGCGAGGTCGAGAAACTGCCCTAAGGGTTCGGCAAGCTCATCGAACCGCTTGCTGAACGACTGCAGGTGCCCGAGAAGCGCCTGCGCCTGCTCGTCTTGGCTATCCACGCTCAGGCAGCACTCGGCGTAGGTCTCCGGGTCGCGCAGGAGTTTTCGCGCCCGTTCGATGAGCGCGAAGATCTGCCGGGCGTCCTCGATCGCGTCGGCGGCGGTATCGACGGTCAACGCGGCGACGCTATCCAGCAACGGAATCAGCGCACCGTTGCGCCGCTCGATGTCGTCCAGAAGAGCACCGAGCCGCTCGAAGTCCGCGTCGATTTCCGCCGAGTCGGCAGCGGGATATTCACCCGTCAAGTCCCAGCCGACACCTTGGATGACCGGCTCGTTGTCCGCCATCGAGAGAGCCCTTCTTGCGCGTTCGACGGCTGACTTTAACCGTTTGCCTTACGACATGCGCGTGCGTTGTGCAGGCTGTCGAGGGCCCTGCCGGCCAGGTGCGGGCGTGGTTCGTCGACGGTCCCTCGCCCGGGATTGACTTTGTGCCGACTTGCCGTAAACCTTCGGCGCTTTGCCCTTGGCGATCCATGGCTCGAGGAAACAACGCCGGAGGCAGGCTACGTATCGGCGACCACTGGTCTGCGATCAGCATCATCGCGCAAAGCCAGGACAATCCCCTGAAGGCAGTGGCCGAGTTTGTCGAGAACAGTATCGACGCGCGGGCACGGAACATCGACATCGTTCGCGGCCGTGGCAAGGACGATCATCCGCCCACCCGTTCCCTTGGAAACAGCGATTGCCTACTCGCAGAAGGGCGAATGTCGCACACGGGCGGTGGCTGTCTACGCACAGGTTTCGCCGATCGTGTGCGTAATCATTCCGGGTCCCTTTATTCCAACGACAAGGACAACCCGTGGACCCGCAAACCGTACTCGATCGCCATCGCGATCGGATGATCAAGATACTGAAGACCGTCAAGGCCGCGTCCCAAGGCAGTCAGAAACTGCGTCGGTTCTGCGACCGTGTCTACGACGACTTGGACCAGGTCACGGACACACCGGCCAAGCGCGACTACCTGCCCGGGGAGGAACTCTTCCTGTGGTGCCACAACGAGCTCCTGGAACTTGCGGAAATCGAACGGCCTGCGCCGCCCACCGATCCATACCTCAGGGACATGCTCGCCCGGTTGCGCGACTTTGGCGGCCGCTTGGAGCGCAACGAGCCGTTGCCTACCGGCTACGCCATCCACTGGCTCGACGATTTGGACGACGAGGATGTGGACTGGGACGACCTGGCCGACGACGGCCTCGGTGAACGCGATGCGTCCGGAGCGTCCAGTTGATTCGTCCTGGCCCTGAAGCAAAAGCCCGAACCCCGTGGAGGGCTCGGGCTCTTGGCCGATGTGGTGGAACTGGCAGACACAGCGGACTGGCACTCCGCCGGCCCCTACGCACATAACGCGCATGCCGTGGAGGGTTCGAGTCCCTCCATCGGCACCAATCCCTGCAACTGGCAGGCCAGTACCAGCCACCCCTATGTGGCCGCTCAGTAGGAGCGGTCGACGGGAAGTCTACATGGGGTGCCGTCGAGGTCAACACCCGGATGGTTTGCCCAACGAACCTCTGCTGGAGGGATCTCAGCCAATCCGTCCTTGTCCCGCAGCAAAGAGCCCGAACCCCGCAAAGGGTTCGGGCTCTCGGGCGATGTCGTGGCACTGCCAGACACTGCGGACTCGCACTCCGACGGAAAGTCTACACAAGGCAACCTGGGGGTCAACGAGAGTTGCTTGCCCAAATACATTTCACTTGCGGAAGGTTATAGTTGCCGTCTGAGCAAGGAGAAACGGAACGCATGAGCGAAGCCGCGAACGGTGCCGAGCGGGAACTCGATCTCGGCTGGATGGACCGCACGGGACCGTGGGACACTCGCGCGGAGCCCGGCAAGTACGGTTTGACCATCGCCGATATCAGCATCGGCGACTACGGCGAAGCGCCGGAGGTCAGCGACAATCTCACCGGCCGGCCCAGGGGCGCGGCGGCGCGACCGGCGTCGTACCGGATCGGCGCCTACGCGGTGCGCAGCAAGAACGAAATCTGGCTCGACAATGCGTCGTTCCTCTACGAGGAAGCCCTGCAGAGGCAATGGAGTTCGGCCACCGACGTGCCGTGGCACACCATCGAACCGTTGCCGGACGACGTCGAGCAGGCGGAGTGCCAACTGGCCACGTTCCTCACGGAAGTGGAGTTCGTCGCCGGCGATGTTCCTGCTCGCTGGGTATCGCTGACCACGCCCGATTTCTACGAGCCGCGCCAGGTGCTGCTCGCCCAGGTGATGGACGAGTCCCGGCACATGGACGTGTTCCGCAAACGGGCACTCGCCAACGGCGGCGGTCTCATGCAGGCCACGGGTGCCACCTCCGGCTTCGTCGGCAGCATCGACCTGTCCCGGGACTTCACCGAGATGTCGTCGAGGCTCCACGTGTCCGGCGAGGGCGCGGTGCTTACCCTCTTCCGAATGGGCGAATTGATGGCGCAGAACGAAGCGGAGAAGGTCATCTACCGGCTCTGCGCCCAGGACGAAGCGCGGCATGTGGCGTTCGGGGTCATGCACCTGCGCTACATGTCGGAGACCGCGCCGGAGCGGCGCGAGGAGATCCATTGCTACCTCGACGAGGCCGAGGGCGGCTTGATCGGGGCCGCGAACCCGGTTGGGCAATTGACGCCTACGTCCGAATCCATGGCGATCATCCTCGGCGGCGGCAAGGAGCACTTCGACGACGGTATGAACAAGATCATCGCGATCCGCCGCCGCCAGCTCCAGGAGTACCGCAAGCGCGTCATCTCTGCGGGATTCGGGGAGCGCTTCGAGAACGGCCGGTCCCGGGTCACGCAGATGATCGAGGAAGCCGCCTAGGCGGCGGATTTTCCACCAGATGGCAAACAAGCCGGCGACGAAACCCTCGTCGCCGAACCAGCCCGCGCCGAAACCGGCGCCGCCCAAGTCGACGACGTCCGAGGAGAAGCGGACCTTCGAGCCCAAGTACAACTGGATGAACAAGACCCGCCAGTGGGGGGTGCGGGTGAAACCCGGCAAGGCGGGATTGAGACTCGGGGACTTGAACGTCGGCATCTACGGCGAGACGCCGACCCAGTGGGCCGACCAGAGCCGCAATCCGCGCGGTGCAGTACCGCGTCGGGGGATGCCCCCGGTCGGTTATTCGATCCGCGACAAGGCCGGACTCTGGGCGGATTGCGCGGCGGATCTCTACGAGGAGGCGATCCAGCGCCGTTGGGCGCCGGCCACGGACGTGCCTTGGCACACCATCGAGCCGCTCCCCGACGACGTCGAGCACGCGGTCTGCCAGATCTGCACCGAACTCGTCGGCTACGCGAACGTCGACATCGAGACGATCACGGGGTGGCAGCATCAGTTGTCCTACGGCTATCACGAGGTCAAGCAGTTTCTCGCGACGGCCAGTTTCGACGCCGCCCGCCACTACGAGTGCTTCCGAAAACGAGCGCTCGCCAACGGCGGGGGCCTGGGGCTGGAAGGGCCGGGCATGGTCAATCG